>JAITWJ010000141.1 GCA_031285325.1 Bacteroidales bacterium
CTTATTTACCGGTTTACTACTGAATATATTTGCCGTAAATACATATATGGAGCTACCATTCTGGCAACATCTTATTATAGGCGGTTTTGCTTTTGGTGCTGTATTTATGGCAACCGACCCTGTTACAAGCGCTCAAACCGAAAAAGGGAAATGGATATATGGGTTCCTCATTGGGGTACTGGCAATAATAATCAGGGTTTTGAATCCGGCTTACCCCGAAGGTATGATGCTTGCTATTTTGCTAATGAACACCTTCGCACCACTCATTGACCATTATATTGTTAGTGCACACATAAAAAAACGTTTAAAAAGAGCATCCGTTAAAAGACGGATCATGTAAAAGAAGTATTATGAACAGAAACAGCAATTCATATACAGTATTATATGCAGCAATTATGGTAATATTGGTTGCTGCTGTACTTGCATCTGTCTCAATAGCTTTAAGGCCTGCACAGAAAAGAAACTTCGATGTTGAAAAAAAGCAAAACATCCTTGCTTCAGTAAATATTGAAAGCACACCAGCTAATGCTGAACAATTATATTCAGAAAAAATAGTAAATGAATATGTAGTGAATTTAAAAGGTGAGATTGTTGAAGGAGAAAATGCTTTCACAACCGACCTGAAAGTACAGCGCTCGAAAAAACCGGAAGAAAGATTACTGCCGGTATTTGAATGTCAAGTAGAAGGTAGTTTAAAATATATATTCCCGCTTTACGGAACAGGGCTTTGGGGGCCAATATGGGGATTTGTTGCTCTTAACGATGACATGAATACTATTTATGGTGCAAATTTTGACCATCAAAGCGAAACTCCAGGATTAGGCGCCGAGATTTCGACACAAATTTTTGAAGCTCCATTTATTGGGAAAAAAATATTTGATGAATCAGGAAATTTAGTTTCAATTACTGTTGTAAAAGTAGGACAGGAAGCTCCGGAACAACATAAGGTTGATGGCATTTCGGGAGGAACAATTACAAGTAAAGGTCTTGAAAAAATGCTTCTCGACGACTTTACTTCATATTTGGAGTTCTTAAAAAAGAAAAAATATTAAACGATGAGCGAAGCATTATTTTCAAAGAAAAATTTAAAACTGTTGTCAGATCCACTTGGCGGCAGCAACCCGATTACAGTGCAGGTTTTGGGTGTTTGTTCCGCATTGGCAGTTACAGCACAGCTAAAACCGGCTATTGTTATGTCAATATCGGTAACTGTTGTTGTAGCGGCAGCAAATGTTATTATATCACTTTTAAGAAATACAATTCCAAACCGTATAAGAATTATTGTACAACTGGTTATTATTGCGGCACTGGTTATTTTGGTCGATCAGGTACTTAAAGCCTTTGTTTACGATGTAAGCAAACAACTTTCAGTTTTTGTGGGCTTAATTATAACCAACTGTATTCTTATGGGGCGCCTTGAGGCGTTTGCACTGGGTAACCGCCCCTGGCAATCGTTTCTCGATGGTATTGGCAATGGTGCAGGTTATGGCATTATATTAATAATCATAGGTACAGTACGCGAACTTTTTGGTTCAGGTTCAATACTTGGTTTCAGAATTATTCCTGATAGCTGGTATATTGCCAATGGCGGGTTTTATGCCAATAATGGCATGATGCTCCTCCCTCCAATGGCTTTGATTCTTGTGGGAATAATAATTTGGATACAGCGTAGTATGAATAAAAAGCTTATTGAGAATTAACAAAACCAAAGAATAATATATGGAAAATCTTGTTAATATATTTATTAAGTCAATTTTTATCGAGAACATGATTTTTGCCTATTTTCTGGGTATGTGTTCTTATTTGGCAGTTTCCAAAAAAGTAAGTACCGCTACCGGTCTTGGAATTGCTGTTATTTTTGTACTTGGCATAACATTACCGGTTGACTATTTGCTTGAAAATTATGTTTTACGGGAAGGCGCCTTGATTTGGCTCAGCCCCTCATTCGCTACGGTTGATCTGAGTTTTTTGTCGTTTATCATGTTTATTGCCGTGATAGCTTCAATAGTTCAACTTGTTGAAATGATAGTTGAAAAATTTGCTCCGGTTTTATACAACCAGTTAGGTATTTTTCTCCCGCTTATTGCTGTTAACTGCGCAATACTTGGAGGCTCTCTGTTTATGCAGCAAAAAGAATTTGTAAACATTGGCGAAGCCTCTGTTTACGGCCTGGGGTCGGGTATTGGCTGGTTTCTTGCCATTGCAGGCATTGCCGCTGTTAGAGAAAAAATACAGTATTCCAATATTCCTGCCCCTCTGCGCGGATTGGGTATTACATTTATTGTTACCGGTTTAATGGGGCTGGCTTTTATGGGTTTTATGGGTATTAAATTATAAACAGTAATCACAAATGATATTGCTTTTAACACAAATTATAGTTGTTATTACCAGTGTGGCGGTGTTCCTTACTGTAACAATTTTATTAGTAGCTATACTGCTTTACGCGAAGAAAAAACTTACTCCTTCGGGAACAGTTAAGGTAAACATTAATGACGCTTATCTTGAAATGGAAACCGAACCCGGAAGCAGCCTTCTAACAACACTTGGCAACAGCAAAATTCTTTTACCATCGGCATGCGGCGGAGGAGGAACATGCGGCTTGTGTAGATGCAAAGTTGAAGAAGGCGGCGGTTCTATCCTTCAAACAGAAACAGGCTTTTTTACCCGAAGAGAGCAAAATGAGAATTGGCGCCTTGCCTGTCAGGTAAAGGTGAAAGAAGATATGAAAATACGTATTCATCAGGAAATTCTTGGTGTTAAGAAATGGGAGTGCGAGGTTATTTCAAACAACAACGTGGCTACCTTTATCAAGGAATTTATAGTGAAACTCCCCGAAGGCGAAAATTTGAATTTCAAATCGGGAGGTTACATACAGATTGATGTTCCGAAAATAGATGTCGATTTTAAAGAAATAGATGTTGATGAAAAATTTCGCAGCGACTGGGATAAATTAAATATGTTCAGTCTGAAAATGAAAAATCCGGAATCAACTTTCCGCGCATATTCCATGGCCAATCATCCGGCAGAGGGAAATGTTGTGATGTTGAATGTCCGAATTGCAACACCGCCCTGGGACAGGACGAACAATTCTTTCAAAAAAGTTAATCCCGGAATTTGTTCATCATATATTTTTTCACGCAAACCGGGCGACAAAGTTACCGTGTCGGGGCCATACGGCGAATTTTTTCTGAAAAACAACGATAATGAAATGATGTTTATTGGCGGTGGAGCCGGTATGGCGCCCATGCGTTCGCATTTGTTCCATCTTTTCCATACGGTAAAAGAACAAAAGAAAAAAGTAACTTTTTGGTATGGCGCGCGTTCATGGAAAGAGGTTTTTTATTACGGCCAGTTCCGTGAAATAGAAAATAACTTTCCGAATTTCAAATTTAACCTGGCGCTTTCAGAACCGCTGCCCGAGGACAAATGGGATGGGAAGGTTGGTTTTATACATCAGGTTATTTACGATAATTACCTGATTAAACATGCCGAACCGGAAGAAATTGACTACTACCTTTGCGGTCCGCCTGTGATGAACGATGCCGTGCAGAAAATGCTTTACAATCTTGGCGTACCGAGCGAAAATATATTATTCGACGATTTTGGAAGCTAATTTTTCTGCCTTTATAAGGCAGTCTTTACAGTTTAGATCTGCTGTATTTTCAGATTATAACAATGGTTTCAACGTGCAAGGGGTAAAATATGTTTGTATAACAACGACCGTATATTGCTGTTTATAAAAATTTCAGTAATAAACCCACTTAATATATGTTTTTGCCTCTTGCGACAGTGTCGCAAATACTAAACGGATGAAATTACTGCTTGCGACAATGTCGCAAATACTAAAATGATGGTTTTACCTCTTGCGAAAGTGTCGCAAAGGCAAAAAAGATCGATTTTCTACAAAAAAGTTTAAGCGGATTTAAAATTTTAATATCATCTGTAAATTAACTGACATTAATTTTGTTCCCATTTATCTCAATTATCTTATTTATTCCTTTTGATGAATTAAAAACAAAATTTTTCCCTTTGTATTCAAGTATCGCCTGTTTCCCGTTAATAATTATTTTACATCGTTGGCCGTTATTCTTTTGTAAAATAAAACCGGCAATTAAGAAAGCTTTTTCAATACCGTCGCCGCGTTTAAAGTTCCATACTTCATCGGGCAAGGCAAGCCTTTTCTCATGGTATATCGATTCGTCAGGCATATCCGATAAAATTTGATACAGTTTGGTTTCATCTTTTTCAGCAAAATGTGTAAAGCATACCGGGTTTCTTTCAATAGCCGCTTTTACGAACGGTTTCCAGTCAACATATTCCATATCTCTGTAAACGTACAGGGTTAGCAAGGCCATGCTTGATGCTGAAACATTTTGGTAGATGTTTTCTATGATTTCTTCCCTGCTGTTAAGGGGCGAAATATTAATTCTGCCGTTTGTTATATATTGTTTATCGGCAGCGGGCATTCGCGGTTCTGTGTGGATGAAAGATTTCAAGTCTTCAAACATTTCATTTAGCAGGTTTTCGTTAGTGATATTGATGTTTTGTTTAATCTCACTTTTGATTTCATCCAAATTTTTACCTGACGAACTGTTTATTATTTTTTCGATATCGTTAAACAATATTTTGCCGTTTATAGGATTGAGCAAGAATTCATCGCCTATTATTTCCTTAACAAGCAAGTCTCTTGTTTGGGGCGAAATATTATACCTGCTTGAATGTTCATATTCAAATATTTTTTCGAGTGGTATATATTTATTGTTTCCGATACAGTCGCACCTGTATTGAAATACAGACTTGTACTTGGAATTGAATCTCAGGAAGTTTGTAAAAATAGAACTTGTAAGGTTGGTAACAAGAAATTCCTTTAATTTATTGGTGAAACCGATATATTCGTTTTTATTTATTGTAGCTTCATTAAACAGGAAATGAATATAGCCCGAGATATGCGAAACAATTGTAACACGCTCGTTTTCCAAAGCTCTTCTTGCCTTTGCAGATAAAGATGTACCATTAAACCACATATTTTTTGTTACAATTCTGCGGTTATTGGTTATAAGCCCCTCCTTCTCTGTTATAAAATTTTGAGAATGTAACGGAGTTGCAATCATGAATATTTTTTCGAGTGGTATTCTTCCCACCACAAAAAGAGCAGCTGCATACAGCGCCGACAACGAAACACATTCTCCTGCCCCTGTCGAAAAACCTTCTTTGTATTTGAATGCCGTCATTGCTTCAACCGTTTCTGTTTTCCAGTACGGAATTACATCAGAATTATATTTGTCGAGCCCAAAATGTTTCCGTATGTCCATGTCGAAATAATATTTGTCGCCTTCGTATCCGAACAGCGCGTTCGACTGTTTCAACATGTTAACATCGAAAAACAGGCTGAATCTTTCAATCTCTTTCGCTTTTGAAGTAAGCCCCCATGTGTCTAAATCGAGATTGAAAACGTAATTCTGTATTATATACTGTTTTATTCGGTTGGCTTTGCTGTTAAAATTTTTGGATTCAATATCCGTAAACCATGGATCGTCGCGCCATTGCCATATAATTGGCGACATAATATTTGCAAGCACTAAGGGATATAATAATTCCGGAAATATAAAAATTTCCATGTCGGATAAGGTAAATGCCGAAGAAAACTTTTCCAGGTCTCTTTCGGTTAAGACTGTATGAGATGTTTTTGAATCCATAAAAGGTTATATTCAACAAAATTAATAAAAAAACGAAAGATTTATCCAAAAACAGATTCTGCACTTTTGTTCCCTGTAAAACATTAATTTTTAATTTTAGATATATATTTAACCGTGTATTCTTTTGTGAACGAAAACAAGCAGTATCATGAAATAAAATAATAATTTTAAGTTTCTATAAACATTATTCAGTTATGAACAATCAACCGCTGGCAGAACGTTTACGGCCAAAAACACTTGACAATTATATAGGGCAGGAACACTTGACAGGCAAGAATGCTGTTTTACGTAATATGATTGAATCTGGAAATATTTCATCGTTTATTTTATGGGGGCCGCCCGGGGTTGGAAAAACAACGCTGGCCAAAATTATTGCCAACACACTTGAGAGGCCATTTTATACGCTAAGCGCTATAAATTCGGGAGTAAAAGACATACGCGATGTTATTGAAAAAGCACAAAAGCAACAATTTTTTAATCGTCCGAACCCTATTCTTTTTATTGATGAAATTCACCGGTTTAGTAAGTCGCAGCAAGACTCGTTACTCGGAGCTGTAGAAAACGGAACAATTACTTTAATAGGCGCAACTACCGAAAACCCTTCGTTCGAAGTAATATCTCCTCTTCTTTCGCGTTGCCAGGTTTATGTGCTTAACCATTTAGACAAGAAAGGGCTTTTACAAATAATTGATTCGGCTCTGAAAAAAGACACTCTTCTGAAACAAAAGAAAATAAATATAAGGGAAAACCAGGCAATGCTGCGTTTTTCAGGTGGAGATGCACGAAAACTGTTGAATGTTTTGGAACTGATTGTTCTGGCTGAAGAAAATGATGAAATAGAAATTACCGATGAAAAAGTAATTGACCGGTTACAAAAAAATTTAGCCATTTACGACAAACAGGGTGAAATGCATTACGATGTTATTTCGGCATTTATAAAAAGTATAAGAGGCAGCGATCCGGATGCAGCAATTTACTGGTTAGCAAGGATGATTGAAGGCGGTGAAGATGTCAAATTTATTGCACGCCGTTTATTAATTCTTGCAGCCGAAGACGTTGGCCTTGCAAATCCAAATGCACTTTTGCTGGCTCAAAGCACTTTTGATGCCGTTCACCAGATTGGGCCGCCCGAATCGCGGATAATTTTGTCGGAATGCACCATTTATCTTGCTACTTCGCCCAAAAGCAATTCGGCTTACGAAGCTATTGATTTAGCTATTTCGTTAGTTAAAAAAACAGGGAATTTGCCGGTGCCCATGCATATACGAAACGCACCAACAAAGTTGATGAAAGAATTAGGTTACAGTAAAAACTACAAATACGCCCATGCTTTTGAAGGAAATTTTGTGGAACAGGATTTTCTTCCGGAAGAAATTAAGAATGAACGGATTTATCGTCCTCAGAATAATATGTCGGAAACTAAAATTCTGGAACGTTTAAAACTATGGTGGGGAGATAAATTTTCAAGTAAGTAAATAAAACGAAACTTGATTCTTATGTAACAGTATTTAAAAGTTGCCTCAAAATTTGTATTACACTCTTGACAGGTTATTGAACTTGTTTTCAATTTATACGGTTAATCTTCCGAATCGTCTTCCATCAGTGAATCTTCGTTTGCAAATTCCATTTCAAGAAATTCTTCGGCTTCCTCAATCAACTGAGCTATTAAATCTTCGTCGCCCGGCTCACCGTCAATCCAGTGAATTTCCTGGTTGCTCCAGAAATCGTCAATATCGGTTTCAACAATAAAACGTGGATTTTCGGTATGTACAACAAAAATGGTGTCAGGAGTTTCTAACGAGTTGTCGGCTAATAAAAAGCGTGGCAGCATGATTTTTAATTTTTTTGTTATTATTCTTAATAATTAAGTTTGGTTTCAAACTATCGCGACAGTAAAAATAAACATTATATGTAATTTAATAAATAATCTGAATAATTTTTTGACCCGAATTTAATCGGGTGGAGTTTTATTATATGCCTGCAACTGCTTCTTCAAACAGTTCTCCTTCAAGCGAAAAATCGGAAGCAGAAGTTATTTTTATATCTACGAATTGTCCGATAAGATTTTCATTACTGCATGGGAACCTTACTATCAATTTTCCTTCGGTTAACGCAGAAAGAAAACCATTCTTACGGTCGGTACCATGTACAAGCACACGTACTGTTTTTCCAAGCATTTGTTTATTATGCAAAATGTTGTGTTTTCTCAGTTCTTCGGTTAAAATATGCAAGCGGCGTTTTTTCTCATCGTGTGGCACATCGTCGTTCCATTTATGGCTTGTTGCTCCCGGCCGCGGCGAGTAAATAGCCGTGTACGACATGTTGAATTTAAATTTCTCCATTGCCTGCCGCGTATTTTCAAACTGCTCTTCGGTTTCGCCGGTAAAGCCAACAATTATATCGGTAAACAAAGTAGCCTGTGGGATTATATTTCTTATATATTTAACAATGCTGTTGTATTTTTCCATGTTGTACCTGCGGTTCATGCTTGTTAAAACTTTATCGTCGCCACTTTGCATGGGCAAATGAATTTGTTTAGCTAACACGGGGTATTGGGCTATTACGTCTATAACTTCATCGGTCATGTCGCGCGGGTGCGGCGATGTAAAGTACACCCAGAATTCTTTTTTCAGTTGGTTTCCAATTTCTCCAATCTGCCGCAACAATTCAGGAAAAGTAATCTCCTCTCCTTTTTTGTCCAACCCGTATGAATTTACATTTTGCCCTAACAATGTAATTGATTTGAACCCTTGCGAAACTAACAGGGCAATTTCAGCAATAATATCTTCCGAAGGCCGCGACACCTCGCGTCCTCGTGTATATGGCACAGCACAAAATGAACAAAACTTATCACATCCGTTCTGTATAGGAATAAAGGCCTCAAAGTTCGACTGGTACGATGGTTTTACGTCCCAAAACTGTTCTATATTTTTGTTATGCGGATCGATTCCTGTTTTAAGATGTACCGGTGTTGTTATTCCGTAATTGCTTATCATTTCAGGAAGTTTTGGCAAATCTTTCACCTGAAAAATTATATCGAAAAGTTTCAGGAATTTTTCATGGTCATCGGGTAAAATACAGCCTGATATAAAAGTTATCAGGTTTTTATTATTTTTCCATTTATTCCAATTATGAATACGCGAATATACTTTGTCGATTGCTTTTTGCCGTACCGAACAAGCCATTATTCCGATTAGCCCTGCTTCCTCCTCGTTATCCGTCCAGGTGTATCCTGCTTTGTTCAACACAGAAATAACCCGCTCGCTGTCGGCCAAATTCATCTGGCATCCCAAAGTAATTAAATGGTATTTCATACACTATTTTGTTATTATTCAGAATAAAAATTCCTTTTGGGAAAAATGTAGTTACGGTTTTGAAAACAGTAGTTACATTTTTTTAGAAACGATGTGCATCGTTTTACAGGATAAACCCTTTGCAGGTTATCCTGTAAAGGGTTTATTTTATCCGGCGACACTAAATTACACAGTTATATAATTGTAACATTCATATAAAAAACACCAACGGTAGCACCATTGCTTGTTGTTACAGTACAGTGTACTGTATCGGAAGTACTGCCTTGAGTGTTTGATGGAACATTAAATAGCCCTTCCGCCCAACCATTACTTGAAACTTGAACAAGAGTACCGCTGCTACCCCAAGTATATGTAAGACCCTGTACATTATTTAATCTGTAAGAAACATATGTATTACCTTTATATACTACGTCAGGGCCTGTAATAGGCCCTAATGAAGGAGAAGAACCTCCTATGGATTTAGTTGCAACAACCGTACCGTTTACTTTTGCAGTAAGCGTTCCTGAACCAGAATTTCCTGTTTGGACAATAGATGTTGTACTACCTGAAAAAGACAAAAGATTGAACGGAGCTGTTACCGACCAAGTTACTGTTCCTGCAGGTGCATTGAACAGGGAATAAGTTCCAGTATAGTTGTATATATTAGCAGGCCCGATAATACTTGCCGGAACCATGTTTACAGCCGCATAGGCATTTACCAGACCGTAACCGACTTCGTTATTCCATGTTCCATTCGATTTGTTTGTAGCGAATGTATAAGGAAGATTACTTTTTTGTGCCGTCTGTTCTATCACATCCCTTACTTGTTGTTGTGCCAGATGAGGATTTATCGACAATATCAACGCTGCAACTCCGGCAACGTGAGGGGCGGCGGCGGAAGTACCTTCAAAATTTGGAACATAATTCCCCGTATTATATCCGAGTGAACCTCGTAAATCTGTTGTATAAATACCTCCTCGCTCTCCGGGAGCAACAATATCTAACGCTGTTCCATAGTTGGAAAAATCTTCCCGATTACCATTACGGTTAATAGCCCCAACAGCAATTACATTATTCATGGATGCCGGAAAAAGAACATAATTGGCATAATCATTCCCCGAACCACCTACAACGATACAACCTTTACCATTTCTGCCTAATCTTAAAGCATCGGATATGGCATCACTTATAAATTGATTCGATGGGTAAAATCCCCAAGAATTATTTATAACATCAGCCCCATTTATCCGTGCCCAGCTAATACCATTCGCCCTTTTCTCTTGAGACAATATGGTTCCTGCTAAAGAATTGCTCACCGACATAATCTTAGCATTTGGAGCAACACCGGCAATCCCTTCGTAATTGCCCCCAACAATGTTATTTCTTCGAGCGCCTATAATTCCTGCGACTGCCGTACCGTGACTTCCGAGTATTTTCTGTGGTGAAGTTCCGCTTTCACTGTCATAGCTAAGTGAATGTATGTTGCCGGACAAATCGGGATGACCTAAATCTATACCTTGATCAAGAACTGCAACTGTAACGTTACTACCGGTTGATATCGACCATGCCTGTTCCGCCTTAATATCAATTCCTGCCGTTCCTCCATTTTGTCCAGTGTTTTTTAAACCCCATTGATAGACAAAGTATTGATCGTTGCTGAGCGAAATGTCATCCACCAGTAAATCAGGCTCTGAATATTCAAATAATCCCGACTCATGGAAACGATTCGCCAGTTCCATAGCATTGAGTTTGGAGTTTTCTGTAACACTCACCACATACCACAGAGGCATAAACTCATTCCTATGCGAGATAACCGCACCCTCTTTTTCAGCCTCTTTCTCAAGCAACGCAACATCATTTTCGTTTTTCAATTTAACATACAGGAAATTGGACAGCCCGATCTTGTTCTGCTCTTGATGTTTAAAGTAGGGAGCAACGATAATGTCTTCTCCCCAACTTTTGATTTCCGACAGTTTAGCCAAATATTCCTCATCGGATAACACAACATCGAAACTCAATATTGTCCAGAATCTTCTTTGCCTGACATCGATATTCCAACTTTCGGGAATATCAACACTAAGAGGCTGATACCTTATTCCATGTGAATCAAATATCTTTGCATCCGTTTCATCCACAACAGACACAAAAACATATCTTGTGTCAAGGTAGAAATACTGTTTTTCGCTTTCGTAATAGTAGAAATAAGGGGTGTCATAATATTCTGCCCGGGTTGCCATATCCGATTCTACGACCCGTGTCGGGATTTCCGTTTTTGTACAGGCAGAAAAAATACTAAATAACGCAGGCAAAAGCGCGGTGAATTTTAATACTTGTATTTTCATGGCTAATAATTATTATTGTTTATAACTGTATTAAGCTCTATTTTGGCTTCCTCGTTAAGTTTATCCAAAAGTATTGCGACTGTCCAAAAGTCAAAGGCAAGTGCATCACCCATATCTATATCGACAGACAACAGGTAGTTTTGTACAGACAACTCATTAAAACTTATGTTTTTAATTTCAAGACTTGATCTTGGTGTATCGCCAAAGGCCAATAATAATGTCTTTTTCGTAAAATCTATCGGCGGATAATCACCCTCAATATACTTTTTCAATTCTTCGTCGCTGTTAATTACGAGGAGTTTACCTTGAAAAAGGCTGGGCAATTCACTATTGTAGGCAATATTAACCCATCGGGCAGAAGTCCCTTCCAAAGAGTATTCAGTAAACGGTAATCCGGGATTGGGATCGGGATCGGGATTGGGATTGGGATCGGGCTCTACCGGTATTTCCGGTGGCTGTGGCACCGGTTCGGGTTCTTTAGTTTGCTCTTCGCAACTCACAACAATCATACATATTACAATTATTGAAAGAAATAATCTGTTTATCATGAATTTTGTTTTTATATAATTAGACATAAACGTTTGTAAAGTTAGCACTGGTTTCTGTCTGTATTTAAAATACGGCAAAAAACACTGTTTATAAATCCAATCTCTTGCTTGTAGCAGAAGACTTAAATAAATGTATTACTGAATGTTTATTATCCAAAACATAACACGAAATATTGTTATGTATAATTGAGGTTTTTGGACAATTAATTTCCATTGATAAAGATATTAATATTTATTGGTAAATAAAATTATTACAAATGATATATCCAAGTAGTTTTATAAATAAATTCATTACACAAAACATTAATCGTAACAATTAAACCGAACTGTCTGTATGGTTAGAACTTTATAATTTCTTCATACAACCGTTGAATTGGAAGCCCCATAACATTATAAAATGAACCTTCTATATGAGTTATGCCTGTTGCGCCAATCCATTCCTGAATACCGTAAGCGCCGGCTTTATCGAAAGGTTTGAAATTTGTTATGTAATATTCTATTTCTGCATTAGAAAGCGGTTTAAACCAAACATTTGAAACAGCAAAAAATGATACTTGCTTTTTTGCAGTAGTCAGACAAACACCCGAAATAACCTGATGTTTATTATTGCTAAGCATTTCGAGCATGGCTCTAGCTTTATCGTAGTTTTCAGGTTTCCCTAAAACCTGGCCGTTAAACCAAACAATTGTATCGGCTGTAATCAACATGTCGTTGTTGTCGAGTTCCTCTAAAAATTGTTTTGCCTTTAATTCGACCAGATAAACCGGTATTTCTTCTTTTGAAAGCCCTTCCGGAAATACTTCCTCAATTTCTTTTAATTTCACCTGAAAATCAATTCCCAGTATTTTTAAAAGTTCATGACGTCTGGGCGATTTCGAAGCAAGAATATAATTATACGGAGGTAACCAGTTCATTTATAAATTGCCAATCCGGTTATTCATTAACTCTAAACCATTTATTTTGCGCCCTCATTACCTGTTCAATTATATCGCGTACACATCCCTGTCCGCTTTTATGTTCAGAAATATACTTCGATATGGCTTTAATATCGGCAGCTGCATCAAGCGGACAAGTCGGAACGCCTATCTCTGCCATAACCGGATAATCGAGTACATCGTCGCCCATGTACATGATTTCTCTTTTTTCGATTCCGCTTTTGTCCATAAAATCAAGCAGGCAATCCATTTTATTCACCACTTTATCGTAGTAATGCTCTATACCCAACTTTTTGTACCTGAGTTTAACTCTTTCGGAAATACCTCCTGTAATAATTGCAACTTTAAATCCTGCATTTAATGCTGCTCTTATTGCATAACCATCTTTCATGTTTGTTGTGCGCATTGGTTCTCCTGTCGAATCAATAGGAGAATAATCTTTAGACAGTACGCCGTCAACATCGAATATCAATGCTTTGATTTCTTTTAATTCTTCTTTAAAATTTTTCATTTCTGTGTTTTATAATGGTGTTTAAAAATACTTTTTGACAGTATATAGTAAAGTTCGGCATAATTATTATAGCCTTTAATTTCTTCAAAATGTTCCGAAATTATATTTTTATCGAAACGCACTGCCGGGCCTGTTTGGGCGCGTTCCGGTTCAAGTTCCTGTACTTTTAATGCGGTTTCAAGAATTAAAGGCCTCAGCACATCGAATGGTATATCTTTTGTTTTTAAGAGTTCGGCAGCAATTGTATAAAGATAATTTACAAAGTTACATGCGAAAACAGCGGCTATGTGCAGGTATTTTCTTTTTTCAGATGAAAAAACCGATACAGTTGATGAAATCTTACGGGCTATGTATAGAAGTATTTCTTCGTTTTGAGCAGTGTTGGCTTCAACAAAAACAGGTATATTGTGAAAATCAGATTCAAAATTTATCGAAAACGTCTGCAGCGGATATAAAACACCGTAATTAGAAGAGCTGTTCTCAAGTACAGAAAGCGGCTGGCTACCCGAAGTATGAACTACCAGTTTATTATGAAAATTTATTTTAGCAAGTACTTCATCAAAAGACGAATCGTTAATTGCAATAATGTAAATATCAGCATCAGGAGTAATATTTTCAGGTACGTTTGTAAAACTACAACCCAGTGTTTTAGCCAGTATTTTTGCCGATTTTTCTGTCCGGCTAAATACCTGTATTATTGAAAAGCCCGAATTCAATAATCTTTTTGAAAGATGAGTTGCCAGGTTTCCTGCACCTATGAAACAAAAATTAGGGTTCATTCATTGCCTTTGAATCGATTATGTTTCAAAAATAATTAGTCTTTCATAATATTCCAATTTTATTTTAACATATTCGATATACCGGTTTTGGTGTTTGGGGTAATATATATTTAATAATTAAGGGGTTTTATGTATATTATTACCTATAATTTTACCAACGTGCGCATAATTGTGCTTTCATCGAATGATGATTTGACAAATGTGCGCATATTAGGCGCACATCATCCTCTCTCTTAATTATTAATTCTTAATTGTTCCGGATTTCCTGAAATTCAAAAGAATAATTACAATTATTCGGAACTTTTCAATCCATAAATTTCTAATATATCATTCTGTAGTTATTATTTTTTATAAACCTTAAACTTTTACTTGTACATTTGCCCCTAAAATTTTACAGTTCATTTTATATGAAAATAGCAACTAAATATTCTCCTGCAGAAATAGAGCAGAAATGGTACGAATACTGGCTTGAAAACAACCTGTTCCACTCCGAGCCCGACGAGCGCGAACCCTACGCCATAGTAATTCCGCCACCCAACGTAACGGGTGTGCTGCACATGGGACACATGCTTAACAACACCATTCAGGATGTGCTGGTGCGCCGCGCGCGAATGCAGGGGAAAAACGCCTGCTGGGTACCCGGTACCGACCATGCTTCAATTGCCACCGAAGCAAAAGTTGTACAAAAACTTACTGCCGAAGGTATTTCCAAAACCGGCCTCACGCGCGAAGAATTTCTAAAACACGCTTGGGACTGGACGCATAAACACGGCGGAATTATTCTCGAACAACTCAAAAAACTCGGCTGCTCGTGCGACTGGGAACGTACCGCTTTCACTATGGACGAAATCCGCTCCGAAAGTGTCTTCAAGGTATTTTGCAACCTCTACGAAAAAGGGCTTATATACCGCGGCGTGCGAATGGTAAACTGGGATCCGAAGGCATTAACCGCCCTGTCGGACGAGGAAGTAAACTATAAAGAACAAAATGGAAAATTATTTTATTTGAAATATAAGATAAGCGCCCCAACGCCACAAGGGGGGCCTACTTACGCAGTTGTTGCAACAACCCGCCCCGAAACCATTATGGGCGACACTGCAATGTGCATAAATCCAAACAACCCGAAAACCGCGTGGCTGAAAGGCAAGAAAGTAATTGTGCCGCTCATTAACCGCGAAATCCCCGTTATAGAAGACGAATACGTGGATATGGAGTTTGGAACCGGCTGCCTAAAAGTTACTCCCGCACACGACATTAACGACTACATGCTCGGTGAAAAATACGGCCTGCCTTCGGTCGATATTTTCAACAACAACGGCACCCTGAATAACAACGGCGCTATGTATGCCGGGATGGACAGATTTGATTGCCGCAAACAGATTGAGCGCGATTTGATTGAGGCGCGACTGCTCGAAAAAACAGAACCTTACACCAATAAAGTGGGGTTTTCCGAGCGTACCGATGTGCCAATCGAGCCTAAACTTTCCATGCAGTGGTTCCTGAAAATGGAAGATTTGGCAAAACCCGCCCTCGAAGCCGTTGAAGACGACACGATAAAGTTCTATCCCGAAAAATTCAAAAACACCCACCGCCACTGGATGACCAATATAAAGGACTGGTGCATTTCGCGCCAACTTTGGTGGGGACACCAAATTCCGGCATGGTATATACAAGCCCCCCTGAATCCCCCCGAAGGAGGGGCCTGGGGTTTTGTTGTTGCTCCAACCGAAGAAAAAGCACGTGAAATGGCTATAGCTATGCACCCCTCCTTAGGAGAGATTGAGGGAGGCTTTTCGTTGAAACAGGACGAAGACTGCCTCGACACGTGGTTTTCATCGTGGCTGTGGCCGGTTTCGGTGTTCAACGGAATAAACCGCCCCGGCAACCCCGATATTTGCTACTATTATCCCACCAGCGACCTCGTTACCGGTCCCGATATAATCTTCTTCTGGGTAGCGCGAATGATCATGGCTGGCGAAGAATTTCGCGGCAAAGAGCCGTTTCGGAATGTTTATTTCACCGGTATTGTGCGCGACCAACTCGGACGGAAAATGGCGAAACAACTCGGCAATTCGCCCGACCCTATCGAATTAATGAACAAATACGGCGCAGACGGCGTGCGTATGGGAATGCTCTTCTCCGCCCCTGCGGGGAATGATTTGCTGTTCGACGAATCGCTATGCGAACAGGGACGCAATTTCTGTAACAAAATATGGAATGCCTTTCGGCTTGTAAAAGGCTGGGAAACGGCAGATATTGAACAGCCAATTGAAAACAATATTGCAAACGACTGGTTTTTTGCTGCAATAGCAAAAGCAAATCGTGAAGTTGACGATTTATTTTTAAAATACAGACTGTCGGAAGCATTGACTTTACTTTACAAACTTTTTTGGGATGATTTCTGTTCGTGGTATCTCGAAATAATTAAACCCGAATACGGAAAACCAATCGACAATAAAACCTACAATCATGTTTTGGGTTATTTTGAGTATCTGTTAAAGCTTCTGCACCCGTTTATGCCCTTTATTACCGAAGAACTTTTTAATAATATCGAAGAAGAGTTTTATTTGATTGATAATAAATATGTCAAATCAAAAACAATAATGACTTCTCCAATATACTCCGAAGTTGAATGGCAAGACGAAGAAGAAGAATATAGAATTGCAAATTTTGAAACCGCCAAAGAAATCATAACCAATATCCGTAATATACGCGCATCTAAAAACATTTCGCCCAAAGAAAAACTCGCCTTGCAGGTTTCGGGCGCATATAATAACGATTACACAGACGTTATCCGCAAACTGGCGAATGTGGAAATAGAACAAGTCTCTGAAAAATCGGCAGGCTCAGTGTCGTTTATGGTCGGCACAGCGGAATTTGCCGTTCCGGTAGGCAATCTGATAAACGCAGAAGAAGAAATCGACAAAATGGAAAAGGAAATCATTCGCTTGGAAGGCTTTCTGAAATCGGTCAATGCCAAACTCGGCAACGAGCGTTTTGTAGCAAATGCAAAACCCGAAATAGTTGAAGTTGAACGCAAAAAACAGGCCGACGCCGAAACCAAAATCGCGAGTCTGAGGGAAAGTATCAAAGGGTTGAAATAAAATTAAGCAAACCGCAGCTTAAAAGGTACTGTTTACTTTCACAAAAAAACAGACTTGCATACCAGTTTCAAGAACGGGGAAAGGAACTTCAAAAGCAGCACGCGCCATTCTATGAAGAATGGAGACAGTTCCTGTATTCTGCAGAAGAATATAAAATTCCGAGAAACTGTTTTGAATTTACCTAATAAGTTTTTGATATCCTTCCATGAACTGTTTCGCGGTGGTTTCTCAACACTGCGAAAGCAGTTTTTAGCCCTCTGAACAGGCAACGGGAACTCCCGAAAGCAGCTTGCCTTTCAAAATTCATATTCAAAACAGTTTCTTAGTAAAATTGTAATCAAATCGTAACAGAATTGTAACAAATGATTTATATTCTTGCGTGAGATAATTTATACGTACAATAATACGAATATTGA
>JAITWJ010000128.1 GCA_031285325.1 Bacteroidales bacterium
ACTTATACCTCGTCTGTTGCCAACGAAAACGGGTCGTGCATAGGAACATCGCGCGACGACAGGTTGCTGTCTGTTTCACCCAAACAAGATCAGAACGAAAATATAATTATACAGCTTTTAAACGACAAGATAGATATCCTGTATATTATTGGCGGCGATGGAAGTATGAAAGCCGCCCACGCCCTGTGGAACTACTCGCAAGAAGTAATAAAAAAACCGCGTTTTGAAGGGAAAAAACTATCGATAGTGGGTATTCCCAAAACTATGGACAACGATATTTTATGGGTGTGGCAAACATTCGGATTCCTGTCGGCCGTAGAAAAAGCCAGAGAGATAATAGAACAGTTGAGTGCGGAGGTAATATCCAATCCACGTATCTGTATAGTACAGCTATTTGGTTCCGATTCAGGTTTCGTGGTAAGCCACGCAGTTGTGGCAAGTAAGTCAACCGTTTGCGATGCCGCCTTAATACCCGAAGTGCCATTCACCATGAAAAAACTGGCCAAATACTTACAGGATAAAATAGAAAACGACCCTCAGAGGAAAAATACAAGAATACCAATGAGCCTCATAGTGATGGCAGAAACAGCCATACCTGTTGATGCGCTCGATTATATCGACGACCCAGAGATAGATTTAACCGACGAAGAGAAACAGGTTATAAGAGATTTTATTGAAAAGAAATCAATCAACAAGAAAAACGACTTGCTTCGTACAGCAGGACTTAAAATTGTAAGCAGGGTATTAAAACAGCTTCTGCCCAACAAAGAAAAAGCCAACATTTCGTGGAGCAGGTTAAGAGTATTTACCAACGAACCCCGGCACATACTGCGGGCAATAAGCCCGAGCTGTTCCGACACCATAATGGGCAACAGGCTGGGTACATTAGCCGTAGATAACGCCCTTGCCGGGTACACTAATTTCATGATAAGCCAGTGGTTAACCGAGTTTGTTCTGGTTCCGCTCGAACTTGTAGTTCTTGGGAAAAAGCGGATACCCACTTCAGGAATATTCTGGAAATCGGTAACAACCAAAACCGGACAACCCGACCTCGGCGCCGAAGAAAGAACAGTAAAGAACTAAGCCCAACGGCAACAGTTAACGACCTGCCGGCTGGTTTACCGCTGTGTCTTTTACAGGTACGTTTTCTTCAGCCGGATGCACTTCTTCAAGCTTGTTCATCATAGAATCTCTGTAAGCATAAAACAGTGGCATGTATTCCTGTTTAACAGGTTCGGCGGGTGGCGATTCCATTTTTAAAGGATCGATGTACGAATTGTTTTGTGTAACACGAAAATCGAGGTGTGGGCCTGTTGAAAGGCCTGTTGAACCTACATAACCTATTTCCTGCCCTTGCCTTACCCTGGTGCCAACGGCAATTCCGCTGGCATAACCCGAAAGGTGCATATAAGTTGTTGTGTAAACCGAGTTGTGTTTTATTTTTAAATAATAGCCGCCTCCGGCAGCTTCGTATGCTTTTGCAATAACAGTTCCTTCGCCTATACTAACAACAGGGGTTCCTTTGGGTGCGGCATAATCAACGCCGTAATGCGGGCGCCTGATACGTAAAACAGGATGCATTCTTCCGCTTGAAAAGCCTGAACTTATACGCGAAAAATTTAAGGGCGCTTTTAGAAATTGTTTCTGAAGATTTTCACCTTTATCATCGAAAAAGCCGATAGAATCGTTTTGCATAAACCTGAATGCGTAATGCGGCTGGCTGTAGTGTTCAAATTCGGCGGCATGAATTTCGCCGATGCCTATACGAACCGAATCGACATATATTTCATCGAAAGCAACTCTGAAGCGGTCGCCTTTTTGAATGGCAAAAAAATCGATAGTCCATGCATAAATATTTGAAAGATCAATAGCGAGCATCGGGTCGAGGTTATTATCTTTCATGGCGTTCCAGAGCGACGATTTAATTGTGCCACTGGCAATGCAGCTTACTGTTTGCACTTCTTTTTCGCCACGATAAATACGGAGAGAATCGAATAATTCAAAAACAAAAAATTCGACAGGAGAGTTTTCATACACAAAATACTGTGCTTTTTTCAACGAATCGGTGGTTTGAAAAACAGTATATTTTTGCCCTGTCTTTATTTTTCTGACATCGAATACATGTAACGACTTTTTTGCAATGGAGTCGATCTTTCCTAAACTTACTCCATAATTGTTTAATATTTGGCTTAGGTATTGATTGTTGGCTACTGTGCCTTCGTTTAAAATAAAAGAATCGACAGGAATACCATATTTTAATGTTGGCGTTTCAATTTCAATTTCAATGTTTTCGTTAACAACAGGTTCTTTTTTTGTGAGTTTTAATAAAATCGCTGTTGCCACTACCGCTATTATAAGCGGCAGGCCAATAAGCAGTATGTTTTTAATATTTATATATTTCATTATATAATGTTCAAAATTTTATTCTTTCAGATACAGATTACTGTCGCCGTAACTGAGAAATCTGAAATTGTTAGCGAGTGCAAAATTATATGCTTTTTTCCATTCGTTGCCTATAAAAGCGCCTATTAACAGCAGTAACGTACTTTGCGGCTGATGGAAATTAGTAAACATTCCGTTTACTATTTTAAATTCGTATCCGGGAATTATTATAATCTGTGTTGAAAACTGCAACTCGTTTTTGCCGGTTTCATCTAAAAAACACACAAGGTTTTTCAATGCTTTTTGTACAGGAATATTTGATGTGTTCTGGTAAGGTTCCCATTGCATAACTTGGTGAAAATCTTCTGAAAAAGTATTATTTTCAATTTGCACTCCAAGCCAGTACAAACTTTCTATTGAGCGCACTGACGTAGTTCCAACTGCAATTATTTTTCGTTTGGTTTCGGCTAAAGTTTCGATAAATTGCTTTGGTATAATTACCTTTTCGCGATGCATTGTATGTTCCAGAACATTACTTGTTTTTAATGGTTGGAATGTTCCGGCGCCCACGTGCAGGGTAATTTCCTGTGTTTTTATGTTTTTTTCCGATAACCGGCCGAAAATTTCACCGGTAAAATGTAGTCCTGCGGTGGGAGAGGCCACAGATCCATCTATTTTGGCATACAGTGTCTGGTATGTTTTTTGGTCCGACTGTTCTGTTTTGCGGTTCAAATAGGGCGGAATAGGTAGAACTCCTGCGTATTCAATAATTTGAGAAAATGTGAATCCGCCATTCCATGCAAATTCAATTTCAAAAGAATTTTTGTTTTGTGAAATTATATTTGCCGCAAGTTTAATGTTTTCCCCATCAATTTCAACCTGTTTTGCGAGAGTGCCTTCTTTCCACTTTTTGGCATTGCCAATCATACATTTCCATGTAACTTTTTCTGTTTCCTGAAAATTTAATTCATATTCGGAAGGTTTAACCGGTTCTATGCAAAAAATTTCAATATTCGCTCCTGTTTCTTTCTGAAAATGAAGACGTGCATTAATTACGCGCGTATTGTTAAAAACCAGTATCGAGTTTTCAGGTAGATATGAGGCTGCGTTTTTAAATACTTCCTCGCGTATTTGGCCGTTCTTCCACAGTAAAAGTTTCGATTCGCTGCGGTTCTGCAACGGATACAGGGCAATTTTAGAGTCGGGCAAATTGTAAGTAAAATCTGCAATTTCTATATTTTTGTATGAACTCAAAGTTTTTGACAATGGACAATTAACAACAATTACTTTTAAAGTAAAAAATAAATTAACACCGTAAATGTATTATACGTTTTTGAGTTTTCCAAATTAACCCTTGAGTAATAATATTGACAATTAACAATGTTATTAATAATTGTCGACTGCCAGAGTCATTCCGGTATGTATCATAAGAGGTGTAGTCATGCATCAATACAGGTGTCGGCATGTACCAATACAGATGTCGGCATGCACCAATACAGGTGTCGGCATGCACCAATACAGGTGTCGGCATGTACCAATACAGATGTCAGCATGTACCAATACAGGTGTCGGCATACACCAATACAGGTGTCGGCATGTACCAATACAGGTGTCGGCAATCATCAAAATAGATATTTTCACACAAAAAAAGATGTATTGTTTGCTATTCAAATACGACATTTTGTACCAGCGTGCGTACATCATTTTACATGCGGCCGCAACAGGAGCAGGGTGATTAGGCAACCTCAGACAGTTGTTTGCGCAGAAGTTCAACACTTCCTTGCTTTTTACCGTACATGATTTATGTGTGTTTGCATTATTGCTCTTCGGCACGGAGGCCATCGAGATTCTGCGCGAGGTTCTTTATCTCTTCCTGCGACAGCGCCCTGTTGTATATCCTGAAGTCGTGATACATAGCTTTCAGATAGACATCGTTTGCAAAGTGGGGCTTGCCGAGCCAGTTGAACCGTGGAGCCTCGCCTATATCTTTGGGCTGAAGTACGGCGGGGCCGGTGGCGAGTACTTCTCCGTTGAGGTAGAGTGTTCCTGTTCTGCCGCCTTGTGAATAGGCTACGTGCATCCACACGCCCTTTTCGGCAGGCCTGTCGGCCATTATTCCTACGAGTTCGCGTTCGGGCATTCCCCCGCCTATCGACTGTTCGTGGCGTTGCTGGTTAACGCGGTAGGCTACGAACCTTCCTTCGGTGCCGGTGCAGTGCTCCATGGTGGAGAATGCGTACACAAAGTTACCGTAAGCCCTTACTCTCGCCGCTGTGTCCACGCGCAGGTATGTGGTTATCGAGTAGTCTTCGAGGGTAACTATCAGGTCACCCATCGAGGCTCCCATGTCGAGGAATCCGTTATCGGCGCCCAGGTCCATTACGCCCCAGCGTCCTACTTTTTTTACTGTTGCTCCCTGTTCGAGCGTGGCGTTGTGTCCGTTGCCTGTTGCATCGGCCACGATGTTGTTATCGCTGTTGTCAAAAAGGTAGTGTACCACGAGGCTTGGGTCGTTCTTTTCGCATGAGGCCAATGCCAGCAGCGCTGCGGAGAGATATAAAATGCAGGTTCTCGTCTTCATAAAAAATTTTAGTTTAATGTGATGTAATGCCTGCAAAGATATTGATTTAAATTGAAAATTAATTTATTCTTACAACAGTACTTAATAAGAACACCCCAAAAGTTTTTGTCCAACTCTTGGGGTGCAGTTCAAAAAAATCTACCTTTTGAATATTATAAAATACAAAAGGGGCTATTTCCCATTCAATACAAATTGTATTTTGTTAATGTCGCATATCGACTGTCCTCTGGCAGTTAGAGAATTTGATCCGAAAGATGTTGGTGAACTGAATTCGATGTAAACCGACTTCATTCCATTTATCTTATCCATGTTTTGAGTAACAGGTATCTCCATATTGTGAAGGCTGTTATCGCCTGTTAGCGTTGCAGTACCAATAATATAGTGCGGGCCTTCCTTATCGCCGTAATTATCTCTTGCATCGGCAACATATACATTAACATTAATGCCATCTGCTATTTGTTCTTCTTTAATTTCAAGTACAAGCGCTAACTCGTCGCGCTTAGCTATTCCTTTTCCAAAATTAAAATACCTGTAACCAACTCTTGTGTTCAGAGTGTTGTTTATATGTATGCGCAGAGGATTCCAATTCATTCCTTCAATATTTGTAATACTGTTCTTGTCTGTCCAATTGTTTTCTATGAAGTTTCGTGTATCAACAACAACATTATTAATTGGAATACCATGGCAAACTATGCCTGCATCATGTTTTTTATATGGATTAAGACCATTAATTCCAAAACCTTGTGATGTAGTTTGGGCACGAGATATGAACAATTCATCGTTGACATAATAAACATCAACAGCATCTGCTGTTGCCTGCCTGTGAGACCCGCCTCTATTATTAACACCGGGAGCAACTCCACTGGCCCCACCGGTACTTCTGTGATATAATATAAACCATTGATCTTTTACTTTAACCATATTGCCATGTGTATTGTCCTGACGCCAGTCAAAAACATTCCCTGTCATACCGTAAGGAATGTCTTCGTTTTGCAGCCACTCACCTCTGTTATCAACTATAATGCCTTTGTACTCAAATGGTCCCATCGGGTTTTTTGAGGTACCATAACCAAGCTGTGAAAACGCATTGGGAGCTCCTTCTATGCCATCTACAATTGGGCCTGAACGTGCATAGATTAACACATAGGTTTCGTCCAATTTGCGTATGGAAGATGCTTCGAAGAACCGGCCAGGCCCATTCACAGGAGCTATGCTTGAACCTATTACAGCATCGCCTGCTTTCATCGTGCCGGGCTTTAAGGTAACCATGTCTTCGTCAAGTTCAACTGCATATGGCCACAGGAACCCCCAATATAAATATGTTCTGACCTTAGTTGGGTTTCCTTCTACATCTGTCTCAACAACATCAACCAAAACACCGGGATCAAAGCCACCCAAATGTTGAGGATTATTAGCTGTGTACATGCTGCCTGTATAGTTTACCGGAGGGTTTTCTTTGCTTATTGGAATACCATCGTCATGCCACCCAGCTCTGCAAAAAGTAATTTTATCGTTGAATGGACCTGCAGGACGTGTGCTTTCTCCAACAAAAATACGAGCTGATCCGTCGCCACCGTACTGCAGGTTTACAACTCCTGCTCCATCGCGTTCCTTCGCGGTAAAGGCATACAGATAATACTTTTTAGTTACCGGATTATATACTACGTCGGGAGCATAAAGACTTTCTGATGGATGTACTTCATGAGGCAGCCCTTTTTCGTTTATAACACCGGCAAGCCAATCTCTGTGGAAAGCTTGTCCTTCATATCTCCAATCACTCATATCAGACAAAGGTGCCGACCATACTACATAATCATGCCCACAATACCTTGTAATATCAGATGCATCATGAGAACCGTATATGTACACTCTTTCTTCTCCGGTATCAGGATCAGGAAATATGCGAGGTTCAGCATCGGGTATGCGTTCCCACAACGGAAGATACGGGTTCGCCGGATTTTCAGGTAAGTTGTAAGTTGTACCCATATTCCCCTTATTTGATACTTTGACTAACATCCATGCACTTACTGATATAACTGCAATGGCTACGATGATAAATAGTTTTTTCATATATTTTAAAATTATTGAATTGTATATAGTTTATTTTTAATATGATTTTAATTAGTCGTTTGAAAAGTGTTCTAATGTTTTACGGTATTTTGAAAAAGCAACTGCTCTGGAAATAAAACCAAGGTATTTACCATTCTCAATTACTGCGAGGTTATATCTTCCTGATGTTTCAAATTTTTCAGCTACCTTCTCCATACTGTCTGATGGTGAAATGAAATGTTCAGGCATGTACATCAAATCTTTAATCCTTACTGTTTCATAAAGTTCTGTTTCAAAAATAATACCCCTTATATCCGATAATTTTACCATACCTCTTAAATTACCCTCATTGTCAACAACAGGGAATAAATTCCGGCTCGAACGAGAAATAGCATTAACCAAATCTTTTAAAAGGGCATCGGGTGTGAGAATTTCAAAATCAGTTTCAATAAGCTGCTTCACGTCCATGAGTCTAAGCGCTGCCTTATCCTTATTGTGTGTAATTAGTTGTCCGCGCTGTGCTAATTGTTTCGTATAAATAGAATGAGGCTCAAAACGCATAATAGTAACATAAGCCACAGTTGAAGTTACAAGCAGAGGAACAAATAAATCGTAACCACCGGTTATTTCGGCAGTCAGGAAAATGCCTGTCAGGGGTGCATGCATAACGGCAGTCATCATTCCTGCCATTCCGGCAAGTGAAAAGTTATCTTCCGGAAGACCAATATTATAGAATGTATTCAAAACTTTAGCCATAAAATATCCGGCTACCGTTCCCATAAAAAGTGTAGGCGCAAAAATACCCCCAATACCGCCTGAGGCAGTAGTTGCAGCCATTGCCACAACTTTAAACAGCAAGATTCCTGTAAGCATCAATAAAATAATGTATTTATTATCCTTCAGCCCGGCAAAAAGTGAATTGCTAAACAAATCAGTTCCATTACCGTTGAAAATGGAAATTATGCTTGTGTAACCTTCTCCTCTCAGAGGTGGAAACAAAAATACAAGAATTCCTATTATAATACCACCAATCAGAAGCCTTACCATCCAGTTTTTAATGCTTGAGAATTGTTTTTCGAGAAACATTGTTCCGTGTGTGAAAAATAAACCTAACAGCCCGACAAAAATTCCCAGCAATATATAATACCATATATTGTGTATCTGAAAAGGAGTTACGTTTGCAAAATGCAGCAACACACCTTCGCCCATAAAAAACCATGAAAGTACAGTTGCTGAGATTGAAGAGATAAGCAATGGTATTAAATATGCCATAGTAAGGTCAATCATGATTACCTCGAGGGTAAATACTATTCCGGCAATGGGTGCATTAAAAATTCCGGCAACAGCACCGGCCGTACCGCAACCCACCATTAGCGTAACATATTTGTAATTTAGTTTGAACATGCGCGCCAAATTTGAGCCTATGGATGCACCGGTTAAAACAATTGGCGCTTCGGCTCCTACCGAACCTCCTAACCCTATTGTCAACGAACTGGCAATTATAGATGAATAAGTATTATGTGGTTTTAACCTGCTGCTTTTCTGCGAAATGGCATATAGTATTTTTGAAATACCATGCCCTATATCATCCTTAATAAAATACTTAACAAAAAGAACCGTAAGAAATATACCAATCAACGGGTAAATCAAGTATAAATAGCTAACACCGCCAACCTCTAACATATGCGTTAATTTTTCGGAAACCAAGTGAATTAGATTTTTGAGTATAAGCGCTGCTATTCCACTGGCGAGCCCAATAATCAAACTTAGGATATACATAAAATTTCGTTCCGAAATATTAGCAATTCGCCAAGCTATCAGCTTATTCATAATCCTTTTAGAATTTATGAGCCAGAAATATTTAAGAAGCCTGTACATTTTCTACATGTAGTTCGATTATTCTACAATAATAGTAAAACAATAACCTATATATATGATTTATTACTTTTTTATATTTTATAAATAATTTATACAAAAATAAAAAAGGCTGCCATTATATAGACAACCTTTTACATTATATTAAATTTAGAATGTTTATTTCAAACGGTTTTTAAGTGCTTCAAATTCAGTAATAAGTTCTCTTGGAATATGAGAACCGAAGTTTCTGTAATGTTCTTCTATCAATTCACATTCTTCTAACCACTTCGATTTGTCAATATTCAACAACTCGTCAATATTTGCAGATATTTCTTCAATGCCATTTACATTAATATCTTCTTTTTTCGGAATAAACCCTATTGGAGTATCAACAGTTTCCACTGCATTGTCACAAGTGTTAAAAATCCACTCCAAAACACGTATATTATCGCCATAGCCCGGCCACAGCCATTTCCCATTCTCGTCTTTACGAAACCAGTTAACATTGAATATTTTTGGAAGTTTAGTTTTATCAGGTGCAATTTCACCAATTTTAATCCAATGTTTGAAATAATCACCCATATTATAACCACAGAAAGGTAACATTGCAAATGGATCACGACGAACACCGGCTTTCAAGCCAATAGCGGCAGCAGTAACTTCAGAACCTACAATCGACCCCATAAATACACCATGATTCCAATTACGTGCCTGAAAAACCAATGGAACAGTTGATGGACGGCGTCCACCAAAAAGGAACGCTGAAATTGGCACTCCTGCAGGATTTTCCCATTCCGGATCTATTGCAGGACACTGGCTTGCAGGAGCTGTAAAACGAGCATTCGGATGAGCAACAGGTTCATCTGATGCCGGATCATGAACTTGATTTTTCCAGTTAATTGTTCCTGCAGGACAGTCGTATCCAATACCTTCCCACCAAATATCACCATCGGGAGTTAAACCAACATTGGTAAAAATAGTATTCGCTCTCACAGAAGACATTGCATTCGGATTTGTATGTGTCGAAGTCATAGGAGCAACACCAAAAAAACCAGCTTCAGGATTGATCGCATATAAACGGCCATCAGCACCAAATTTCATCCAAGCAATGTCGTCGCCAACGGTCTCAACTTTCCATCCTGGTATAGTTGGAATTAACATTGCAAGGTTTGTTTTACCGCAAGCACTTGGGAAAGCAGCTGCAATGTATTTTTTTTCTCCTTTGGGATTGGTGATACCCATAATCAACATGTGTTCAGCCAACCATCCTTCTTCTTTTGCCGTATAAGAAGCAATACGTAAAGCTAAACATTTTTTGCCTAATAAAGCATTGCCGCCATATCCTGAGCCATAAGACCAAATTTCCTGTGTTTCAGGGAAATGACTAATGTATTTTTCTTCGATTGGCGCACATGGCCATGCTACATCTTGCTGTCCTTTAGCAAGAGGTGCTCCAACAGAATGAACACATGGAATGAAATCGCCATCACCTAAAATATCAAGAACTGCTTTTCCCATACGTGTCATAATTCTCATGCTAACAACAACGTAAGCCGAATCGGTAATTTCAACACCTATTTTTGCAATATCAGAATCAAGCGGCCCCATACTGAATGGAATAACGTACAATGTACGACCTTTCATACATCCTTTGTACTTTTCACGAAGAATAGACTTCATTTCTGCCGGATCAACCCAATTATTGGTATGGCCAGCCAATTCCTTAGTATTAGTACAAATGTATGTACGGTTTTCTACGCGTGCCACGTCAGACGGATCACTTTGAAAATAATAACTCCCCGGCCTTCTTTCTTCGTTCAGTTTAACAGCAGTACCTGCCGCAATCATTCCCTCTAAAAATTTCCGGTTTTCTTCTTCCGAGCCATCACACCAATATACATTATCGGGTTGACAAAGTTGCACCCACTCTTCTACCCATGCTAAAAGTTTTTTGTTATTTGTCATAAAGTATTGAATTTATCATTAAGTTGAACTTGTTGATTGCTAATAGAAACTTATTAGCAATTACCCCACTTTCCCCCAAGACAAATATAAGTTTTTAAATATAAAAATAATAATACATGTTTTTTACGGCTTTAAAATCTGTTAATTATAGATAATCCAGGTAAAAATAAAACTAAACTCAAATATTTTTAAATTAATTTTTCTTAATATATCACATTGAATAACAGTTATTTATAGTAATAACAAGTTGTATAAATGTTAATTTTCAGTTAAAAAATAACTTCGATTGCAAAAAATATAGTTCAATAAACTACGATCTTGGGTGAAACTGATTTATCGTGCTTTTCAAATATTCCACATCAAGATGAGTATATATTTCGGTTGTAAGTATCGACTCATGTCCAAGCATTTCCTGTACTGCCCTTAAATCAGCTCCTCCTTTAATTAAATGTGTTGCATAAGAATGCCTTAATGTATGAGGGCTGATTTTAGAGCTTAGCCCTATTTTGTAGGCAAGATTTTTAATGACATTAAAAACCATAACCCTACTGAGTTTTCTTCCATACCTGTTCAGGAAAATAATATTTTCGCTATCCTTGCTTATCTTCAGCGAATTACGGTAGTCATTCATGTATTTGTTAATTTCGTCAATAGCCTTTTTACTTACAGGCACCAATCTTTCTTTGTCTGCCTTACCTTTAATTTTAATAAAACCTTGATCGAAAAACAGATTCGTTATTTTTAAATTTACCAATTCGGAAACTCTCAATCCGCAACTGTACAATACCTCAAGCATTGCTTTATTTCTCTGTCCTTCCGGTTTATCCAAATCAATAGCATCAATTAATTTGTCGATTTCCTCAATGGTTAAAACACAGGGCAACTTTCTTCCAATTTTTGGCGATTCAAGTAAAACTGTCGGATCGTTAGAAATTTTATTCTCAATAAACAAATATTTATAAAACGATTTAATGCCGGAAATGGTTCGAGCCTGGGCACGTGTACTAACTCCACATTCGTTAAGCCATTCTAAAAAACTTTTTAAATCTTGTAGCTTAACTTGGTCGGGAGATGTTATTTTCAGACTGTTGTTTGAGAAATTAATCAATTTGTTAATATCGTTAATATATGCAGCAACAGAATTTTGCGATAATGATTTTTCCAGTTTCAAATAATTTTCATAATTTTTTTTGCTGTCTTCCCATTTCATATTGTTATGATTTTAAGTAATTTTATCCCTGTAATAAATTAATTATGTAACCCAAAGTTTCGTATTGCAAAATAGAATTAATTATTACGGTTAGTTGAGTATAAAATTATCATAAAATAAAATAGTTATGCAATTATTTATTATAAATGGTCCAAACCTGAATTTACTGGGTGTAAGAGAGAAAAGCATATATGGGAATGAAGGTTTTGATGATTATTATGAAAAGCTAAAAGTTTGGTTTCCGGATATCAGGTTTGAATATTTCCAATCGAATATTGAAGGCGAAATAGTCAATAAAATTCACGAATACGGATTTAGTTACGATGGAATAATTATAAATGCCGGCGCATACACGCATACTTCAGTAGCAATAAGAGATGCTGTTGCCGGTGTTAAAACTCCAGTTGTGGAGGTACACATTTCAAATACATTAACCCGTGAAGATTTCAGGCATAAATCTTTAATAGGACCTGTATGTAAAGGTTGTGTAATGGGGTTTGGGCTTGACTCGTACCGTTTGGCGGTATTAAGTTTTATTTAACAGTTACAAATTTAAAATATAACAATAACGTTATTTCATAAAACAAAAAGCCCTGCAAGCTATTTTAACTTGCAGGGCATATGTGTAAAAATTGTAACAAATTTATCTGTTCAATATTATATTAGCAACACGAAATCCTTCTGACATGTCATTCCCATATACAGGGACTTCATTCCCTTCATATTCCATACGATAACAAAACGTGTTAATATTATATTTATTACGATAAGTATAATTTTTCCACCATGTAACAATATCGTGTGCCTCATCGTCGCCAAACAGATAAGGACATGTAAGCCTGAAAATGATCTTTTGGGCAAAGTAATTTCTATTACTAAAAACATTAAATTGCAAATAATTATAATTAGGGTTTAAATTTAAACGAGATCCTAATTGCCACGGTGGCGACTGTCCTTCCCAAAGAAATAACCCAGGATACATCTTGTCATAACGAGGATCGTTGTTTTTATACGGATCAGGAATTCCATCTTCATAAACAACATCCAATGTATAAAATTTAGAATTGTAAGCAGAACTCATTTCGTCACTCCAAATTAATTCAGCACCTTCCAATAAATCATTTCCTGATATATTCTGAAACCCAAGCCATAATGAATGTGTGTAACCTGGGGGGTAGCCAATCCTATCTGTCTGACAGCTACACATTAGCCCTAATGTAAACACAACAATTAATTTTATTGTTTTCATATTATATAGGAGCAGTTATGTGAAAATTTGTTCTTCCATACAGATAATTGTGTCCGCTCGGAAAACTATTATCAGTGAACCATCCATCATTGGTCCCACCCCAACCCCAGTTCATGTGAAAATTAGAAATATCAATGATTGAGATTCCAGGATTGTAATGTGCGTAGCCGGAACTAGAGTAATACCCTTGATTATAATATTCAACAAAAAATTCAGTATCAGTTGTCCATTTTTTTAACCCGTCGCAAACCCACTGATGTGCATCACCATGTGGAATACCAAGAGTTTTTTTAGTATATCCTCCCATAGAAACAGGCTTGTTTGCATTTATATTGGCAGTTACCATATTGATGTTATGATTTTGCAATATATAATTGTATCCTAATGCTACGTACACCGATAAAGCATTCGTTATATTATTATCATTCGCTCCTGAATTACAGTTAAAGCCATAGGTTATCCCCATCGCAGCTCCAAGTTGTTCAATAAGTTTTTGTGTACTAAGTGTCGCACTATAATCAAGCATACTATCCCAGTCTATTTGAACACCATCAAGAATGAAGTTGGCAGGGCGCTCATGATATCTCAGAATCTGAGCTATTGATATTGGAGCGCATCCTGCAGGACAAGTATTACAAAGATTATTAAAAGGAGAACTCTGATGCCATTTCGTTGTCATCAAAGGTCCTTTGGCTGTATAAGTTGAACTGGTTTTAATACCAACTATGGTAAATTGAGGATCAGCGCCAATAGATATACACTCGCTCAATATGTTTTGATATGTATATTCATCAATATAATATTCCGCATCGTACAAATTCGTATAACTCCACTGGTTTGGGTATAGCTGCTCTAATTGTGCTATTCTGTTAGAAAAATCATTCCAGTTTCTGGTTTGTGGAACTGAAGAAATCTTCATCATAGCTTCTTCATAAGTTAACCACTGTGTGTTTATCTGTACTTTAACAGAATCGGCCAGGTCTTTGCAAAGCCTCATAGCCTCTTTGGTTTCTGCAATCCATACCGAAACTCCCGATTCGGAAATGTTTTCCAAGTTGAAAGAGCCTTTGTCAGAATGCGCAAGGACAGGAAAATAATTACGTGTGGCGCTAACAATTGCCCAACCTCCTTCGGGGTAGTTTACAACATACATTGCAGGATTACCGCCGTTTTCTTCATCTTTTATCGCTTCAACCGAAACGTTTTCAAGCGCTCTTGTTTCTGCGCCGGAATCACTGCTTAAAAACTTGCCGGCTATCTCTAATGCCTGTTCCGAAGAAACAAAGGTTTCATCACCGGTATTTGCAGAAATCTCTTCCTGCACAGGAGCAATATTCACATCTTCCGGAAGAAGATCTTT
>JAITWJ010000011.1 GCA_031285325.1 Bacteroidales bacterium
CTGAGGGCTGACATAGCAGAATTGGAGGAAACAAGAGAGACCCGACAGCAGGAGATGGCGGTACTCAACCAACAAGAGCGTCAAGCCCGTACCCGTACCGAACAGGCCGCCGCCGAGAAGCAACAGGCCGAAACCGAACTCGCAGGCAAGCAGTCTGAACTTCAAAAGGTCAGGGGCGAGTTGAAAACCGAGAAATTCAAAAGCTCCGCTGCCGAAACGGGAACGAAGTTTGCTAACACTGTCGGCTCGCTGTTAGGTTCGTCCAAAATAGAGCGGCAACAACAGGAGATCGACATCCTCAAGGCCGAGAACTACACGCTGACTATGCAACTGAACAACAAGGACACACAGATCCGCAATCTGCACCGAGACCACAGCTCCGAGATCGAGCGGCTCACGCAGCCCCACGACAAGGATATGGTGGCCAAGCAGAAAGAGATTGACCGCATAACCTCGTGGTTCCCCGACATCCCGCAGATGGCCGAAACCGCCGACTACTGCCGCGAGGTTGGTTTCAGCGAGGCGCAGACCGTGGAGATGTTGATGCGCAACCCCGTTCAGTACACGGGCAAGCTCCGTTCGCCCAAGAGCGGACGAAGCTACGATGCCGACGGTGTTACCGCCCGCATCGAAAGACGGCAGAACTCCATCGGTTTCACCCTGACGATCAACGGTACACCCATCCTGCAATGGTTCAAACAGCAGTTCGACAAACTCAAACAGGCGGTGCGGCCACATGTCAGGCAGCCCATACAGCCGACAGGAAAGAAAGGACAGGGATTATAGATTGTATGTCGAAGGAATTTTATAACTTTGCAGATAAACAGAGAATCTGCAAGAACGGTAACGCTATGGCAAAGAAGGAAATACTCACTGATCTTTGGGTTTACGAACTACTCAAGGAGGCGAATATAGAACTGCACCCACAAGGTAGCAGTATCAAGGATATTAGCAATGCATTGCAGTCTGCCTCAAAAGCAGGCACAGGCAATGTGGGTTTCCCCGAATATTGTGGAGTAGTCAAGGACTATGTTCTCATTATAGAAAACAAAGCTGATGTTGCTCAGCACATAAAAAGAAGTGGTGAGGGCGTAATTTGCTCTGATGTAGCAAGCGTAAAAAACTTCGCCGTAAATGGGGCTCTGTTTTATGGCAAACATTTGGCAAAACTGACTTCTTACAAAAAGATTATCGCATTCGGCGTTTCGGGCAATGCAAAACGGTACAAAATTTCTCCTGTTTTTATTGACGAGCGAGGAAATTATAAAGAGTTGGAGGATGTAGAAACTTTCACGCTCTTCAACGACAAAAACATTGACGAGTATTACACAAAAAGCATACTCAAGGAGCAGACACCAGAGGAAAAAACCACCGAGGAGGTGTTGAAAGATGCCAAAAGTCTTCACGAAGATTTGCGTAATTACGGCAGTATTCAGGACAAGGATAAGCCGCTTATCGTTTCAGGTATTCTGTTGGCGTTGCGTGAAATGGAAGATAAGAATTTCAGCATAGAAAGTTTGACCGGAGATGAGACCATAACCGATGGCGAAAAGATTTATGAGGCCATCGAAAAAAACTTAAAAAAAGCACAAGTCTCGCCTCAAGTAAAGTTGGATAAGTTGAAAAGTCAGTTTTTAGTTATCAAAGATACCAAAGCGATAAATGAGGTTAATGAGTATTTAAAGAAGACTCCGTTAAGGCACTACACCGAGTTTTTGTACAATAACATCTATAAAAACATCAAGTATATTCAATCTCCCGAAGATTATATAGGCCGTTTTTATGGGGAATTTATGTCCTATTCGGGTGGCGACGGTCAATCATTGGGCATAGTACTTACCCCTAAACACATTACTGATCTTTTTTGCGAACTTGCCGGACTCAAACCGACCGACAGTGTTTTCGACCCTTGTTGCGGAACTGCGGGTTTTCTAATCTCGGCAATGCACAATATGTTACAAAAGGCGAACAAGCTCGAACTGCAACGTAAAATCCGAAAAGACCAGTTGCACGGCTTGGAGTTGCAACCATATATGTTTACAATCGCCACAACCAATATGATTTTGCGAGGCGATGGTAAGAGTAATCTCGAACAGGAGGATTTTTTGAAACAAAACGCGGCAAAGTTATGTGAAAAAGGTTGCACTGTGGGTATGATGAACCCACCATATTCGATGGGTAGTAAAAGCAATCCAAGTCTGTACGAAATCAACTTTACCGAACATCTACTCAATTCCATAACGAGGGACGGAAAGGTAATTGTTATCGTTCCGCAATCGTCAATGACGGGAAAAACCAAAGAAGAGCAGGCCACGAAGGCAAACATTCTTAAACGCCATACATTGGAGGGCGTGATCACACTCAATAAAAATACGTTCTACGGAGTGGGAACAAATCCCTGTATTGCTATTTTTACCGCAGGTGTTCCGCACGACAAAGATAAAGAGGTTAAGTTTATCAACTTCGAGAAGGACGGCTTTGAAGTACAAAAGCACAGGGGACTTGTTGAGACTGTCGAAGCAAAGGACAAGAGGCAACACTTGTTAGATGTTTGGTTCGATCGCATTGATAGCGAAACAAAATTTTGCGTCAAAACCACAATCGAAACCGACGATGAGTGGCTACATTCATTCTATTACTTCAATGATGAGATACCTACGGAAGCCGACTTTGAAAAAACGATGGCCGACTATCTTACCTTTGAATTCAGTATGATCATGCAGGGTCGCGGCTATTTATTTGACAATGAAAAGGATGTGAAAAATGGAATTGGCAAATAAGGAGTGGAAAGCTTTTAAATTGAGTTCTATTTTTGACGTGGAACATTGCAAATGCTCTAATGTTTCTAATCTTAGAGACGGTGATGTTCCATATGTTGGTGCAACAAATAGAAATAATGGTGTATTACATTTTGTTGAATATGACGAGGATTTGATTACTAAAGGTAATTGTATTGCCTTTATTTGCGATGGCGAAGGCTCTGTTGGTACTTCAATATATAAAAAGGAAAATTTTATCGGTTCAACCACGGTTAAAGTAGGTAGGAACGAGTTAATCAACAGCTATTCGGCATTTTTTATTACAACCATTGCTAACAAAGTTCGTTCTAAATATAATTTTGGTTTTAAGAGGAATGAGAAACATTTAAGAAATGAATTACTCATACTCCCTGTAAATGCCAAAGGCGAACCTGACTACGCCTTTATGGAAAATTATATGAAGCAAAAGGAGACAGAGCTTTTGAAGCAATACGAAAAACAGGCATCAGAAGTTGAAAGTGTTGCTCCGTTGTCAGAAAAGGAGTGGAAGGGGTTTGAAGTGGGTAAACTGTTTAATATCAGTGCAGGGCGGTCAAAAGGACTAAACCATTTGCAAAATGTGACCATGGGTGGTGTAAATTATTTAGGGGCAACCAATTCAAATAATGGAGTTTTGGCGTATGTTGAGAAGGTAAAACAAATGATACACAAAGGAAATTCAGTCTGTTTTATCCGGAATGGCGAAGGCTCAATGGGATTTTCTATCTATAAGGCGGAAGATTTTATTGCCACATCAGATATAAGCGTGGGGTATGCCAATTTTTTGAACAAATACACAGGGCTTTTCATTACAACTGTTGCAGACAAAGTAAGGGGCAAATATAATTTTGGCTACAAGCGAAATGAAACAAGGCTTAAAAAAGAAAAAATCCTGCTCCCGACAGCCTCGAATAATGAACCTGATTACGCCTATATGGAAAGCTATATGAAAGTTTTAGAAAGTCGAAAGATACGGCAATATTTGGAATATAAAAAACGTAATACAAACGATTCTAAACGCGTACCTTAGCATGGCAAAGCAAAGAACATTAGAGGCTCGACAGGAAGATGCCGAGAAAATTCTCGTAAAAATGAACGAGCAGTCTGTTTCATTAGCCGATGTGCTCAAAAATGCGAATGCTATACTTGGTAAAATTGATAAGAAAGATAAAGAATATGAGAGACTTAATAACATCCTCAAATCTATCAATACGACAACGAAAGCTGCGATTAAGAGTTTTGAGGCTCATAAGAAAAATATAGCGGTCAAACTTTCAGAGGCAAATAAATTCTATGACGAAAAATATGTCCCTCTTGCGAAGAAAATCAACGATCCTGCAAAGGGATTGTCTGCGACGCTAAAGACAACGGAGAAAGACTACGATACATACAAAATCAACAAGGAGAAGTGTCTCGAAAAGTTTCAAGAGATAACGAACATCGCGAAGGACAGTAGGTTTAAGTCGAAGGAGTTAGCAAATATTGAACGGGCTATTGTCAAATTTCATAGCAAAGCAGAGGTCAGCACCACTAAAATTGGTGATTTACTGAGTGGGGCCGAAGCGACTAATAATAAAATCAATCAGATACATGCAGACATAGTAGCATTTCGAAAAACAGGTAGTGCATCAGCAAATAATATTAAAATATTCGAGAATGACTCCCAAATTCTTAAGTCTCAAATATCCGAATATCACGGAACTGCCAGTGAAAAGCTTAGGGACATTGAACGAATATACGGGATAGCACACGAAACGGGATTGAGTGGAGAATTTGAGAAACGACGCAACGATCTTAATAAAGAAATTAAAAAATGGAAACGATGGATAATTTGGACATCAAGCATCCTTTGGGGAGGGGTTGTTGGATTTTACATTATGCAACTATGCTTGTATGATTGGGATGTAGAAACAGCGTTTGATTTGAATTTTTACGTTAGATTTTTGATTTTCTCACCTTTGGTCTACTATCTTTATTTTGTTTCCACACAGTACAATAAGACTCAAAAGCTACATGACAAGTATGCGTTCAAAACTACACTTGCAATGGTTATAAAGTCGCATATTGAATTGCTAACTAAACAGGGATATTTTGAAAAAGAAGAACAGTGTGATAAAATTCTTGACTTTGTTTTGGCCGGTTTTGGTAAAATATACAATGAACCATACATCGATGATAGTTACAAAATGAAAATAAAGCTTGCCAATTTTGAGGTTGATATGCAAAAGAGAATCATTGATAAATTGAGTGAGATTACGGGATATGAACATAGCAATGGTGCTGTCCAAGCTGTATTTGAAAATAAAAATGAATAATTTCAACTGATTTCCATCGCCCGTTGTTCGCACAAGTGCTGAACGCTACCAACGAGCAATGGGATAGTGCGGCAATAGCGCGGTCGGCAAAGAAATATCCTCTGTTCTGTTGGTTTTTCGCAAACAATTCCTATCTTTGCCACTGTAAGAAGTATAGCGCAAAACGCCGCACTGCGGAATATGCAAAATCGCTAACGCTTCCGGGTTCAGAGTTTTAAGATATTGACTATCATAGCGGTATTAGCAGGGTACAAAATCCCCTCTCTCCGCTGAAAGGCTAAGCTAAGAGCTGCCAAAAGTAAGCCAAGTCCTACAATATCAGACTATTGTAGGACTTTTTTATTTGTAGCTGTATGCCGGAAAAGCCATCGAAAAGCCAAGGAAAGACAGTGTTTTGGGACTAAATCGTGACCTATTCCACAACCGCCAAATTAGGTCACAGAGTGTCCGAAATTGGCAGTGTGATGTCGTGATTTGGCTGTGCTGTACATTTTTATTATTTCTGTTATTTAATTCTTATTCTTTCAGTTTTTTATACTTAACACGATGCGGCAAAGTATCGCCGAGACGTTTTTTGCGATTCTCTTCGTATTCAGTAAATGAACCTTCGAAAAAACATACATCTGATTCACCTTCGAAAGCGAGTATGTGAGTGGCAATGCGGTCTAAAAACCACCGGTCGTGAGAGATTATCACAGCACAGCCGGCAAAATTATCGAGGCCTTCTTCCAAGGCACGAAGCGTATTAACATCAATATCGTTGGTTGGTTCGTCCAATAACAACAAATTCCCTTCGTCTTTTAATGCCAATGCCAAATGAAGCCTATTACGTTCACCACCCGAAAGTATTCCGCATTTTTTCTCCTGGTCGGCACCAGTGAAATTGAAACGGGCCACATATGCTCTTGAATTCACCTGCCTGTTACCAAGCATCATTATTTCCGTACCACCCGAAATTACCTCAAATACCGATTTTTCAGGATCAATAGCTCTATGTGTTTGATCTACATAACTTATTTTTACTGTTTCGCCAATTTCTATTTTTCCAGAATCGGCTTCCAATTGTTTTATAATCAGTTTAAATAGAGTGGTTTTACCGGCACCGTTTGGTCCGATAACACCAATGATACCGGCTGGCGGAAGTTTAAAACTTAAGTCATTAAACAATGTACGGTTGTTATAACTTTTCGAAATACCTTCTACTTCTATTACTTTATCGCCAAGGCGCGGCCCGTTCGGTATAAATATTTCCAGCCGTTCTTCTTTTTGTTTAACATCTTCGTTCAGCATTTTATCGTAGGCACTCAACCGAGCTTTTGATTTTGCATGACGTGCCTTTGGAGACATGCGCACCCATTCCAACTCACGTTCAAGAGTTTTTCGCCGTTTAGAGATACCTTTTTCTTCTTGGTCGAGCCGATTTGATTTCTGTTCCAGCCACGAGGTATAATTTCCTTTCCATGGAATTCCCTGGCCACGATCAAGTTCGAGAATCCAGCCGGCTACATTGTCAAGAAAATAACGGTCGTGAGTAATACAAATTACTGTTCCTTTGTATTGCGCCAAGTGCATTTCGAGCCACTGTATGCTTTCGGCATCAAGATGATTGGTAGGTTCGTCAAGTAAAAGCACATCAGGTTCTTGCAGCAACAAACGGCAAAGAGCAACTCTACGGCGTTCTCCTCCTGAGAGTTCGTTCACAGGTTGATCGTCGGGAGGACACTGGAGTGCATCCATGGCACGTTCAAGTTTGTTATCGAGGTTCCACGCATCCAACCTGTCTATTTTTTCCTGAAGTTCGGCCTGCTCAATCATAAGTTTGTCCATTTCGTCAGGATTTTCGTAAACTTCGGGTAAACCGAAAAGTTGGTTTATTTTCTCGAAACGATCTAACACATCAACCGTTTCCTGCATACCTTCCTTTACAATTTCAATAACTGTTTTCGATTCGTCTAACTGTGGTTCCTGTTCGAGTAAACCAACCGAATAGCCGGGCGAAAACACCAGTTCTCCGCTAAATACCTTATCTTGCCCTGCAATAATGCGTAACAGTGTTGATTTGCCTGAGCCGTTCAATCCTATAATTCCTATTTTGGCGCCCAGAAAAAATGAAAGTGAAATGTCTTTTATTACTGTTTTATTTGGTGGATAAGTTTTACTCACCTTGTACATGGAAAATATAATCTTCTCGTCGCTCATTTTTAAATATTTTATTTTTGGTAAAGGTAAAAAAAGTTTGGCATCGAAAATATAATAATACTGTTTACTGGTTACATTCATTTTTCTATTTAGAAACTTCTTTGAATTTCGGGAAACAGGTAAAAACAATTAATAATGGACAATGGATAATTAATAACTGTTATTAATTGCTTAGGCGGGGGTAGCATCAATTGATGAAATTATGCCCGAGGGTTCGGCGAAGGTAGCATCAACTGATGAAAGCATGCCCGACAGGCTCGGAATAACAGTATGTTACACTCATAAATGCAAAATGGGTGGATTATATGTTTTTCAACGTTTCTTCATAATCCATCTGCAGGTCTTCATGTAATGTTGCAAGTGTTTTTTTTATACGTTTAATAAGATTACCGTATAAAGTATCCAGCGCTCGATTATAGTTTAATTGGCGGCTATATTTTTTAATTTGCCGGCACAAATACACCAGTAACTCAACTTCTATTTCTTTCGATCCTATAAACCGGATGTATTTATTGATATTTTTCAGAATTTTACGAATAACCTTTGTTGTAAGGTGCGGGTTATTTTTATGTGTATTTTTTAAATGCCCGTCTATTTCATCTTTTATGGCCTTAATGTATGCCGGTTTATTAAAGGCATCGAACAAACAATAACTCAAAAGTTCCTTGTTTTCTTTTTTAAACTTTGCCAACCTTAACACAATTTCGTGCAATTGCTGTGGAGGAATAGTTTTTAGTTCCTTTTTTATTTCTTTGAGTGAAGCTGTTTCCATAAATGTTTATTTGGAGTAATTTATGAATTTTTACTTACCAAAAACATAAACAATTGACAGTTGTTGTTGCTGGTCAAGATATTTCCAGTCGATAAGGTGAAACGATAAATTAAAAATGCCTTGTATCGGCCCGTGATTAATAAAATACCACATTGCGTCGGTGCGCAAATAATTGTTAACCCTGTAAAAATTGTCGCCGTACTTAAAATTATGGCCTTCGCCCGAACTTAGAACCGATTTTATGCCTAAACTTTTGAACCTGGCTTTAGCTTCGGCAAAAAAACTTATTGAATTTTCAAAGCCATTGGTTACTTCACGTCCTCTGAACGATGATCCTAAAATTCCAGCTTTAATGTAGCCATTAATATTTGCATTGCCGGATGTTCTTATTCCGGCTTGAAGAGCATAACCAAGATAATCTTTTACATGGTCGCCCGAAATATTGATACCGGGATTGGCATCATGAAACATCAGCAAATAATGTTGTAAAAACAGATTCTGATGAAAAACTTCACCTGAAAAACCAACTATGAAATTTTCGCGTTTAACATCTGTTTGGCGGCTAACCCAATCAACAAACCCGTTTTCACGCCCCCAATTCCAACGTATTTCGCCAAACATTCCTTCAATATTTGGGCGGTAATACAACAAAGTATCGGTTAACATTGCCAATGGGAAATCAATTCTTCCACGCCGTGGGAATGCTCCGAAAAGGAAATCTTTTTTTGCATCGGAAAACTGGTAATAAAGTGTAAGCTTAGGTTTATGATAGTCGATATCGCTGCCGAATTCCAACAGTTGACTCAATCCGCCCCGAATACGGTGACTGTCTTTTTCAAGGCCGATTTCGAAAGCTCCGCGGCTGCCTAATATAGATTGCGATTCAGCTTTATTACTGTGCGAAAATTCACGGTTGTCTCCAATACCTTCAAACAATACTGTGTATTCAAAGTTTTGTGCTTTACCGATAAAAGCTGCCAGAACTAAAATAATAACAAATAGTTTTTTCATTAAATTAACAATTTATCTCTTTTACACTGTTATTCTCCCAATAAATTCTGCGCTTGAGGCTGAACCGGTTTTGTACGTTCTTCGATATTGAAATACTGAAAGGCAATGAAAGTGTATATTATTACGCTCAGAACAATAGAACATACTATCGACACAGACATAATAAACCAGTACCATTGCGGGTATTCAACAATGCCATTCTGCCGGATGCCGGAAAATGTATCGAACATTATGGTCGGAATTGACAGAAACAAACTTATTCCAAATAAAATCGACAAACCCAACACGTTTACAAGCAAAGTATTAAGCCATTGTTTGTTTACAAGATAAAAAGAACGCGAAAACGCATTACCTGTTCCTTTCTTTTCAAAAATAGCGATGAAAATTGCAAACGACAGTGTGTTTGCAAAGTAAATACCGGGCAAAATGCACAGGGTGAGACCGAAAACAGTAATGGAAAACAATAAAAGTACTGCGCCAAATGCCTTTAAACTGTTTGAGAACAGAGCTCCCGTAATTTCGTGCATTTCAAAGTTTCCTTTACCTTTTTTAACGTATAAATCGATATATGTATAAAAAACGCCGATAAACAGTGAATTTACGAACAGTTCAAACAAGCAGCAGATAAGGAAATGCATTGATACCGGCTTTATATTTGCTAAAATCATTTCAGGATTGTTAAGATCAATCCTGCTCATAATTTCTTTTTGCATGTAAATTTGAAAAACAGCGTAAACAAGTACAAATGGCAATACATAAAGAGCGAAAAGCTTTGAAAGCGGTTTTATTTCCTGTTTCAGGAATAAAAATGAATCGGTAATAATTTCGCCCGACTCGCGTTTTTTTCTAAATTGAACTTCTTGCATAACTTGTTAATTTCCTCAGGCCGTTATTAGAAAGTTTTTTTGTCGATTTGATATTTATTCCTGTCAACAGCGTTACGCGAAATAAGTTCGCCTAAAAAGCCGGCGAGAAAAAACTGAACACCAATGATTACCGCTGCTAACGCTGTATAAAAATAAGGATTATTAGTAATTAAGTTACCGGTAATGCCGTGTTTCAATTGATTTATTTTCTGAACAGCAATAACAGCAGTTGAAGCCAAACCTAACAGCATCATAAGAATGCCCAAAACTCCAAAGAAGTGCATCGGACGTTTCACAAAACGCGATATAAACATCACTGAAATCAAATCGAGCGGGCCGCGTAAAAAGCGTTCGATCCCGAATTTTGTAACGCCGTATTTTCGTTCGCTGTGTATAACAACCTTTTCTCCAATTTTTTTGTACCCTGCCCATTTTGCCAAAACAGGTATGTACCGGTGCATTTCGCCATAAACTTCAATGCTTTTAATTACTTGTTTGCGGTATGCTTTTAATCCGCAGTTCATATCGTGCAGTTTAATGCCGGTAATTCTGCGCACTGTCCAGTTATAAAACTTGCTGGGCAGGTTTTTTGTTAAAACAGGATCGTGTCGCTTTTTTTTCCACCCCGAAACCAAATCGAACCCATCTTCCTTTATCATGCGGTACAGTTCCGGAATTTCATCCGGGCTGTCTTGTAAGTCAGCATCCATAGTAATTACAACATTACCCTGAGCTACATCGAAACCACAATAAAGAGCTGCCGATTTACCATAATTCCGCCTGAATTTAATACCTTTTATGTTACGGTTTTCCGACTGCAGTTTTTCAATAAAATCCCACGAATTGTCGGTACTGCCATCGTCAATAAGTAAAATTTCGTACGAAAATAAATTTTCGTCCATCACTTTTTTTATCCAAACGGTTAACTCTGTAAGCGATTCTTCTTCGTTATAAAGGGGTACAACTACGGAAATATCCATGATTTGATACTTTTGCCAAATATAAGTTTATTATTTTTAGTTTTTCCCGACACAGTCAGACAGTTTTTAGAAGTTGTTCAAAATTTTTAGAATTTAAGTAACTTTCAGAATAGTGCCAATGGAACACAATTTTACAAATAATATAACGATGTAAAACTACCAAAAGAACAATATTTAAAACATTTCTTAATTTCTTTCGATTCATATTGTTTAAGTTATTTGAAAACATTTAATTTTGTCTTAAACCATCTGAAAATACATAAAATAAACCGATAACTAAGCCATTTAAAATATGGAAGAAATTAAAAATCTTATACGAAAAAATATTGCAGAACTGAAACCTTACTCTTCGGCGCGCGACGAATATTCGGGCGAAGCTATGGTTTTTCTTGATGCCAACGAAAACCCGTTTAACCAGCCTTACAACCGGTACCCCGATCCGCTTCAGCGCCAGCTTAAAGAGAAGATTGCGAAAATAAAAAAGGTAAACCCTGAAAACATTTTTCTCGGAAACGGCAGCGACGAGCCTATCGATTTACTGAATCGTGCGTTTTGCGAACCGGGTATCGACAATATTATTTCTATTAACCCAACATACGGCATGTATCAGGTGGCAGCCGACATAAACAATGTAGAGGTAAAGAAGATTTCGCTGAATGAAAACTTCGACATAGTTGCCGATAACATACTTAACGCTGCCGATAAAAACACCAAGCTTATTTTTTTGTGTTCGCCGAACAACCCGACAGGCAATAGCCTTAACCGCGAAGAGATTATCAAAACAGTTAAGAACTTCAACGGAATAGTTATTATAGACGAGGCTTACATCGACTTTGCCCAGAGCAAATCGCTGCTGTTTGAGATCGAAGAACACCCGAATATTGTAATATTACAAACCTTTTCGAAAGCCTGGGGCATGGCCGGAATACGGTTGGGAATAGCATTTGCATCGTCCGAAATAATTAACGTTCTGAATAAAATAAAATACCCTTACAACCTGAGCATTCTCACACAAAAAAAGGCGCTCGAACTTATTGAAAAAGCCGGCGATGTTCAAGAATGGGTTAAAATGCTTGTTGCCGAACGCGAAAAAATGGCCGAACTGTTAAACAATTTTCATTTTGTTGAAAAAACATTCCCGTCAGACGCCAATTTTCTGCTGGTTAAGATGAAAAATGCAAACGCGGTGTATAATTATCTGGTCGAACAGGGAATTATTGTTCGCAACCGCTCGAAAATACACCTGTGTAACGACAGTTTGCGCATCACAATAGGCGCTGCAAACGAAAATGAGATTCTGCTGAAAGCATTAATGAACTTTGTTTAACAAATAATTACGCACAACGTTAACGCTTAATACATTTTACAGTGCGCGCCGAACATCATTCATTACAGAATGGCAAATAAGAATCGAGCGAAGTCGATTGAGATTGGCGCGAAGTCAATTAAGAATTGCGCGAAGTCGATTAAGAACCACGCGGAGCCAATTAAGAATTGAGCGGAGTCAATTGAGATTGGCGCGAAGCTAATTAAGAATCGCGCGGAGTTAAATGAGAATTGAGCGAAGTCGATTGAGATTGGCGCGGAGCCAAATGAGAATCGAGCGAAGTCGATTGAGAACTGCGCGGAGTCGATTAAGAACTGCGCGGAGCCAATTGAGATTAACCGGAAGTAAAACAAAAATCAATATATATACATAATTAATTAATTGTAGAACATAAAGGAATAAGAATAGCATAAAAATTATGCGCCGAACAGCAAACAGGTTCAGTAAAAATAGAACGGGCTCAGAGAATAGGCCTGTGCGCACTGCGAAATAACAAAACAACTTACGGATTTATAAACTGTTCAGAAAATTATACAGGCGCTTTAACAGTTTAAAACACATGACGAAGCAAAAATAACCCTTGATAATTTTTAGTACCTTTGTGGCGCCACGTAAATAAATTATATAGAAATGAAAAAAGTACTTTTTATTGACCGAGACGGAACACTGAATTGCGAAACAAATGACGAACAGATAGATTCGTTTGAAAAACTCGAATTTCTGCCGGGTGTTTTCAGAAATCTCTGGCATATTCAAAAAAATCTCGGCTACGAACTCGTTATGGTAACCAACCAGGACGGCTTAGGAACCGAATCGTTTCCGGAAAATACATTCTGGCCTGTTCATAATTTCATAATAAAAGCATTCCAAAACGAAGGTATTACTTTCGATGATGTTTGTATAGACCGAAGCTTTCAGCACGAAAACCTTCCTACCCGGAAACCGGGCACCGGAATGCTCACAAAGTACATTTGCGGCAATTACGACCTGGCTAACAGCTTTGTAATCGGCGACAGGCTTACCGATATTAAACTCGCAAAAAATTTAGGCGCTAAAGGAATACTTATAAACAACGGAAATTTGTCGGCAAAACTCGAAGAAGAGAATCTGAACAACACATGTGTTCTTGTTTCGTCAAACTGGGACGATATTTACGCATGTGTAGCCGCTCCGCAGCGCACGGCAAAAGTACAGCGCATAACTAAAGAAACAAATATTATTGTTGAACTGAATTTAGACGGTTCGGGCGTGTGCAGCATTTCAACAGGGTTAGGATTCCTCGACCACATGCTGAACCAATTAGGCAGGCACTCCGGAATCGACCTAACGGTAAACGTAAAGGGCGATTTGGAAGTTGACGAACATCACACAATAGAAGATACCGCGCTGGCTTTAGGCGAAGCATTCAAAAATGCCATCGGAAACAAAACAGGTGTGGAACGTTACGGGTTCTGCCTGCCAATGGACGATTGCCTGGCTACGGCTACAATCGACTTTGGCGGACGTCCGTATCTGGTTTGGGAAGCCGAATTCACACGCGAAAAAGTTGGCGACGTTCCAACCGAAATGTTCATGCACTTTTTCAAATCGTTTTCCGACACTTCGCTCTGTAACTTACATATAAAAGCTACCGGCAACAACGAACATCATAAAATAGAAGCCATATTTAAAGTTGTAGCCAAAGCTGTAAAAATGGCAATTAAACGCGATATATATAATTTTGAACTTCCCTCAACTAAAGGTAAATTATAACAACAGCCGTTAATGTTACCGGAATATAATGGAGTATTACCATTGCAGGCAATAAAGTATTAAAGAATGAAAACCATAAAATCGCTACACGAGAAAAAAAACACGGCAATTTTGCTGATTCACTGTCCCGACAAACAGGGAATTTTGGCAACCGTAACAGAATTTCTAAACAAAAACTACGGAAATATTATATACCTGGATCAATATGTTAATCGTGAAGAAGAAATTTTTTACATGCGCGTTGAATGGGAACTGCATAAATTTGCCATACCTTCAGAAAAAATCGGCGAATATTTCGATACGCTTATTGGCCGCCCGCTGGAAATGAACTGGAAATTGTATTTTACAGATTATATTCCCCGAATGGCTCTATTTGTAAGTAAAATGCCGCATTGCCTGTTCGACATTCTTGCCCGCTATACCGCCGGCGAATGGGATGTTGAAATTCCTGTAATAATAAGTAATCACGAAAAACTAAGGCCTGTTGCCGAACGTTTCGGTATCGATTTTTTTCATTTCAACATAACCACAGAAAACAAAAACGAAATAGAAAAACAGGAATTGGAACTGTTGAAAAACAATAAAATCGATTTTGTTGTACTTGCCCGCTATATGCAAATTCTGTCAGATGGTTTTATCGAACAATATCCCAACAAAATTATTAACATACACCATTCGTTTTTGCCTGCTTTTGCCGGAGCAAAGCCTTATCATGCAGCACACGAACGTGGAGTAAAAATTATTGGCGCCACCAGCCACTACGTTACATCAACCCTCGATGCAGGCCCCATTATAGAACAGGATGTAACACGGTGCAGCCATCACGATACGGTACAAAAACTTACCCGAAAAGGCCGCGATCTCGAAAAAATTGTATTATCGCAGGCAGTTTACAAACACCTTCAGCGAAAAGTTTTAGTTTATAAAAACCGTACTGTTGTTTTTAATTAACCCGTTACGCATTAAAAAACGCAAACCACTTGTTTATTTAATATTTTTTGCAAATTATTTGCAATACAACAAGTATGTATTTAACTTATCTGATTCTTTCGGCAATCCACTTGTAGGCGTTTACAAAAGCCATCATCCAGGGAGTAATTTCATCGTTTTTTCTTTCGGGTGGATAGTAGCCGCATTGCCATGGGAAATATGCCCGCTCAAGGTGTGGCATCATGGCAAGGTGCCGTCCGTTGTCGGAGCAAAGGCCTGCAATATCAAAATCGGAGCCGTTAGGGTTTGCAGGATACGTGTGGCGGCTGTATTTCATGGTAATTGAGTATTGCTTTTCCGGATAAGGAACACTGAAACGGCCTTCGCCATGTGCAACCCATACGCCAAGTTCCATGCCAGACAAGGAGCCTAACATAACTGAGTTGTTATCGGTAATGCGTACACCTAAGAATCCGGATTCGAATTTATTGGAATTATTATGGCAAAGTTTAGGTTTATCGTTATGATTGGAATGTAACAGGCCAAGTTCTATCATTAACTGGCATCCGTTGCACACGCCAAGCGAAAGCGTATCTTCTCTGTCATAAAAGTTGTTGAGGGCAGCAGTGGCTTTTGAATTATACTTAAAAGCTCCCGCCCATCCTTTAGCCGAACCCAATACGTCGGAATTTGAAAAACCACCTACAAAAACAATCATGTTTATATCTGAAAGAGTTTCGCGCCCCGATATAAGATCTGTCATGTGAACATCTTTTACATCGAAACCGGCAAGATACAGGGCATAGGCCATTTCGCGATCGCCATTTACTCCTTTTTCTCTAATTATAGCAGCTTTTACTCCCGAACATTTTTCCCTGTCTGGAGTTATTCCCAGCGATTTAAAATCGCCTTTAAACGAAATAATATTATAGTTAATTTTATGATTAGTGAAGTTCGTGTATCTTTCAAGAGCCAATTTCTCTCCCGACTGCCGCCTGTCGAGCATATACGAAGTTTGAAACCATTTCTTTATCATCTCGTTTATATCTACACAGAACGAGTGGTTATTGTTTTTTATATGCAAGAACCTGTCGTTAACAGGATGTCCGATTGAATAATATGATATTCCGTTTTCAAGAAATATTTCTGCAATTTCGCTTTCCTCTTTAACCTGAATAATTATTCCGGGGTTTTGGCTGAAAAGTAATTTTACGGTATCTATTTCATCAATGGCAGTCAGGTTTACGGTAATACCTCCTTCATTGTTAGCAAAACACATTTCGAGGAGGGTTGTAATAAGCCCGCCTGCCGAAATGTCGTGCCCTGCAATAATTTTTCCCTGCTTAATAAGCAACTGTATAACGTTAAATACCTTTTTGAAATATGCCGCATCTTTTACGGTTGGAGCTTCGTTTCCGAGTTTGTTTAGTATTTGTCCGAAACAGCTGCCGCCCAGCTTGTATTCATCTTTACTGAGGTCTATTAGCAGAAGTCTTGAATCGGGATCGTTTACTATTACAGGCTCTACTATTTTTCTTATATCGCTTACTTCGGCAGCCGCCGAAATTATCACAGAACCGGGTGATATAACAACATCGCCGTTGTATTTTTGTGTCATCGACAGGCTGTCTTTCCCTGTCGGAATATTTATACCAAGAGCTATGGCAAATTCGCTTGCAGCTTTAACAGCATCGTATAGTCTTGCATCTTCGCCGGTATTTTTGCATGGCCACATCCAGTTTGCCGAGAGTGAAATACTTCTCAATCCATCGGAAAGCGGAGCCCATATAATGTTTGTAAGAGCTTCTGCAATAGAAAGCGTAGCTCCTGCCGATGTATCAATAAGCCCTGCTGCAGGAGCATGGCCGATTGACGAGGCAAAACCATACTTGCCTCTGTAATCAAGCGTTATTACTCCAAGGTTATTCAGCGGCAGTTGAAGTGGGCCGGCGCATTGCTGTTTTGCAATCCTGCCGGTTACCGACCTGTCAACTTTATTGGTGAGCCAGTCCTTGCAGGCAACTTCTTCAAGCTGCAATACTTTCTCGATATAGTCTATAATCTTGTTACTGTCGTATTGAAGTTCGTCAAACTGTTCGGTAATTCTATTGTCTTTTATAATAACTTTTGGCGGATTTCCGAACAGGGAATCTAAGGACAGGTCTATCGGTTTTTCTTTCGTTACCGGATCTTCAAAAGTAAACCTGTTATCGTCTGTAATTTCGCCAATTACATAAAACGGGGCTCTTTCGCGTTCTGCAATTGCCCTGAAATTATCAATGTTGTTCTCTTTAAGAACTAATCCCATTCTTTCCTGCGATTCGTTGCCTATAATTTCTTTAAATGAAAGCGTAGGGTCGCCTACCGGAAGTTTAGAAATATCTATTTTCCCGCCTGTTGCCTCAACAAGTTCAGACAAGCAGTTCAGATGCCCTCCTGCCCCATGGTCGTGTATTGACACAATTGGGTTGGTGTCCGATTCGGCTAAGGCTCTTATGGCGTTATATACTCTTTTTTGCATTTCAGGATTTGCTCTTTGCACGGCGTTAAGTTCAATGAAACTGTCGAATTTACCTGTATCTACCGACGAAACTGCACCTCCGCCCATACCAATACGGTAATTGTCGCCTCCAAGCAAAACTATTTTGTCGCCTTTTTGTGGTATATCTTTTTCGCAGTCCTTTTTCTTTCCGGTGCCAATACCTCCTGCAAGCATTATTACTTTGTCGAATCCGTATTTTTTATTGTTTTCGAAATGTTCAAATGTGAATACCGAACCACATATAAGGGGCTGGCCAAATTTGTTCCCAAAATCGCTGGCTCCGTTTGACGCTTTGATAAGTATATCTTCCGGCGACTGATACAGCCATTTTCGCGCTTCGGTTTTTTCTTCCCATTTGCGTGGCCCGTCCGGCCTGGGATACGATGTCATGTAAACTGCTGTTCCTGCAATTGGTATTGCTCCTTTTCCTCCTGCAATCCTGTCTCTTATTTCGCCGCCTGATCCGGTGGCTGCACCATTGAACGGTTCAACGGTAGTAGGAAAATTATGCGTTTCGGCTTTTAACGAGAGCATAGACTCATAATGTGTTATCCTAAAAAAATCGGGTTTGTTGTGCGATACAGGAGCAAACTGTTCTACTGTTGGGCCAGCAATAAAAGCACAATTGTCTTTATATGCCGATATTACATAATTAGGGTTTGTTTTTGTTGTATTTTTTATCATTTGGAAAAGCGACGATTCCATTTCTTTTCCGTTAATTATGAATTTGCCGTTAAATATTTTATGCCGGCAATGTTCCGAATTTACTTGCGAAAAACCGAACACTTCGCTGTCGGTAAGCCTTCTGCCGAGTTTTTCGGCAAGTTTTTCCAGGTATTCAATCTCTTCACTGTTCAGAGCAAGGCCTTCGTTTTTATTATATTCTGCAATATTATCAATAGAGAGTATTGGGTCGGGTTTTTTGTGAACCGTAAATATTTTATTGTTGAGATTTTTGTAAAGAGATTGAAGCATGGGGTCGTATTCAACATTTTCATTTTCTGCTTCATAAAATTCCTCTATGCGAATAATGCCATCGATACCAATATTTTGAGTAATTTCAATAGCATTGGTACTCCATGGAGTTAGCATTTCTTTTCGTGGCCCGACAAACCATCCGGAAATTTCAGAATCAATAAGAGATTCAGAATAGGAAAAAAGCCATTTTAGTTTTTGAATGTTGCCTGAACTTAGAGGGTTGCAAGAATTAACAGCTATAATACTATTATTCTGTGTTTTGAAAAATTGAATCATTTTAAATCTGTTTTATTTGGAACATGTTATAAAACACATTTCAAAAATAACAATTATTCATTAGGCAGAACTTAAATTTTGTACATGATGTGTAATGATTGAATAGTTTTAACACAAAACCGTTAATTGAGTTACCTGCTTGGAAACTGTTTTGAATTTACCTGACAATTTTTTACCCTCGAAACAGGTAGCGGAACTTCCCGAAAGGTTCCCTGAGGGGTCGGGCAAGGTAGCGGAACTTCCCGAAGGCAATTTGCCTTTCAAAATTCATATTCAAAACAATTTATGATTATTGTCGGGTATTTTGATTCAATTGCAATACCTTTTAATAATGTTGTAGGCACCTTCTATACCGAGTTCGCCTGCGTGGCTAAGGTCGATTGCGCCGCCTTCCACATCGTCAAGATAAATTTTGGTGAGGCCACGATTAAAATAGGCTTCTGCAAATTCGGGATCAAGTTCAATGGCGCGGCCTAAATCTTCAATGGCTGCTTCATAGTCTTTCAGCCTGAGTTTTATATATGCCCGGTTGTAGTATCCGAAAACAAATTTTGGATTTAGATTCAATGCTGTATCATAATCTTCCAGTATATATTGGTAATCGAGTATTTGTTGTGGTTCTGTATTGGTGTTTTCATAGAAACGCTGTGTAACCGGAATACTGAATTCAGAAATATTACCGGTGAGTGATTCCATTTCCTGTATCATTTTAAACCGGCAGTTGGCTCTCGAAAAATAGGCAATTGCTTCTTCGTTATTCATGTTAATGGCTTGGTTTAAATCGGCCATAGCCTCGTTGTACTTCCCTGTAAGACTGTAGAAGATGCCTCGGCTAAGGCGGTTATGCCCATTGTCTTGCATGTTTATGCGTTCATTAAAATACAGTATGAAGTTTTCAAAAACAGGGATATATTCGTTTGAAGGCTTATTTGAAATGGTAAACAGCGGGTTGTAGTTGTTTTTCAGGTTTATTTCGTCAATGTCTATGCTGTAGTATTGAAAACGGTCGTAGTTAACCGCATTTCTTTCGAAAGCCGAGATTACAAAAATGAGTTGTAAATCAATAACCACATTTCTGTTTTGTACACGTCCGGATGTTATTTCCTCATCGTTGGGAATATTTCGTGTATCTTCAGCCACTACATTCATACGCCGCCGCCGGTTTTGTTCTGAATTATTCTGGTTTCCCTGATTTTGGCTTTGCTGATTCTGATTGCTCTGATTGGTTTGATTGTTCTGACTGTTTTGTTGGGCTTGATACGTTTGCCCGGCATCGGCGCTAAACCTGTTAATATCGAATTTCGGATCGAGCTGCGCCGCAATTTCATAATCGCGTTCAAAGCCCGGACGGCCAAGTGCTTCGCGTGCTATGGCTCTGTTAAAGTACGAACTTGCTATTTCGGGATTTAACTGAATAGCCATGTCGTAATCCATAATTGCTCCGGAATAATCTTCGAGTTTGTGTTTAACTATACCACGGTTGTTAAATGCAAACGCATTTTTAGGGTCGAGGTTCAGGCATTGGTCATAATCGCGTAGCGCCGAGGCATAATCTTCCAGTTCGAAACGGGCCAGCCCACGGTTAAGGTATGCTTCGGCATAATACGGACGAATCATGATAACCTCGTTTAAATCGCGTATTGCACCCCTTATATCGTTTTGCATAATTTTTGCGTTGCTGCGATTCATAAAGGCATTTATCGATCTTGGGTTTATTTCCAATGCCTTGTTGTAGTCTTCAATGGCTCCTTCCAAGTTTTTTTGAGATAGTTTGGCGATACCCCGATTGTTGTATATACTTTCATCGTCAGGATCGAATTCAAGAGCTCTGTTATAATCTTTTATTGCATTTTCAAAATCGTGCATGCTATGGTAGGCCATGCCGCGATTAGCGTATGCCCACGGATAAAAAGGTTTTATTTCAATGGCTTTGTTATAGTCAAGAATAGCGCCTCGGTGGTCTTCCAGTTGATGTTTGGCAATTCCACGATAAAAATAAGCTTCAGGCAAATAGGGCCTGAATTTTATAACAATGTTAAAATACTCAATGGCTCCGGTATAGTTGCCAATCTGAGTACGTGTTTGGCCTACTGTCATATAATGGTTAACGTTTACCTGAGCTTGAACAAGCAGCGCAAGAAAAACATTCAAAACCAATACAAATAATCGCTTCATACAAGATATTAAGTATGGGTGAAAACAAAGGTAGCATTTTACAAATATTTCGTGTATTCTTAATTAATTCATTTAACTTTTTTTACGGAAATACAAATACCATATCTCGTAATTGAGCATGCATGCCTTTGTTGTTTTGGATGAATTTGCTTAAATTATTCATGCCATACTCTTTTTATAAACTGTTTTGAATTTCGGGAAACATGGAAACACAATTGACAGTTGACTGGATAATTAATAACCGTAATTATTAATTGCTTGGGCAGGAGGTTGTTCAGATGCAGGTTTTTTATTTTCGTAATGAACAATATAAATGTGAATAAACGGCAGGTTAAACGGGTGTCGCTCCGGAGCGAAAGCATGCCGGAGGGCTCGGCGAGGGTGTCGCTCCGGAGCGAAAGTATGTCCGAGGGGTCGGCGGGGGTATCGCTCCGGAGCGAAAGGTTCCCCGAGGGGTCGGCGAAGGTATCGCTCCAGAGCGACAGTGTTCCGTAAGGGTGTGCGGTTGCACGGCCGGTTCTCGACAGTACGGGCTGACGGCTTTTAGGGGGTAAAGGAATAAGTTGGGAGAAGGTAAGGTTTCAAAAAAAACGTGTCGGGTAAATTCAAAACAGTTTCTTATAAATTTAAAAATGTTTGAAAAGTTTAACAGTTTCGCATTAAAATGTAGTTTATTCATTTAAATTATTCTATGTTCGTGTTTTTCGATTAGAAAGCGATTACGCAATATGTCAGTATTAAAAAATATTCAGGCGCCTATTGAAAATGAGATCAAAGAATTTGAGTCTTACTTCAAGAAGTCGTTACAGAGCGATATACCTTTTTTGGGCACCATACTTAATTTTTTATACCGTACAGGCGGCAAGCAGATTCGCACTATGTTCGTGTTTCTTTCAGCAAAAATGATTGGCGAAACTAACGAGTTTTCGCAATTGGCAGCCTGTTCTATCGAACTGCTGCACACAGCAACTTTGGTACACGATGATGTTGTTGACGAGTCGTACGAGCGTAGAGGCACATTTTCGGTAAAAGCGCTCTGGAAAAACAAGCTTGCCGTTTTGGTTGGCGATTATATTCTCGCAAAAGGGCTGTTACTTATGTTAGAAAACAGAAAATACAATTTTCTGCATATAATATCGGAAGCAGTAAAGGATATGAGCGAGGGAGAAGCCATACAGATAAAAAGAAGTCGTAATCTTGATATTGACTATGATACTTATTTTGAAATAATAAAGAAAAAAACAGCTTCGCTTATTGCAACAAGTATGTCTATTGGTGCGGCATCGGCCACAACCGATGAGGCTATTCATAATAAAATGTACAAAATAGGCCAGGATGCGGGAATTGCCTTTCAGATTAGAGATGATATTTTAGATTATCAGGTGAAAGGTTTTACCGGAAAACCTGCGGGTAACGATATCAAAGAAAAAAAAATTACACTGCCGCTTTTGTATGTGTTAAACAATTCGTCGTGTGCCGAAAGGAAAAGGATTCTGCGCTTAATTAAACACAACAACAACCCTGCTGTTGTTCGGGAAATAATTCAACTGGTAACCGAAAAAGGCGGCCTTGTGTATGCATCGCAAAAAATGGAAGAATTTAAAGACAGGGCAATTAGCGGACTAATGGAATTTGAAGATTCGCAGGCACGAAACTCGTTGATAGAACTGATGAAATATATTACAACACGAAAGAAATAATTTCGAGAACCTCTAATGAATTTTAGAGGTTCTCGAAATATTGTCAGAATCCTAAAACATTAATACTTGGTATTGATGAATTTATAGGAAGGGTATCTATGTTAACAGCATTTCGCAGTGCCAGTTCGAAACGTATTTGCGCCAGCGGCAATTTATGCTGTTTGGTATCAACCTGAATACTGAATTGCGTATGTGTTTTCCCCTGGTTTATGGTTGGTTCGTCGGCATAAAGGTTATTTTCTTTCAGAAATGATTCTATCTCGGGAATGGAATTATTCGGGATATTAAAAAGAATCATTACCTTATTTTCGGCATTAACGCTTCCGTAAAGGTTCAGTAAAAACATTTTCAGAAGTTTGCTTTTTTTCTCATTGGTTTTTAGTTTGGGAGAAACAAAAATACCTGTATGGGAAACCATTATTTCATCAATTATTTTTAGCTTGTAATTTCTTATTGCACTTCCCGACTGGGTTATTTCGATACCCAAATCAGTTCCTGCATTTTTTACCTTAGCCTCGGTTTTTCCCCAGGTTTCATAAATAACAATCCCTTTGTCAATTTTGGGCATAGTTTTATATTTTTGAACACTGAAGGCTGAAAATTCTTCAAATTTCCCAATATCTTTTAACCGGTTTTGAATCCAGCTTAATGCTATGTATGGCATTTCTGCGGCAACTGTTATAATGTTTTTTGTTTTGCACAGTCTTTCCAGAATTTCGACAACTGAGTTTTCACTTTCCTGCGAAGCAATTCCTACAATGCGCACACCGCCTCTGTTCAGTGAAAGTACTTCTTCAATTTCTATATCGGTATTGTATTCAAGTTTTAATTCCAGAATCCGTTCTTGAATCCAGTCGCAGCCGGCAATTGCAACATCCAATTCATCTATTCCGAGTTGTGAACCAAATTCTTGCGGCCTGCCATCCCATCCAAAAAGAAAGTTCATTGACCCGAACTCGGTTGGGCCGCCTGTTTCGTATCCTTTTGAAGTAAAGCCCGCATGTTTCAGCAATTGAATTAAGTTACCGCCTCTGCCGGGGTCGGCCAATGAGCCTGCAGGCATACCAATAATAAGTTTTTCGTCTTGCATCAGATTATAATTTTATAGTAATTTCATTCAGGTTTAATTTACATACATATTACTTCAAGAGAATCGTTATCGTTTAATTTTCTGTAATAGCACGATTTATAAGGCAGGCCATCTTCTTTTTTTGCATGGCAGGCACCTTTGCCTTCAGGAGTTACCAGATACAGTAATGAGTTTTGTTCGCAATTAATTCTGATCTCTTCAATTTTAAGCATATCGCCCGATGTTAATCCTTTTTTCCATAGTTCGTTGCGGCTCCGGCTCCAGTACGTTGCATAACCACTTCTGCGAGTTTCTTCAAAAGCCTCTTTATTTACAAACGATAAAATAAGTACTTCTTTTGTTGCGAAATCCTGGGTAACAACAGGTAAAAGTTTTTGATTGTCTGTTCCAAAATCAATCAGTAATTCACTTGTATATTCTTTGCTCATATATGTTTTTTTGAAAGTCTGCTAAAGTAGAAATTTCTTTTAAAAGTATGCTAAAAATTAATTATATTAATTAACACAGGTATAAGAAACTGTTTCTAATTTGCCAAATAAGTTGTCGGAAGTTCCCGCTACCCTGCCCGACCCCTCGGGGAACCTTTCGGGAGTTTCCGCTACCCTGTTCGACACCTCGGGGAGCCTTTCGGGAGTTTCCGCTACCTTGCCCGAGCCCTCGGGGATACTTTCGGAAGTTTCCGCTACCCTGTTTCGAGGGTAAAAAATTTGCCAAATAAATTCAAAACAGTTTCTAAGTAATAATTTGTTTTCTATATAATTTATGATTAACTCTCCGGTTTTATAAACCGTTTAAACTTATTTATTTTTTAATATATTTGGATTTTAACAAATTATGGTATGAAAAAAATTGTTTCATTTTTTTCTTCAATACTGTTTACAGGAATTCTTGCCGCAATATTTGCAACTGCAATAGGGTATGCAACATTTATTGAAAATAACTATGATACCATTACTGCGAAAATTCTTATATACAATTCGAAATGGCTTGAAATATTGTTTTTATTGATATGCCTGAACCTGATTGGCAGTATTTTTAAATATGGATTGATCAATAAAAAAAAATGGACAATTCTTCTTTTTCATATTTCATTTATAATAATTATTGCAGGAGCTGCAATTACCCGTTATTTCGGATTTGAGGGCACAATGCATATACGCGAAGGAGAGGCATCTAATATAATTATTTCGGAACATACTGTTTTAAATATTAAAGCTATACATGGCGGGGAAATTGTTGAAAAGGAAAAGGAAATCAAATTGTCGCCGTACACAGCAAACAATTATTCGGAAAAACTTAGAATTAATGGACAAGTTATACAAATAAAAAATTTACAATATTTACCCTATGTTACCGAATCGTTAGTTATTGATCCAAACGGAGAACCAATGTTGTCGCTCGTTACATTCAGCGATGGAATCCGGTTCAATGTAAATTTAAATCAAGGCGAAAGCCAAAATATAGACGGCATAAAAATTGGGTTTCAATCTAATGAACAGCAAAATGATATAAGTTTTTTTATTGACGACACGAAACTCTGTTTTTTGGCCAACGATACGATAAAAATGTCGGAAACGATACAAACCGATGTTAAAATGCTAATTCCGGGGGAAGAAATTGAAGCAAATAACTCCAAAATTTACACTTTAAAAACACTCACATTTGCAGTTAACCAATTTCTGATGAAAGGTAAAACCCGGCCGGAGTACGTTGAACCACAACACGGAATGACAACCCAAAACGCTTTGCGCTTTTTAATATCATCGGGAAATAGATCGGAGGAGATGGTTGTTTATAATAAATATGGTGAAGCCGGACAACCAAATTCTGTTGAGTTAAACGAAATAAATATTACAGCATCATTTGGTTCAAAAATAATTGAACTGCCTTTTTCTATTCATCTAACCGAATTTAAACTTGAGCGTTATCCGGGTTCAAACAGCCCTTCATCATACACCAGCGAAGTAATTTTAAAAGACGGGGCAAATAAAATACCATACCGTATTTATATGAATAATATTTTGAAATACAACGGCTACCGCTTTTTTCAATCTTCTTACGATACTGACGAGAACGGAACAATACTATCAGTGAATTACGATATACTTGGAACAGGGATAACCTATTTTGGTTATTTTTTTATGATAATTGGTATGATTTTAACCATTCTTAATAGAAACAGCAGATTTAGATCACTGCTCCGAACTTCTGTAAAATTGAAGGAAGAACGGAAAAAGTTTTTTGCCGTTTTTGTTGGAATATTTGTTCTGGTATTCAGTTCTGAAGCTCAAAGTGAACAAAATAAGCAACTTCGTAAACAACATATTTCCGATTTTGCTGAGCTGGTTATACAAAATCGTCAGGGAAGACTTGAACCTGTTTCAACCATAGCTTCCGAAATACTTAGAAAGGTGGCAAAAAAAACAAGTTTTAACGGAATGTCTCCCTCTGAAGTTTTTTTAGATATGCAGGCAAATCCGGAAAAATGGAAAAACATACCATGTATAAAAGTTGACAATGCCGAACTTGGAAAAATATTGGGAATTAAAGGGAAATATGCTTCTTTAAACGATTTTATTTCGGAAACCGAAACAAACGTGTATAAATTAAACACCTTGGTGGCCAACGCTTATGGAAAAGGAAACAATGCCAGAAATAAGTTCGACAAGGAAATTATAAATGTAGATGAACGTATAAATATAATTTTAACGGTTTTTTCAGCAGATTTTCTTACCATTTTCCCAATTCCCAACCACGATAATTACAAATGGGTATCGTTAAATGGATTGGACAAAATAAATGACGAAAACGGCGTTGTTTTAGCAAATACCATTACTTCTTATTTCAGTGCGGTTAACAGCAACGACTGGACTGCCGCAAACCTCCTGCTCAATAACCTTAAAAAGAACCAGGAAAAGTACGGCGTTTCAGTAATGCCTTCGAAAACTAAAATTAAATTCGAAATTTTTTACAACAACATAAATATATTTGGCAAACTCTTCAAAATATTTCTGGTTACCGGCTTAATGCTTTTAATTTTGCAGTTAATTACGCTGTTTAATACAAAATTCAAATTCAACCGGTTTAAAAAAATTGCGTTTATTTTTATAATCATACTTTTTGTTGCCGAAACAGCAGGCCTTGCCATACGATGGTATATTTCGGGACATGCTCCATGGAGCAGCGGCTACGAGTCAATGATTTTTATAAGCTGGGCTATATGTTTTGGAGGAATAATTTTCTCGCGCCATTCGGAAATTACACTGTCGCTAACCACAGTTTTAGCCGGATTAACATTATTGGTTGCCGGTATGAGTTGGATGAGCCCCGAAATTACTAACCTGGTTCCTGTATTAAAGTCGTACTGGTTAATTGTTCATGTATCTGTTATCACTATCAGTTACGGGTTTCTTGGTATTGGTGCAATGTTAGGATTTCTTAGCCTTATATTAATGATATTAAGAAATCAACATAACAGAAACCGTATTGATTTTACTATCGTAGAATTGGTGAATGTAATACAGATAACATTAATAATTGGATTACTTATGCTCATTATAGGTTCTTTTCTGGGAGCAATTTGGGCAAATGAATCGTGGGGGCGTTATTGGGGTTGGGATCCAAAGGAAACATGGGCGCTGATTACAATTGTGGCTTATGCTTTTGTTTGTCACATGCACAAAATACCGGGTTTAAAAGGGAATTTTCAAATTAGTGCGGCTGCATTACTGTGTTTCGGTTTTGTATTGATGACATATTTCGGTGTAAATTATTACCTGTCGGGGTTACACTCTTATGCACAGGGAGCGCCTGAACCCGTATCGACAGTAATTTATGCAGCTGCGGTTGTAGTTTTAGTTTTAATTATAACAGCCGGTTTTTTTGAAAAATATTCATCCAAGAAACATTATAAAGATGAATTTAAATATGTCTCCAAAAATTAATTTATTAATTAAACCCGCTGTGCATTTATAAATACAATTATAGTGTTGTTTTTTATTAACAAAGTCCTGCATGTTAAAATATGCAGGACTTTGCGTTGTAATTTATTCGGCAATCTGAAAATTAAACCGTTAATAAATATCGACAGTGAGCGAAAAACTGCCGACAGCAGTGTTGTCTGCCGTTACATAGCACGATATTACATCGGTAGTGCCGCCTGTGTAATAGGAAGGAACTTTAAATGAACATGTGGATGAACCGTTGTTTGATTGCATTACAAGACTCCCATTGCTCGACCAGCTGTAATACAGACCCGGAACATGCTCCAACTCATATGTAACAATGTTATTCCCCGGATAAACTGAAGATAAACCTTCAATAGGGCCATTAACGGTAGTCGTAGATGCTGCTATAGGTTTTGTCGCAATTACTCTGCCGTTTGCTTTTGCTGTAAGCGTTCCCGAACCGGTACCTGTCATGCTAACAGTTGTTGAATTGCCTGTAGTGGGCGATATGTTGAACGGACTGCCGGCGCTTTTTTCCCATATTACCGTTCCTGAAGGCGGGCTGGCTAAGGAATAAGTTTTTGTACCGCCTGAATACACATTTAAATAAGTCGGGCCGTTGATAGTAGTAGTCTCAGCGGAAATAACTGATGCATAGGCATCGACCAAACCATAGCCCATCTGCTCATGCCATCTTCCATTGGAAGTGCTTTGATTGTAGAAATAACCCCCAACCTTTTGCGCCTTACCCTCTATAACGTCGGCAACTTGCGTACCGGTCAGACTTGGTTTAACCGACAAAATCAATGCCGCAACTCCGGATACAAAGGGAGCGGCGGCGGAGGTACCGCCGAAATTCATTGTGTAATTTAGATCTGACAGATCAAACGTACTGGTATTATTATTGTATCCGGCATTGCCCTGTCTGTCTGTTGTGTAGATGCTTGTACCAGGAGCAACAACATCCAGTTCTGGCCCATAATTACTTGCCTCTGAACTGTTCCATATCGATCTCGCCCCTGTTCGATCAACGGCTCCCACAACGAGAATTCTTGGGTCTGAATTTGCAGGATAGCTAACGATCGTGAAAGGAGCAGTATTCCCCGAAGAGCATACAACCACACATCCTTTCCCTCCTCGACCGTTAGTCAACGCATTTTTAATGGCATTTGTAAGATTCGATGTGGGCGGATTGTGGCTTCCGAATGAACAATTTATTACTTCTGATTTATTATTGTTTACCACCCAATTAATTGCTGCCGAAGAGTGGGCTCGATCAAAGCTATTGTTAATACTTGCCTTTACCGGAACTATTTTGCAATTAGGCGCTACACCCGAAATACCCTCATAATTATTATTCTGCAGGGCTCCAATGATGCCAGCAACTGGAGTGCCGTGGTTGTCTTCGCTGGAATACGGAGCTCCTGCCGTACCATAACCGGTGGCGTCATACCCGGGCAGTAAATTGGCTTGCAGATCGGGGTGCGTTAAATCGACACCGGCATCGATCACGGCAATCCGGATGCTGGAACTGCCTTTCGTTATTGCCCACGCCGGCTCTGCATTGATATCCACCTGACCTGAAATCGTATTTTTGAGCCCCCACTGATAAGGGAAAAACTGATCGGAGGAACTCTCCGCATTAAAATCTATCAGGTTCGGCTCGGCAAACTCAAACAACCCTGTTTCATAGAACATATTGGCAGTCTGCATGGCATCCATTTCCGATGTTTTGGATGCATACAGGCTGTATTGATTTTTAACAAATTCATCTTCTTTTCCTATCGTGCAGCCGTATTTTTCTGCCAATTCCTGCACTTGTGCATAAGTGGTTCCATCTTTCAATTTGACGATAAACTCATCCGTATAGGCAGACAAACCAACTCCGTTATACTCCAATAAATAAGTCGCCGAAACGATTTCGTCCTTTACTTTGAAAGAATTAATAATCTCCGAGGATATTGCTCCGCCCTCAAGGACAACCCCATTGGAAGGATAGCCCTCCACAAAATACTCCTCTGCATTCGCATACATCGGCCGAAGGGATGCGTTACCCGTTACAACAGACCGGAATTGTTCCTTCGTGGCAGTCGGTGCTAATTTTACATATACTTTGTCTGTTACCTGATTGAGGAAAATCTTTCTATCCTCGATACCGTAATAGTAAAACACCTGGCCTTCTTTCAGCCCTGCGCGGGTCAGTACCTCTGTTGTATCACCGCTTTCCAGCACATAATCTCTATCACACCCAAAGAATGCGAAAGACAATAAACATAAAATATAAGTTTTTAGTTTCATAATTGTTTAATTTTTATAAGTTACGTTAATATATAATGATTCTGCTTCAAATTTTGGGTAGAATCCCCAGAAACACATAGGAATAACAACTTCAGGATAATCCACATCTGTTTCTTTTTTGTATCCAATGATCAGGTTAATTGTTGCTTCTTTCTCATTCTCGGCAACAAGGCTCTGCGACATGAGATATTTACTATAACCTCCTACCCATTGCCCTATAACGAGCGTGTAGGCGTCAAAGTCAATAGTTGGATACCGAACAGGAGTACCATCTATGAACGCCGGAAGTTCTTCCGCACTGTTTATTATCACACAGCTATCTTTAAATGTTTGCCAATCGTAGTTATATTCGGCTAAAATAATATTACTTATCGTACGCACATTTTCCTCGAAAAAGACCGAAACCTCATTGCTTGCCTTAACAGGAACTATGCCCACTATCTCTATCGATTCTTCGGGTTCTTTATTTTGCTTTTCACACCCCATAATAAGGATAAATAGCATAATTGTTGATAATATGATTTTTGTTTTTTTCATAGTACTTAATATTTATTATAAACTGTACAAAAAACAATTTTAAATAAATCCAGTCTCTTGCTTTTTAAAAAATATTATACCTTATATGTGTTACTGAATAGTTATTTCCCAAAAAATAATGCGAAATGTTTTTGTATGAATAGGTAAATATCATAGCTTATATCCGTTAAGAATATGCAACGAATGTAAAAATATTATTTAATATTGCAATACTATTTCAAATATTTTTTATAAAATATCGTCTATTTTTTTAACAGACATGGTTTTTGCGTTTTTTTAATGCACAACAAGTAACATTAATAACCTGTTATTTCTCTGTATATAGAGCATAATATAATTTGCTCACGATGCCGAATGGCGACATAAAACAGGGAATAGTTGAGACATAATACAGAAATCAAAATTTATATCTACTTTTACTAAACTAAAAAACAAGATTTAACTAATCTTGAATATTGTTTAACATGCAGTTTATATGCTATTAAAACTGAAAGTTGTGTTATTAGTTGAAAAAGATATTTATAAGCCTTTTTGCAGGAATTGTTTCCGTAAGATAACCAAAAACTATGAAAACATTCAGCGCTGAACAAATTGCGGAGGTAGTAGAAGGGAAAATATTCCCTGAAGAAAAGTATTATGAACAGCCTGTTTCGCGAATTATTACCGACAGTCGTACGTTTTTTAATTACAGCGAAGCCGTTTTCTTTGCAATTGCAGGACAAAGAAACAACGGGCATAATTATATTCCGGAACTAATTGAGAAAGGGGTAAAATTATTTGTGGTTTCCGAACCCTGCATAATAAACAGCGGAGCTACATTTATTTTAACAACCAATACTACAGAAGCGCTGCAAAAACTGGCTGCCTCGGTTCGCTGCAGTTTTAATTCTACGGTCGTAGGTATAACCGGCAGCAATGGAAAAACAATTGTTAAAGAATGGCTGTACGATTTACTTTCCGATAGTTTCAAAATTCTAAGAAATCCCAAGAGTTATAATTCGCAAATCGGTGTGCCGCTCTCGGTTTTGTTGTTGAACAACAATTATAACCTTGCTATTTTTGAAGCTGGAATTTCTCAAAATGGAGAAATGCAAAAGATAGCCGAAATAATTCAACCTGAAATAGGTATTTTTACCAATATAGGCGATGCACACCAGGAAAATTTTACTTCAATCAGACAGAAAATTCAAGAAAAACTTAAATTATTCCAAAAATCAAAGAAACTTGTATTTCGGGTAGATAATGAGGAAATAAATGCCGAATGCAAAAAATTTTGCAGTAAAAATTCTGTTATTGAATACAGTTGGTCAATGAACGGGAAACCTGCAGCATTCATGTTTTTTGTGCAAACAGGTGAAAAAACAACTGAAATATCAGTTAATTTTAACACAGAAAGCCTTGTTTTTGAAATTCCGTTCACAGATAATTCGGCAATCGAAAATGCATGTCATTGTTTTGTTGCAATTTTGGCAACCGGAGAAAATATTATTCAAAAATTGCCCCGTTTTAAAAACCTCGAACCGGTGGCCATGCGCCTCGAAATAAAACAAGGCATTAACAACTGTCTGCTTATAAACGATTATTATAATTCCGATTTAAATTCGGTTACAATTGCATTGTCGGTGTTGTGCCAACAGGCTGTAAAAGGACACTTGCATAAATTACTTATCCTTTCAGACATTTTACAAACCGGTATTTCAAAAAACGAACTGTACACACATGTAAATAAACTTTTACAGGAATGGGGAATTGATGAACTGATAGGTATCGGCCCCGAAATTTATGATAATTCTGCCTGTTTTTCAGTCAAAAAAACATTTTTCACACAGCTTTCTGATTTTGAAAAAACATTTAAAAAGGAAAATTTCAGAAATTCAGTTATCCTGATAAAGGGAGCCAGGAAATTTACATTCGAGAAAATATCGGAAATGCTACAGTTAAAGGCACATCAAACTGTTTTTGAGATAAACATGAACGCTATAGTTCACAACCTGAATGTTTACAAGTCGTTGCTTAAACCACAAACCAAAATTATGGTTATGGTAAAAGCGTTTTCTTATGGAATGGGCGATATTGAGATAGCTAAACTTCTACAATACCAGAATGTTGATTATTTGGCTGTAGCAGTAACCGACGAAGGTGTTCAGTTACGTAATGCGGGTATTAAAACTCCTATTATTGTTATGAATCCCGAAGCACACAGTTTCCAAAACATGGTCGATTATTGCCTCGAACCGAATATTTACAGTATAGAAGTGCTCGAAGGTATAATCAAAACAGTTTCTAAAAATGCAATTGAAGATTTTTATGTTCATCTGAAACTTGATACGGGTATGAATCGTCTTGGCTTTAAGAATCAAGAAGAAATAAGAAATGCCATTTTATTAATAAAAAAATCGGAACACATAAAAGTGAAATCAGTTTTTTCGCACTTGGCCGGTAGCGACGAACCAGAACTTGATTATTTTACTATTCAGCAAATTCAACTTTTTGAACAACTTTCAATAATAATTTCAAAATGTTTCCCTTATAAAATAGATAAACATATTCTTAATTCGGCCGGAATAGAGCGTTTTAGCGAAAAACAATTTGATATGGTAAGACTCGGAATTGGGTTATATGGTATTTCAAATACAGGTTTGCCTTTGGAAACCACATGTACGCTAAAAAGTACTGTTTCGCAGGTAAAAACTGTTGGCAAAAATGAAACTGTTGGTTATAACCGGAAAGGAGAAATTGAAAACGAAAGCCGTATTGCAATAGTTCCGCTTGGTTATGCCGATGGCATTGACAGAAAATTGGGAAATAAAAATGGTTTGGCATTTATAAATGGTGAAACTGTTGCCATTATAGGTAATATTTGTATGGATATGCTAATTCTCGACGTTTCTGATGTGGATGTAAAACCGGGCGACGAAGTCGAATTTTTCGGGGGAAACATACCTTTAGCCGAAGTTGCAAAAAAGGCAGGAACAATTCCATATGAAATTATTACAGGAGTTTCGCAACGGGTAAAACGCATTTATATTCACGAATAGAAGTAAAAATTACACGTGAACTCATACAAGCAGGTATCAGAGTGTTTTTTAATGCACAACAGATTATAATTTTCATATTATATGATTTTATATCCAAATTAATTGATTACTTTCGCCGCGCTGCGTGGAAGAATTTGAGATTGATTGCAACCACATGAAAAAAAGCTAAAACAATCATGCTTTTTCAATTATTTCAATCGAAATACCTCACAGTTTAAAATACGAGTTAAGTTTTATTAAGTAGTATTGTTTAAATATCAGTTAAAATATGAATTATTTATTTACAAGCGAATCTGTTTCGGAGGGGCACCCCGATAAGGTTTCCGATCAGATTTCCGATGCATTGCTTGATCAGTTTTTAGCATTTGATGCAAACTCGAAAGTTGCAATTGAAACATTAGTTACTACAGGACAATTGATAGTTGCAGGCGAAGTAAAATCGAAAACGTATGTTGATGTACCCGAAGTGGCACGTGAAGTAATAAACCGGATTGGTTATACAAAAACAGAATATCGTTTCGATGGCGATTCGTGCGGTGTTATGGTTGCCATACATGAACAAAGTCCTGACATTAACCGTGGGGTTGATAAAACCGACAAAAATGAACAAGGTGCAGGAGACCAGGGAATGATGTTCGGCTATGCCTGTAAAGATACCGATAATTATATGCCATTACCGCTGGAGTTGTCGCACATTATTTTGCAGGAACTGGCAAGTATCCGCCGTGAGGCAAAAGTTATGAGATACCTTCGTCCCGATTCAAAATCGCAGGTAACTGTTGAATATTCGGAAAACAATATTCCGCTAAAAGTACACACTATAATTGTTTCAACTCAACATGACGATTTTGATGCCGACGAACCAATGCTGGCAAAAATAAAGGAAGATGTTATAAATATACTTATACCACGAGTTATTGCAAAGTTGCCCGAACGTTTGCAAAAACTATTTGGCAACGATGTTATTTACCATATAAACCCGACCGGTAAATTTGTAATTGGCGGGCCGCATGGAGATACAGGATTAACCGGACGAAAAATTATTGTTGACACTTACGGTGGCCGCGGCGCACATGGCGGCGGGGCTTTTTCAGGGAAAGACCCCTCTAAAGTTGATCGTTCGGCAGCTTATGCAGCACGCCATATTGCCAAAAATCTTGTTGCTGCCAGCGTTGCCGATGAAATTCTCGTACAAATTGCCTATGCTATTGGAGTTGCCGAACCTGTAGGCGTTTATGTAAACACATACGGGCGTAAAAATGTAGCCATTTCAGACAGTGAAATAACCGAAAAGATAAAACTCATTTTCGATCTTCGTCCTGCAGCCATTGAACAAAGGCTTAAACTGCGGAATCCGATATTTTCGGAAACTGCTGCATACGGGCACATGGGCAGAACACCGGTAACGGTTAAAAAGAAGTTTAATTCTCCTTATTTTGGAAGTATTGAAACCGAAGTTGAACTTTTTACCTGGGAAAAACTCGACTATGTTGAAACAATAAAAGAAACCTTTGGGATTTAATTTCTAAATTATTTATGTTGTTTTAAGGCAGTAAGGATTTCACTCTTGGGTATATAAAATATTCGCTCGAATTAACTTAATTATTTAAATAAATAACAAAAGTTTAAACAATTTTATAAAATATAACAGCAGCGTTATTTTTTAAAACAAAAAACCCTGCAAGCTATTTTAACTTGCAGGGCTTGTAAAAAAATTACAACAAACAAATTATCTGTCTAAGATTATAACAACAGGAGAAAAAGCGAATTGCTCGTTTTCTATAGGAAACTCTTTCCCTTTAAGTTCTATATGAGAACATTTATGATATATATCACCTTCAATTTCATTTTTTTTGCCTCCAGTTTCCCAATAAGTAATAATTTCACAAGGGACATAATCACCAAATATATGCATACTTGTAATTTCAAAGAAAACCTTTTCAGGCATTATTCCCCCCAATTCATTAATATCCGAATCATCAAGAGCTACCTTAACATCCAAATAATAGAAACCTGATACCTTGTTTATACGAGCTCCATACACAGTCTTGTAATGACGCCCCCAACGAATTCTCTGTTTAATGACATCTTGATTAACTATTGAGCCGTAAGGCTTACCGTTATCACAATACTCAGGTTCAATACATTTTATTAAATCATTACCCAATGTATCTCTAAAACTCAAAGCCAAGCTATATACATGAAAGACCGGTTCCTTATCACATGAGGTTGTCATTAATGCTAAAAACAACACATGTAATGCTAATTTTAGCCGATTCATTATTTACTGATATAAAAATTTTGCCTCGCATATTCGTAACCCTGTGGAAAATAAGGGTCCCAATACCAAGCATCGTCCTGTCCATTTCTCTGCCCCCAGTTCATATAAAACTCACTGTAAGTTGTAGTGGAAACTCCCGGATTAGAGGGTGTGTAGTAGCCATAATTGCCGTATGAACTGCCGTTCCAAAATTCAACAAAATACTCTAAGGTATTTGAAGAATAATCTATTCCCGAACAAACCCAATAATGGCCTGCATTCAGAAGATCCAATGGGCTGGGAAGAGGCCAGTTTTGTTCATTACCAACCATAATAACCGGATTTTCATTAAGCAGCTGAGATGTCAAGGTAGAAATGTTATGAGTTGTAAGGTTAACAGTATAACCCATATTGATTAACCCGTTTTTCACAGCACGCGGCGTTGCCCATGAAAATCTACCAAATTGATTTATAATACCATATTTCATGTTTACTTTATCTGCCGCATACTTAATCAGAGTTTTTACCGAATTGGTAGTCTCATAAGTATAGTTAATAATATCAGCAATAGGTTCGTCGGGCAGATCATACCAATCTACAGTATAACCATTATTACTTACAATGTCAGGATGCCTATGATATTTCATTACACTGGCCACAGCTATGGCAGCGCAACCGGCATTGTATTTGTCTCCATTCAAATTATCATCATCAAAAAAATCATTAAAAGGGGATTTCTGATGCCATTCTGTATCAACCAAATTGCCAATTGTAATATTGGTTGGAGCAATATTACTCCTGATAACAACAATGGTATATTCAGGCGGAGAATTAAGAGAATTAGCCATACTGACTAAGCTTTGATAAGTAGAAAGGTCAAGATAATATTGCGCATCGGTTAAAGACATGGGATACTGCCACTGGCCGTTAACATACGAATATTGAACGGCCAATTCATCCATTCTTTCAATCATTTCGTAGTATCCTCTGGTTTGTGTCGCAGAATGGGTTCTCTTTGGGGCTTCTTCGTAAGCCAGCCACTGCGCGTTTATCTGTACTTTAACAGAATCGGCCAAGTCTTTACTAAGCCTAATAGCCTCTTTGGTTTCGGCCATCCATACCGAAACGCCTGATTCGGAAATGTTTTCCAAATTGAAAGAGCCTTTATCGGAATGTGCCAAAACAGGAAAATAATTACGTGTAGCGCTAACAATTGCCCAACCGCCTTCGGGGTAGTTTACAACATACATGGCAGGATTACCGCCGTTTTCTTCATCTTTTACCGCTTCAACCGAAACGTTTTCAAGCGCTCTTGTTTCTAAGCCTGATTCACTACTCAAAAACTTGCCGGCTATTCCTAATGCCTGTTCCGAAGAAACAAAGGTTTCATCACCGGTATTTGCAGAAATCTCTTCCTGCACAGGAGCAATATTCACATCTTCCGGAAGAAGATCTTTTTCACTGCACGAAAACAAA
>JAITWJ010000104.1 GCA_031285325.1 Bacteroidales bacterium
GCTTTTAACAGTTAACAGCTGTAAGGAATCGGATTCTATTTTTAAAGATAACGAGACACAGGAACCGGTAACACGCTCAGGAGAATCAGGATGGGATTACCCTGTGAAACCGGGTACGGAAGAATGGGCAAGTTTTACGACAGGAGAACAAATGTTAAAAGCGTGCCAGATTCCTCAATCAATTTTGGAAACATTAAGCACAAAAGAGTTGGCTGAAATATGCATGAATTATCCGTTATTTTTTGAATATATATTTATAGATGATGAGAGAGAAGGAATAAATATTATGATAGAAAATTTTAACGGATTAAAAGAACTGAGTAAAAGACCTGATGGTGTGCTGGAACTCGTTAATGTTTATAAGAATTATCCTGTTCTTACTCAAATTCAAGATGAAACATCCAAAGATTACGATACACCTTATAAGTTACCTTTTTTGGAACTGCTTTTAGCTAATGATATTTTTATTAGTCAGTTGGATACTCAAATAACTACTGAATTGGGAAAGATTGTTTTGGAAAAATATGAACGCAAGTTGGAAAACGCTCATGTTTACAGTATGTACAATATCAAAAAAACTTTTTTATTGGGTGCAGTTGTTTTAAGTAAACAAAAACCCGGACAACAAGATATTGTAAAGCGTTTTATTGATAATTACAACAATCTTGATGAGAACTTATTAACCGAAATTTCAAAAATAATGTCTGAATTATGAAAACTGTAATTTATTTTATAATTACCTGTTTGCTCTTTGCTGCATGCAGCAAAGAGCAGGAACAGGAAACAATATTTCAATACGGAGTTTTGTTTCAGAAAAATTTGGAATTTATGAATATGCCGCGTCCCGACAATTCTTACAATTATCCGATATATCCGGATATGGAAGAATGGAAAAAACTTGAAACCAGACAGGATATGTTGGATGCCTGCCAAATTCCGACATCTGTTTTGAGGAAAATGTCAACGCAGGCTATTATACAGGCTATATGGGAACATCCGATGTTGTTCGACATCTTTCAAAGATACCAATATCAAGGTGATTTTGAATCTATGTTTTCAACCAATAATGCATACATGGAATTAACAAATAGAAGTGATGCAGGGGCGGCGCTTAATGAACGTTTGACTGTGCTAAATCCATTAACAACATATCCTCGATTTGAATCGCAAACACTGGAATTGTTAATGTCGCAGCCCGTTTTTCTTGCTCAACTGGATAATGACCGAAAAATGCAGATTGTTAAAACAGCCATCGAGCACGACGGTTTGCGACAAAATGCGTGGGAAGAGAACAGTCTCGCTAATTCTCTCAGACCTATGACATGGCTATTGATTGGCAGAACCATGTTTGCGGCCGGTTATATCCCATTGGTAGAGGCTGCGAATAGAAACGAGCAATTTAAATCATTTCTTGAGGGTAAGAATTATTATTCTTATATGGATGGAGTGTATGGCGATATACCGCAGCAAATTATAGATTTCAGTAAAAATTATTTAAACAACTAAAAACCACATTATGAAAACGAAATTAGCTTTAATTGCAATTATGTGTTTTTGTAGTCTGTTTTACAGTCGGGCGCAAACAGTTTGGTTATACACACCTAAAGAGAAACAACAGGTTTATGCGTTTAAAAATGCTGAATTTAGTGCAGCAGATATTGCATTTGCAACAAACAAAGCAAGAAATTCATATCCACAAGCTACTGTTCTTGCTAATGCCAGTAATACATATAATTGTCACAGTTATGCTTGGAATATGAAGGAAGGCGGTCCAACATGCTGGCTGAACTAAAGTCCAGATTTACACTGGTATTGGGATGATGGCAGTTACGAAATAACAACAGAGGCTAATGCAGAAAAGATTTTTTATTATAATGGTGATCATTCGGCAATTAAGTCTTCTACTGCAGGGATGTACGAATCAAAATGGGGAAATGGGCCATTAATGCGACATACCCCAACTTATGGCCCATCTATTTACAATATGCAATATCGCAGGTATTATAAACGAACTCCTCCAAGCATCGACGGCCCGACTTATTTAAATGTGTATTCCGGCGGTACTAAAACTTATTCCTTAGTCAATGCACGGCCAGGAACAATAACATGGGAAAAAAGCGCCGGCAGTTCATTTAGTATTTCGCCTACTACAGGTAATTCAACAACTGTTACCATGGCAGGCAACGGTTCAGGAACTCTTACCGCAAAAGTAAACGGCACAGTAGTTGCAACCAGGCCTATCGCAACATCCACGGCTACTGTTCATGGCCCTATTGAAGGTTTATCTTCAGTTTATCCGGGGAATAATATTGTTACCTACGAGTTGGGGCATGTTCCGGGTCTGTATTACAGCTGGTCGAGCAACGGGAGTCTTGTAATGCAATCAGACAACGGTTCATCCACATGTTCATTTAAAGTCCCTTCCTATTACACAGGCGGCACTACCGATGTAATATCGTGCTATGTAACGGCAGGTGGCTCTGTTGCTATCGGCAGTTTTTCGCTCACTGTTGATATTTATTAACGGTTTAATTTTTACCGAATAAAGATAACGTAAAGCCTTACAGGTTAAAACTTGCAAGGCTTTTGTTTTTTAAATAATGCTGTTATTACGCTTTATTGTGCAGCTGTTATATCAAATTTATTAAACCTTATATGTTTCTCCTTCGTTAGCTATTTCTGTATTTTCAAATACTTGCTTTGCTTCGTTAAGAAATAGGTTTAACTTTTTGTAACGAGTTGAAAAATGGCCGATAATTAGTTTTTTAACATCGGCAAATTTCGCAATTTCCGCGGCATCTCGGGCGGTTGAATGAAATGTGCTGTTTGCAAAAACTTTCATTTCTTCGGTAAATGTAGATTCATGATACAATAAATCAACACCTTTAATAATTTCAACTACATTTGGGTAAAATACCGTATCAGAACAAAAAGCATACGAACGAGGCAAAGGCGGCTGTATTGTCAATGTTTCATGAGTAATTATATCACCATTTTCGGTCGTAAAATTTCCGCCTGCTTTTATGTTTTTTATTTCGGCAATAGGGATATTGTAGTATCGTATCAATTCTTTTTTTATGTTTGGCTGTTTCTTTATTTCCCTAAAAAGAAAACCACAGGTAGGGACACTATGTTTAAGCGGAAAAGAAATTACTTCAACTTTATTATCTATATAAATCTGCCTGCTTTTTTTAAAATCGAGCGGATGAAATAAGATTTTAAACTGTATTTCGCCTTTAATAAAATCTATTTGAGGCTGTATCAAGGTTTTCAACTCTGAAGACGAATAAATATGAAGATCATTTTTCCGGCTTAAAAGATTAAATGTTGAGATAAGTCCGATTAAGCCATAGTAATGGTCGCCATGCAGATGCGAAATAAAAATATGGTTAATTTTCCCAAACCCAATCTTGTTGCGTCTTAATTGAACCTGTGTACCTTCGCCACAATCAATCAAAAAAAACCGGCCAAGTACATTAAGTACCTGGCCGGTTGGATATCTGTCAGATGTAGGTAATGCAGAACTGTTGCCGAGTATGGTTACTTCAAAAGGCATTTTTTTACAAATTTACTTTCTTAGGTTTCCAGTATGGCTATCTATTAAACTTATTTCAAAACCAAACATCTATAATTTATGTTAATCTTTTTTCTCGTCAGCCTCCATTTGTGTTTTCAAATCAGATAGTTCTCTGATATCACCCAATGTGGTTATTTCCATATTATTATTATTTACAATGGCTTTTGTTGTTTTCTTCGCAGAACGGCTTGTTGTCTTTCGTTTTGGATTTTCCTCAGAACGTTTCGTATCTTCATAAACTCTCGAATGAGATACAATAATACGCTTAGCCAATTTATTGAATTCTATTATTTTGAAATCAAGCTTTTCGTCCTGCTTAACCAAAGAACCATCTTCTTTTACCAGATGGCGAAGCGTTGCAAATCCTTCAACTCCATAAGAAAGCGCAATAACAGCTCCTTTGTCCATCAATTCTATTACTGTTCCTTCGTGAACTGACTCAGGGGTAAAAATGGTTTCAAAAACATCCCATGGATTTTCTTCAATTTGTTTGTGTCCAAGACTTAAACGACGGTTTTCCTTGTCTATATCAAGTACAACAACTTCTATTTCATCATTCATGGCTATAAATTCCGACGGGTGTTTAATTTTTTTAGTCCAACTTAAATCAGAAATATGAATCAGTCCATCAACACCTTCGGTAATTTCAACAAAAATACCAAAATTTGTGAAATTGCGAACAACAGCTTTGTGCTTGCTTCCAACACCAAATACAGTTTCAATATTTTCCCAAGGATCTACCCTGAGTTGTTTCATACCAAGCGACATTTTGCGTTCTTCGCGATCGAGTGTCAAAATTGATGCTTCAACTTCATCACCCACTTTAAGGAAATCCTGAGCACTGCGCAGGTGTTGGCTCCATGACATCTCCGAAACATGGATTAATCCCTCAACACCGGGTGCTATCTCAACAAATGCACCATAATCGGCAATAACAACTACTTTCCCTTTTACAGTATCACCTACTTTAATATTTTCATCAAGTTTATCCCATGGATGTGGGGTTAATTGTTTCAATCCAAGAGCGATACGCTTTTTATCGTCGTCAAAATCGATTATAACCACATTTAATTTCTGATCCAATTCAACAATTTCGTTCGGATGGGTAATTCTACCCCACGAAAGATCGGTAATGTGTATAAGACCATCGACTCCGCCAAGATCCATGAATACACCATATGAAGTTATATTTTTAACAGTTCCTTCAAGCAGTTGTCCCTTTTCAAGTTTACCTATAATGTCTTTTTTCTGCCGTTCAAGTTCAGCTTCAATAAGTGCTTTGTGCGAAACAACAACATTACGGTATTCCTGATTTATTTTAACAACTTTAAATTCCATTGTTTTACCAACAAAAATATCGTAATCTCGAATAGGTTTTACATCTATCTGTGAACCCGGAAGAAATGCCTCGATACCAAAAACATCTACAATCATACCTCCTTTGGTACGGCATTTTATATAACCTTTTATGGTTTCTTCTGTTTCCAAAGCTTTGTTAACACGATCCCATGAACGAGTTGAACGGGCTTTCTTATGAGATAAAATCATCTGTCCCTTTTTATCTTCAAGGCTTTCTATGTAAACCTCTACTTTGTCGCCTACTTTCAAATCAGGATTGTAACGGAATTCATTCAGGCTAACAATACCATCCGATTTATAGCCAATATCAACAACTATTTCGCGTTTGTTAAGCGAAATAACCGTTCCTTCCAAAACTTCTTTTTCAGAAACAGTGTTAAGTGTGTTGTTGTAAGAATTTTCAAAGTCTGACCTTTCTTTTAATGAATAAGCATTGAGGCCTGTTTCAAGGCTGGCCCAGTCAAACTCCTCGGTTTTTACTTCTGCCGGAACAGATTCTTTTTCCTGAATAGGAGCATCAATAGCTTCAGCTATTTCTCCCTTCTCAAGATTTTCGTTTTTAATTTCTGTCATGTAATTTTAATGAAATTAATAAATTAGACTTTATTTTAATTAAGAAACATCACTATTTTTATATAAATAAAACAGCGCGTGCAAAATTAAAACTAAATTTTTTCATTCCCAAAGTTTTGGTGTATTTAATTGATAATGCTTATTATTGAGTAAACAAATAACAAATCAGGAAACCATCAAGTTTTAATGATAAAAACATAAATCAACCAGCTGCTTTGATAATTTTTACAAAAAAAATTACTCTCTTATTAAAATTTGTAACAAGTATTAAATTACATGTTATTTAATTAGTTACACCCAACCAATAAATGTTGTCAAAACTAATCTTATTTTTGTAAACACATATAATTATTTATGTGTAAATACATTATGCGATTTTGTAATTTTTACGCGAACATTGCAAAAAAAGTATTTTTTTTTTGCAAAACTGAAAATATGTATTACATTTGCGGCACATACTTGAATAGAGAGTGTGTGTGGTGACTGTAAATTATGATTTCGGGCGTTTAGCTCAGCTGGTTCAGAGCATCTGCCTTACAAGCAGAGGGTCGGCGGTTCGAATCCGTCAACGCCCACTTGAAAGAAAAAAGACTTACGATTTCTCGTAAGTCTTTTTTCTTTTATAGAGATACACAATTTGCACACAAGTCGGGGAATGTAGAATATAAACAAGGAGCTTATTTTTTTATTGGGGTATCTCTGAAATATCCGCTTTTGAACAATTTTTCCTCCGCATCGTACATTTTTTTGTAGAGTTGAATATATTCGGCAGTCGCTTGCGGGTTGATGTCGAAGTAGTAGCGACACAGTTTTCGATACAATGCTAAGATTTTCTCATCATCTGCAACTAACGTACAATAATCAAAAAATAATTCTTTTTCCCTTTTTGAACTAAAATATATTTCCCGCCTATTAAACAGGCTATGTCAATAATTAACTCCTGGTTGGTAATTTTATCTTTATTTATACTCAATCCGTTTGCAAGTAAAGTTCTTTTAAGTTCAGCTTTTGACGGGAAAATACCTAATTTCTCAACAAGTAATTCTATTATATTTACACCTGTTTCAATTTCATGTTTTGAAACCTCAAACTGTGGTACTCCTTCAAAAACAGAAAGAAATGTATTTTCATCCAGTTTGCGTAATTGGTCGGAAGTACCGTTACCAAACAAAATTTGCGAAGCCTCGGCAGCCATTTCAAATTCTTCCTTTGAATGTACCATAACAGTAATTTCTTCAGCTAATTTCTTCTGAAGAATACGATTGTGTGGTATTTCATTATGTTGTTCTACAAGTAAATCTATTTCTTCTTTCGGAAGAAGTGTAAATATTTTAATATACCTTTGGGCATCGGAATCAGACGTGTTCAGCCAAAACTGATAAAATTGATATGGTGAAGTACGCTTAGAGTCGAGCCATACGTTTCCTGATTCAGTTTTCCCGAATTTACCGCCATCGGCTTTGGTAATAAGCGGGCATACAAGAGCAAAAGCTTCTGCTTCGCTACCCAGTTTGCGACGGATCAGTTCTGTGCCTGTAGTAATATTACCCCACTGGTCGGAGCCTCCCATTTGTAAACGAACTCCTTCGTTCTGGTACAGGTAGAGGTAGTCGTATCCCTGCAATAATTGATATGAAAATTCGGTAAAGGACAATCCTGTATTCGACTCGCCATTCAGACGTTTCTTTACAGAATCTTTCGCCATCATATAATTAACTGTAAGGTGTTTTCCGATGTCGCGGATAAAATCCAAGAATGAATAATCTTTCATCCAGTCGTAGTTGTTGACCAACTTGGCGGCATTGGGAGCGTCAGAATCGAAATCAAGAAACTTGGCCAACTGTTTCCTGATACTCTCTTGATTGTGACGGAGAGTTTCTTCGCCCAGCAAGTTACGTTCGGCCGACTTCATTGAAGGGTCGCCGATCATTCCGGTGGCGCCTCCGATTAAGGCGATAGGGCGATGCCCTGCCTGTTGAAAATGCTTCAACATCATTACGCTCACTAAATGGCCTATGTGCAGTGAATCGGCGGTAGGGTCGATGCCTACATAGGCGGAAGTCATTCCTTTTTGTAACTGTTCTTCTGTTCCGGGCATAATGTCTTGCAACATACCACGCCATTTCAAAATTTCAACAAAATTCATCGGTTTGTGACTTTTAGAAAATTTGTGCAAGGATATAAAATTCGTTGTTACAATACGGTAATAGTGTACAATAAATTCAGGTTTATGACCGTTTTTTTAAAATTGACAATTATTTTCATAATGAATAATATATGAATGTGAATAAAAGGCGAGGGCAACAGGCGTCCCAAAGTTGGGAAAGGTTCCCCGAGGGCTCGGACAAGGTGTCCCAAAGTTGGGAAAGGTTCATCGAGGGCTCGGACAAGGTGTCCCAAAGTTGGGAAAGGTTCCTCGAGGGCTCGGCGGGGGTATCCCAAAGTTGGGAAAGTGTTTCGTAGGGGTGTGGAGGGAAGTATAATCGTTATGCTTTTCAGAAATAGCTGTTATTTCTGTTTACTGTATGGTTATCTTTTCTTTTTTGTTCGTGTGGTTTTATTCTTTCGCACCGCTAAAAGGCAAATTAAACCATCGGAGGCTGTTTCGTTTTGTAAATACACTGAAAATTTGAGGCAAAACTTTACTCAATTGCCGCCCTTTTTATGCAGTAAACTTACAATCTCTTCTTTCGACATTATTTTTACGTTTGTTATTATTAAATCGGGCTTAAGAAAATTTCCGTACTGGTTGCATTCGTCAATAATATTTTTGAAAACAGTTTTGATATCGGTTTTAAGGGGCAGCATTACACATGCGGTTGAAAATTCTTCGATAAAATTTATTGTTTCAAATTCTCCCTGGTTTTTTTCCAGTTCGAAAACCAGTTCGTCTTTTAAAAGTTTTTGCTGTGTGTTACTCAGGGTAGTATTTGGGGTATTGTTCAAAAAAACAACAAAATACCTGAGTTTTTTACCTTTTCCTCCCAAACCTGTTGAGATAAATATTTGCTTTTCGTCGAGCAGTGTGCTTTGCAGTAATATGCGGTTTTCCTGCAACGACATTATTGCCCATTGTTTTATAAATCCTTCGGAGAGTGTAATAAATTTTTCGATTGTACGGTATGCTTTTACGTTGTCGTTTACCGATAGCATGGCAAGTATTTCCTTTTTCCGCTCTAACGAAGTTTCTGCCATAAAAAGTTCATCGCCGTTTTCCAACGCATTAATATCATCTGTTTTTTCTCTGTTGTTGTTAACAAACTCGAAGTACTGCATTTGTATTTCTACATCGATTTGTTCTTCAAGTATATTAAAATTGTCGGGGAAATTATCGAATGCATTTTGTGCGTTATTGTAAAAAATTTCGTCTTCCATTTACTGTATTATATGAAAGCAAAAATAATTACTTATTAATAATATGCAGAACATTAGCATTTTTATTTCGCAAAAAACCAAATGTAGATATATTTACAGGCATATTTGTATTTGAGTTGAATTTAAGAATAAGGAAATTTAAGCGTGAAGTTAAGTGAAATAAAACATAGCCAGAGTGTAATTATAACTAAAATATTAGGGTATGGTTCGTTTAGAAAACGCATTTCCGAGATGGGTTTTGTTAAGGGGAAAAAAGTAAAAGTAATTAAGCACGCGCCCTTTAACGGCGCTATCGAATTCAAGATTTTAAATTACAATGTTTCGCTCCGTAAATCGGAAGCCGACCTTATTGAGGTTGTTCCAATAAACGAATTTACCGAACCTTCAAATGGAAATTACGAAGGAGTAATAGACCTGAACATTAACCCTGTTAACCAGTCGGAACGAACAAGAATAATTAACATTGCGCTTGTAGGAAATCCAAACTGCGGGAAAACTACATTGTTCAATTACATTTCGGGATCGAAGGAAAGGGTTGGAAATTACTCTGGAGTTACGGTCGAAATTAAAAAAGCTACTTTTAAAACCCGCGGTTATACTTTCAATTTTTATGATTTGCCGGGAACTTACAGCCTGACGGCTTATTCCAAAGAAGAAATTTTTGTAAGGGAATTTATCTACGAACAAACACCCGATATTGTAATAAACGTACTGGATGCCACGAATCTGGAACGGAACCTTTTTCTTACAACCCAGCTCATAGACATGGACCTGCGTATTGTTGCCGCTTTGAATATGTTTGATGAGTTGGAAAAAAATAATATGGTTTTCAAGTACAGGGTACTTTCAAAATTGTTAGGTATCCCATTTATGCCTACCATAGGCTCCAAAGGAATTGGCCTTGATGCGCTTATAGAAAAGGTGATTGAAATTTTTGAAGGAAAAGAAAAAGACGCACGGCATATACATATTAACTATGGCAAAGACCTGGAGGAAGCCATCAAAAATATCCGCGAAAAAATAAAAGAGAATAAACCGATAACCGATAAAATTTCGTCGAGATTCCTTGCCATAAAACTGCTGGAAAAAGATAAACAGATACTTGATTTACTTGAACACTATCCGAATTTTGCCGACATACAACGAACAACAGCCCGCGAAATTAAAAAAATTGAAGTATTATTTAACGACGACAGCGAAACAGCCATTACCGGCGCCAAATATGGTTTTATTTCGGGTGCACTGAAAGAAACATTTTACGATCCGAATCAGGAGAAAAAAACAAATTCTGAAAAAATTGACAATATACTCACACATAAGTATCTTGCTTTTCCTTTTTTCCTGATTATACTTTTTATAATGTTTTACACCACATTCAATCTCGGTAAATACCCAATGAACTGGATTGACAAGGGAGTTTTAGCCCTTAGCAACCTCGTTTCAACGATAATGGATGACGGTATATTTAAAAATCTTTTAGTGAATGGTATTATTAGTGGAGCCGGAAGCATACTTGTTTTTTTGCCTAACATAATTATTCTTTTCTTTTTTATTTCCGTTTTGGAAGGAACAGGCTACATGGCCCGTGCAGCATTTATAATGGATAAAATAATGCACCGGTTTGGTTTACACGGCCGTTCTTTTATACCTCTTATTATGGGTTTTGGATGTAATGTGCCGGCTATACTTGCTACCCGCACTATGCGGAACCGCAGCGATCGTATTTTAACCATGCTAATTATACCATTTATGTCGTGCAGTGCACGGTTACCTGTATATATTCTTATTATTTCGGCATTTTTTGAAAAATATCAGGCATTTTATCTTGTAGGAATATATTTAACCGGAATTGTTTTTGCATTTATAACGGCTCAAATTCTAAACAAAGTTGTTTTTAAAAATAAAGAAACTCCTTTTGTAATGGAACTTCCGGCTTACAGGCTGCCTGCCGTACGAAATGTAGTTTACCAAATGTGGGACAAAACCCAACATTACCTTAAAAAAATAGGTTCAATAATACTGGTTGGAGTTATAATAATGTGGGCACTTGAATATTTTCCCAGGGAAACATCAAAAACAGCTACTTTTGAAGATAAGATTTCAGAAGTTCAAAAAAATGTAAATATCAGTAATGAATTAAAGGCAGAATACACTTTAGGTATTAAGCAACAAATTGAATCAGACCGTTTAGTAAATTCATATATAGGCAGGTTAGGGCAGATTATTGAACCGGTAATGCAACCGTTAGGATTCGACTGGAAAATGAGTGTTGCTCTACTGGCCGGATTACCTGCAAAAGAAATAATAATAAGTTCGATGGGAGTTCTGTATCAAACCAACAAAGAAGGAAACACGGTAAATCTTCAGGACAAATTGAAAAATGAAACCCACAAAACAGGAAACAGAACAGGGCAAAAAGTTTTTACAGGGCCTGTACCTTTGGCTTTCCTCGTATTTATTCTGATATACTTTCCGTGCATTGGCGTTGTTGCTACCATAAAAAATGAATCTGGCTCGTGGAAATGGGCGCTGTTCTCAATTTTATATACCACTACACTGGCATGGATAGCAGCTTTTATGGTTAATACTGTTGGAAGATTAATCATGTAAAATCACATGTTTTCTTTCTGTTATGAAATAACTAAAAATAGGGTGAAATTTTATTAAAAAACCAAAGCCATGTAAAAATTCATAGAATTTTTCTCATTTTTAGGGCTTTAAAGAAATGAATAAACAAAATAACTGATACTAAAAAATAATAACTTATGGAGCAAGTAAATAAAATTGGAAAAAAAATAAAAGAGTTTCGTGAGTTTCGTCAAATTAAACGTGAAGATTTGGCACTGAAATCAAACCTCGATATAAACCAGTTAGAATACATTGAAGAAAAAGGTGCAATTCCTTCATTGGGGCATTTAATTAAAATTACACGGGCACTTGGGGTAAGAATCGGTACTTTTTTAGACGATCTTGATAAGCTTGGACCGGTAGTTGTAAGAGGCGGTGAAGAAAAATCAACTCTAAGTTTTTCAACAAAAGATCCGAAGAATAAAGAACATTTAAACTTCTATTCGCTTGCTACAGATAAAACCGGAAGGCATATGGAACCATTTATTATTGATATTGAACCTGCAAATGAATACGATTACAAACTATCATCACACGAAGGTGAAGAGTTTCTTTTTGTAATTGAAGGTACGATTGAAATAAGCTATGGTAAAAACACATACATTCTAAATGAGAAAGACAGTATTTACTACGATTCTATCGTTGCTCACCATGTACATGCAGGTAATGAAAAACCGGCTAAAATACTCGCAGTTGTATATACACCGTACTAAATTAGAATTGAATATTATTTACTAATTATTAAAATTTATAATTGACTAAATGGAATTAAGCAACAGAACTATTGGGGATTGGCTTGAACATTGGGCAACTGTAACTCCTGACAAGGAATTTTTAGTTTATTCTGATCGTGATTTGCGATTCACTTGGAAAGAATTTAACCAACGGGTTGATAATATGGCAAAAGGGCTAATGGCTATCGGAATAAAGCGTGGAACACATATAGGCATTTGGGCAACTAATGTACCTGACTGGCTTACATTTCTTTACGCAGGGGCAAAAATAGGCGCTGTATTGGTTACAGTAAATACCAGTTACAAACAAAGCGAATTGGAATTCATTGTAAAAGACTCAGATATTAAGACATTATGTATTACCGATGGTATTTTCGACAGCAGCTACGTTGATATGGTTTATACAATGCTGCCTGAACTGAAAGAAAGCCAGCGTGGTTATATGCACAGTGAACGTTTCCCCGAATTGCGAAATATTGTTTACATTGGTCAGGAAAAATACCGAGGCATGTACAATACGGCAGAAATAATGTTGTTAGGTCAAAATGTGGACGATGAAGAATTACAGGAAACCAAACGAATGGTTACCTGTAATGATATTGTTAATATGCAATACACGTCAGGTACAACAGGATTCCCTAAAGGTGTAATGCTTACACACTATAATATAGTCAATAATGGTTTCTTCACTGGCGAGGGAATGGGTTTTACTGCCCACGATAAATTGTGTTGTTGTGTACCTCTATTTCATTGTTTTGGAGTTACATTAGCTTCTATGAACGTACTTACACACGGTTGCACACAGGTAATGGTCGAAAAATTCGATCCTCTTATAACGCTTGCATCAATTCATAAAGAACGCTGTACAGCGCTGTATGGAGTACCAACTATGTTCATTGCAGAAATGAACCACCCCATGTTCAATATGTTTGATCTCACTTCTCTTAGAACAGGCATAATGGCAGGTTCTCTTTGTCCGATTGAAGTGATGCGAGCCGTAACAGAGAAAATGCACATTACACATATAACAAGTGTTTACGGTCTTACAGAAAGTGCTCCAGGAATGACGCACTCCGTATTGGAGGATTCGTTTGAAGACCGCTGTACAACAGTAGGCCGCGAATACCCATTCACTGAAGTAACCGTAATTAATCCTGAAACAGGCGAAGAATGTCCTCCATGTGTACAGGGAGAAATATGTTGCCGCGGCTATCTGGTAATGAAAGGTTATTACAAAAATCCGGAAGCAACAGCCGAAGTGATTGATAAAAATGGATGGCTGCATTCTGGTGATTTAGGGTTCAGGGACGAACGCGGTTATTATCATATCACAGGACGCATAAAAGACATGATTATACGTGGAGGAGAAAATATCTACCCAAGAGAGATTGAAGAATTTCTTTATCATTTGGAGGGCGTTAAAGATATACAAGTAGCTTCTGTTCCATCACCAAAATACGGTGAAGAAGTAGGCGCATTTATTATTCTTAAAGAAGGTGCTTCTCTCACAGAAGATATTGTAAGAGATTTTTGCCGAGGTAAAATTGCACGTCACAAAATACCAAAATACATCTTTTTTGTAAATGAATTTCCAATGACAGGAAGCGGTAAAATTCAAAAATACAAACTTAGCGAACAAAGTGTGGAATTATGTAAGAAAAAAGGAATTGAAATAATTTGATAAAAAATTCAATTCACGTTCGCCATAAAAAAACAAGTAAACAAGAAATGACAAAATATAAAAGAATTCTTTTAAAATTGAGTGGCGAATCGCTTATGGGTAAGCAACAGTATGGGATAGATAATAACCACTTACAGGAATATGCCAGTCAAATTGCAGAAATTGCAAGTATGGGTGTACAAGTTGGAATTGTTATTGGAGGTGGAAATATTTTCAGGGGATTAGGCAGCGCCGCAAAAGGATTTGACCGTGTTGACGGCGACAAGATGGGAATGTTGGCAACAACCATAAACAGTATAGCATTAAATTCGACACTGAAAAATTTAAAAGTAGAATCGAAATTATTTACAGCCACCGAAATGGAATTCGTTGGTGAATACTATTCAAAACAAAAAGCAGTTGAAGCACTGTCAAAAGGAAAAGTTATAATTATTTCAGGCGGCACAGGAAATCCGTATTTTACAACCGATACGGCAAGCGCCCTGCGTGGTATTGAAATTGAGGCTGAAATCATGCTAAAAGGCACACGTGTTGACGGAATATACACTGCCGACCCAGAAAAATTCCCCGATGCCAAAAAATTCGATAAAATTAGCTTTGATGAAATTTATAGCCGTAACCTAAAGATTATGGACATCACAGCAACCACTTTATGCAAGGAAAACAATCTCCCAGTACTGGTATTCAACATGGACAAAAAAGGTAATTTATTAAAAGTAGTAAAAGGAGAAAACATTGGAACTATAGTTTATAAATGACAATTTTAAAAACGATTAGCTGTCTTTTACTTTATCTCTGAACCGTTTTTAACGTTCTTTTCGGGAGAAACTATCGACAAAGAACCATCGGCATTTTCAGCACAAAGAATCATCCCCTGCGATCCAACTCCTTTAAGGTTTTTCGATTCTAAGTTTGTTAGTATTGAAACCTGTTTCCCTATCAAATCTTTTGGCTCGTAATATTCTGCAATTCCCGAAATAACTGTTCTTTTATCAATTCCCGTATCTATTTTAAGTTTCAGTAGTTTTCTCGTTTTAGCCATTTTTTCAGCTTCAATAACGGTTCCAACACGTATGTCAATCTTATTAAAATCGTCATATTCAATATTTTCTTTTGCCGGCCTTACCGTTATTTCGTCAATTTTATTGGCTTTTTTTGTATTAATTAATTTTTGTGTTTGTACATCTATAGTTTCATCTTCAATTTTTTCAAAAAGCAATTCAGGTGAATTTATTTTGTGTCCGGCAGTTAGTAAATTAGTACTTCCTAATTTTCCCCAATCCATTTTACCAATATTTAGTAACCCGCGCAGTTTTTCCATACTGAATGGGAGGAAAGGTTCGAAGCAAATTGTAAAGTTTGCTGTAATTTGCATACATACGTTCAGTATAGTTTTTACCCGTTCAATATCAGTTTTTACCACCTTCCATGGTTCTTCATCGGCAAGGTATTTATTTCCGATCCGGGCTAAATCCATTGCATTTTTTAATGCCTCGCGAAAACGAAAATTATCCAGGCTTTTTTCAACTTCATTCTTAATATTTAAAATAGAAGACAAAATTTCAATGTCGTAATTCGTAAATTGCCCTGCAACCGGAACTTCACCATTAAAATATTTATTGACGAGAACTAATGCACGATTCACAAAATTACCAAGAACAGCTACTAATTCATTATTGTTTTTTGCCTGGTAATCTTTCCATGTGAAATCATTATCCTTGTTTTCAGGAGCATTTGCTGTTAGTACATATTTAAGCACATCCTCTTTACCCGGCATTTCTTCAAGGTATTCGCTCAGCCAAACTGCCCAATTTCTTGAAGTTGAAATTTTATCGTTTTCAAGGTTCAGAAATTCATTTGCAGGTACATTTTCAGGTAAATTATAAGTTCCTTCAGCCTTTAAAACACTTGGAAAAATAATACAGTGAAAAACAATGTTATCTTTCCCTATAAAATGTAGCATACGAGTTTCTGGATCTTTCCAGTAAATTTCCCAGTCTGATGTCAGTTCTTTGGTTGCAGATATATATCCAATTGGCGCATCAAACCAAACGTATAATACTTTACCTTCTGTTCCTTCAATCGGTACAGGAACACCCCAATCGAGATCGCGGGTAACAGCACGCGGCTGCAAACCACCGTCAATCCACGATTTACACTGACCATAAACATTGGGTTTCCATTCTTTATGGCCTTCCAGAATCCATTCACGCAACCAATTTTCGTATTGGTCGAGCGGCAGGTACCAATGTTTGGTTTCCTTTAAAACAGGCTGATTTCCACTTATCATTGAAGTTGGATTAATCAATTCTGTAGAACTTAACGATGTACCACATTTCTCACACTGATCACCATATGCTTTTTCAAAGCTACATTTAGGGCAAGTACCAATTATGTACCTGTCAGCGAGGAATTGTTTATTTTCTTCATCATAATATTGTTCTGATGTTTTTTCTATAAGTTTACCGTTATCGTACAATTTTCTAAAAAATTCTGAAGCCGTTTCGTAATGTATTTTTGAACTTGTACGGGAATACACATCAAACGATATTCCAAATTTCTGAAATGATTCTTTTATAATTTTGTGATAGCGATCAACAATATCTTGTGGCGTAACACCTTCATTCTTCGCTTTTAATGTAATTGGCACACCATGTTCATCGGAACCGCCAATCATAATCACATCCTCATTTTTCAAACGCAGGTAACGGGCATAAATATCGGCAGGAACATAAACTCCGGCAAGATGTCCAATATGTATGGGACCGTTCGCATATGGTAGTGCGGTAGTTATAAGTGTACGTTTATAGTTTGTCATTTCAAAAATTTAATATTTTTTGAACAAATTGGCAAATATAGTTGAAAAAATAAGAAATGGGGTAAGCATAATTATTTTACTTTTGCACAAACAATACCTATGGCTAATTTTACGCATATTATTTTCGACCTTGACGGTACGCTTACCGACCCTCGGCAAGGAATACGGAATTCAATAAATTACGTAATGGAGAAAATGCATCTTAGTAGCTATTCCGAAGAATTGCTTGAGCGTTTTATAGGGCCTTCACTACAATGGGGGTTCAGTAATATTTTCGGTATGAACGAAAAAAATACCGAGCAAGCTGTGGAATATTTCCGTGAATATTTTGGCGAAAAAGGTTTATACGAAAATAAACCTTACCCTGGCATTCACGAAATGCTGGCAAACCTAAAAGAAGCAGGTAAGGAAATGTTCATAGCCTCATCAAAACTTGAAAAATATGTACACACAATTGTTGAATATTTTGAGTTCAACAAATACATTACAATGGTACGCGGTGCCGATCACATGGGAGAAAAATCATCGAAAAAGGTACTGATTTCAGATATTCTGGCAATTCGGGAATTAAATCATTCAAAAAATATTATAATTGCCGGCGATACCGTTTTTGACGTTGCTGGAGGTAAACATAATAAAATTTCAACTGTTGCACTTGGTTACGGTTTTGGTATAAAAGATGAATTATTAAACGCCGAACCTGATTATTATACCGATAGCGTGGAAGGACTTAAAAGGATTTTGCTGAAATAAAATAAACAAAGCATGTTTTTATTTAACAATATTTAATATTCTAATTTTAAAATGGTTTGTACAAAAAGAACAGAAGATTTTGTAACTTTACGCTCAAATTAAATTTAAAAAGTGAAATGAAAAAAAGTTTTATTTTATGCATGGCAGTTGTTCTTTTAGTTTCTTGCCATAATTATAAAAGAGATGCTGTACAGCTTACCGTACTTAGAGATAGCCTTCAAAATGAAGCCAATTTCAAAGATGCATCAATTGTTGAATTTCTTAATGATTTTAATGAAATTCAGGCGAGTCTTGATTCCATAAAAAAGCTTGAAAATCTGGTAACAGCAAAATCGGCTCAAAGCGGAGAATTTAACCAGAAACAAAAAGATTTAATACTCGAAGATATTGCATTATTAAATGAATTGATAAATAAAAACAAAGAACAGGTTTCTTCTTTACAGGCAAGGTTGAACAATGCAAATTCAAGAATCGGTAATTTAGATGCTATGATTGTCGAACTTAAAACAATGGTGAGTAACCTTGAAAAACAAACTCAAGACAAGGATGCTGAAATTTATGCCTTGTCGCAGCAAGTGCAAAACCTGAATACCAACATCAGTTCATTGAATCAGCGAATTACTGAAGTTGAAAGTGAAAACCAAATAAAAACCGAAACCATTCAAGACCAAACCATTCAACTAAATAAGGCTTATTATGTGTTTGGGACGAATAAAGAACTGAAAGAAAATGGGATAATTGATAAAACCGGTGGGTTGCTTGGAATTGGCAGAACTGCTTTGGTAAAAGAAGATTTTAACCATGAGTATTTTTCCGAAATTGATGTCAGGGATATTAACTTTATTCCACTTATGGTTAAAAAAGCAGAAATTATTTCTGTCCATCCATCAGGTTCGTTTCATGTATCAGGTAGTAGAACTGCCGACACCTTATATATTGACAACAAAACTGAATTTTGGAAAGCATCGAAATATCTTGTTGTTCTAACCCGTTAAATAACCGTATAAATAAAGGTTATTTTTTCATATAGGAGTAATCTTTATTTATCTTAATATAAGAGGAATATCGTCAGGGCGTTTATGTTTCCATCGGCGGTGCGACCATAAGTAGTATTCCGGTTGTTCTCTTATAACTTCTTCCATTTTTTTTATATACCCAAGCATTATATCTTCGCCTGATACATTTTCTGTATTACTGAACAATTGCAAAAATTCAGCTTCGTAATACCCTCGTTTAATTTTACTTATCCGATTAAAAAATACTGGCTGATTGGTTTTTTTTGCAATTTTTTCAGGACCTGTAAAAAAAGGGGCTTCACGGTTTAAAAAGATTGTCCAAAATTGGGAATTTGCATTAGGTGTTTGATCAGCAGCAAGCCATAATCCTGTTGGTTTCCCCATTTGAGCAAACTGAACAACCGAACGTGCCGATTTATGTACAGGAATACATAATCCTCCCCATTTCTCACGTGAATGATTTATATATTTTTCAAAAGCCTGATTTCCTCTTACCGGATTATATATCATTAAAACAAGATGTCTCGTAAATAACTGTACTGCACTACTCCATTCCCAGTTATTGTAATGCATGCCGAGCATGATTACACTTTTTCCCTTATTAAAATATTCCTCAGTAACTTCAAGACCTTTAAAACTTATGCGTTTTTTGATTTGTTCTTCGTTTAAACTGTACATTTTTAAGGTTTCAAGCGCAAAATCACAGAAATGGCGGTAAAATTTTCCTGTTAACTGCAATATTTCCTTTCTATTCTTTTCAGGAAATGCGTAAGAAAGGTTTTCAATAATTACTTTCTTACGATATTTTATTATATACTTAACAATCAGATACAGAATGTCGGACAATCTATAAATTAACCAAAATGGCAAGTACGACATTAATTTTAGTAATGCGACGGCAATATTATTCGAAGTTCTTTTCCAGATACTTTCGTAGTAGTTTTTATTCTTTTTTGTCAACTCCGTATCTATCATTTTATTTTTTTTGAATATCCACTGTTATTTGTATTCGGAAAATATCTTAAATTGGGTTTAAATGCAAATTCATCAAAATAAAATTGAAGTTACCTTTATTTGTTGTAGAATTTTAAAACTACGTATTCAAAATTATTTGCTATTGATATTAAATTATTTACAACATTTATGTGCAAATATGGTACAAAGTAAATAGAACTATAAATAAAACATTGATTTGTAAATGTATAAAATATTTTTGATAAGCAAATATACAATTATTTCTTTTATCGCTTTCCGTTTTGAATAGGGTTGCGTTTCGCCATAACTCAATCCGTCATTGGTTTTTTCGTAAAGCGCATCCACTATTTGAGTTCGCTTACAAAGTTTACATCATCCATTTGTGCGGCATTTACGCGAACAACAAAATCTGCAATCCGTTTAATCAACCTCCTGCCGTGCCTGCACTGCGAGAGCAGGCAGGCAAATCCGCTACGGAAGGCATCGGGGTCGTTTATCACATTGTAAAGCACCGTGCGCCCGGCGAATCGCAGTGTAACCATGTCTATCGTGGAAGTAAGAGGGTTGCTGCGGTACAAAGCCCGCATAAACCGTTTGTTGTTGTGTGTTATACTCCAGCCGTCGGCTTTCATAATCTCGCAGACTTCCGCCCGGAAGGCGTCCGTGTCGGTTACCCTGCAGAGCGTTCTGAACCTCAACCTGCGCCGCTGAACAAAGAAAAGTGCAATCCCGACAGCGATCATCAGCAACGGCCACACAACCGGTATGGATTGCACGCTTTCGGCGGACGGGAACAGTGCGTACACGAGAAACACCCCACCCGCGCCGCAAAAGACGAATACCGGAACACCGAAAAAGTCCGACCAAAAGCTGATGTTCAGTCTGCCGTTGCTGTCTGTTATGCTATTGCGTTTCATACATGTCATTAAAAATTATAAACTAAATACCTGTTGTACATTTAGATTATTATTGCATTCATTTTTCGGTTAAATACAAATATGTTTAGGTACTGTATTGCTGTTATAGCGGTTATTTTAGCGAGCATTCTTGTAGCCAGCCCCACAAATGTTTCTGCAAATTTATTCAAACTGTCCTGTGCTGCATACGATACTAACACCCATTGAATATTTTCTGCATTTGTCGGCTTTTGCTGCAGTTGCTGCGCTTCGGCATGGCAAAATTCA
>JAITWJ010000115.1 GCA_031285325.1 Bacteroidales bacterium
CAAGGCAGTACTTCTGATACAGTACACTGTACGGTAAAAACAAGCAACGGTACTACTGTTGGTGTTTTTTACATGAATGTTACAATTATGTAACTTTGTAGTTTCGTGTTGCTGAATAACGCAAAGGCCCTGCAGTTCATTAAACCTGCAGGGCTTTTGTTTTGTAAAAAATAACGCTATAATTGTGTTTTTAATGCGAAACAGGGTTTAGTTTGAAATATTGTATCAAAAAAAGTAACAATCATGTTTGAATCTGATAAATTATTGGATAGAATTAACTATGAAATAAGGATACGTTCTGAAAAATTTAAAACCATGCAGCCTGCAGGATTGTATTCACCTGTGTGCTATATGCTTGAAATGGGGGGAAAACGGTTGCGCCCAATGCTCCTGCTGAACAGCTATAATTTATTTTCAGACAGTATCGACGAAGCAATGCCTGCTGCACTGGCCATCGAAGTTTTTCACAATTTCACGCTTTCCCACGACGATATTATGGACAAGGCAGAATTACGGCGCAACAGGCTAACTGTCCACAAACAATATAGCGAAAATAGCGCTATCCTTTCCGGCGATGTAATGGCTTTTTTAGCCTACGAATTTTTAATGGAATGTAATTCTGAAAAAATTATAGATATTATTCGTTTATTCACAAAAACAGCAGTCGAAATTTGTGAAGGACAGCAATTAGACATTGATTTTGAAAACCGTTTTAATGTTACAGAAGAAGAATATATCGAAATGATACGCCTGAAAACAGCTGTTCTGTTAGCCTGCTGTTTAAAATCAGGAGCAATGTTAGCTGGTGCTCCATGTAAAATTGTTGAACAGTTATATGAATTAGGAATAAATATTGGCCTTGCGTTTCAACTACAGGACGATTTACTCGATACATTTGGCAATCAGGAAATATTCGGAAAAAAGATTGGCGGCGATATTTTAGCTAATAAAAAAACATTCCTTCTTGTTAAGGCGCTCGAACTGTCTCAGCCATCCGTTTATAAAGAATTGATGTACTGGATAAACAACGTATCCTGTATTCCTGAAGAAAAAATTAAAGCAGTTCACGATATTTTCCTGAAATTGAATATAAGGGAAATTGCTGAAAATAAAATTTACCATTATTGCCGTAAATCTATAAATGTAATTGAAAAAATAGAGTTAGACAAAACTCTGAAATTTCATCTCGAAAGCCTGATTGATAATATGCTGAAAAGAAATATCTGATAGAGTTAAATTTGTTTGAAAAAAAAGGATTATTTCTTTGTATAAAAGCCAAACAGTACTAAATTTGTTCGTCATATAAAATTCATTTTAAAACATAATTTAAATATAAAATATAAATGGCTCAAAGTATTGGTAAGATAACACAAATAATTGGCCCTGTGGTTGATGTCAGTTTTGAACAAATGGGTGGTGAAATACCTGAAATTTATGATGCTTTGGAAATAATAAGGCCAGACAAAGAAGGTTTAATTATTGAATGTCAGCAGCACATTGGAGAAAATCAGGTGCGTTGTATCGCAATGGACGCAACTGATGGTTTAAAGCGTGGCATGGACGTTGTTTCAACAGGTGCACCAATAATAATGCCAAAGGGAGAGGCTGTATTGGGGCGCTTACTAAATGTAGTGGGCGATGCAGTTGATGGATTGGAACAATTGCCAAAAGATGGGTTAAATATTCACAATGAGCCGCCCAAATATGAAGATCTTACTACAGAAACAGAGGTTTTATATACTGGTATTAAGGTTATCGACCTTATTGAACCTTACGCAAAGGGTGGTAAAATTGGTTTGTTCGGTGGCGCCGGCGTTGGGAAAACAGTTTTGATACAAGAATTAATTAATAATATTGCATTAGCACACAGTGGCCTTTCGGTATTTGCAGGTGTTGGCGAACGAACCCGCGAAGGTAATGACCTTTTGCGCGAAATGATTGAAGCCAATATTGTTGACTATGGCGAAGAGTTCAAGGAATCAATGGAAAAAGGAAGTTGGGACCTTGCAAAAGTGGATAAGGAAAGACTTAAGAAATCGAAATTGGCTATGGTATTCGGACAAATGAATGAACCGCCCGGAGCCCGTGCACGTGTTGCACTCTCAGGTTTAACTATAGCTGAAAGCTTACGCGATGGAGATGGTTCTAAAAGTGGTGGCCGCGACATACTTTTCTTTGTTGATAACGTTTTCCGGTTTACTCAGGCCGGTTCAGAAGTTTCAGCCCTTTTAGGAAGAATGCCTTCGGCTGTGGGTTATCAACCAACGTTGGCCACCGAAATGGGTGTAATGCAGGAACGGATTACATCTACTAAAAACGGCTCTATCACTTCGGTCCAGGCAGTTTATGTGCCTGCAGATGACCTTACCGACCCTGCTCCGGCAACAACGTTTGCCCACCTTGATGCTACTACTGTTTTAAGCCGTAAAATTTCAGAACTTGGTATTTATCCGGCCGTTGACCCGCTGAGTTCAACGTCAAGGATCTTAACGCCTGATATTGTGGGTAACGAGCATTACGAGTGTGCCCAAAACGTGATTATGCTTCTCCAGCGTTACACCGAATTACAGGATATTATTGCGATTCTGGGTATGGATGAACTTTCAGAAGAAGATAAACTGGTTGTACACCGTGCGCGTCGAGTGCAGCGTTTTTTGTCGCAGCCGTTTTTTGTGGCGTCTGCATTTACAGGGCTGGTAGGAAAATTGGTTTCAATAGAGGATACAATTAAAGGTTTCAATATGATTATGAACGGCGATGTAGATAAATATCCTGAAGTTGCTTTTAACCTGGTTGGAACAATTGAAGAAGCTATTGAAAAAGGTGAACGTATGCTTGCTGATAATTAAAGAATAAATTAGAGTTTATGTTTCTTGAAATAATTACTCCTGATAAAAAAATTTTCGAAGGCAATGTAAAACTGGTAAAATTACCAGGTAGTAAGGGGTCTTTTGAAATACTTAAAAATCATGCTCCAATTGTTTCAATGCTTGATAAAGGTGTTTTGAAAGTGATTGAAGAAAACGGAGAAGAACATTTGTTTGAAGTAAACGGAGGCGTAATCGAAAATAAGGCGAATAAAATTATTGTATTGGTTGAAACTGCCTGATAAACAAAATAAGTTTAAGCGTTTGGGGTTTGGAAGTGAAGATCGTCTTTTCCTTGGATTAGTTTATGATATTGTGTTTACAAAGTAAGGTTTGTTTGTATATATGTAACTTAAAGTAAGAAGTGGGAGTGAAGATTGCCCGCGAATTATTTTTCACTAATCAAGTAGAAATTAAATTCAGTTTTAATCCAAGATAGCTGTAAAAAAAAGAGGCATTGTTAAATTAATGCAGATAATTTGCTGCCTAATTCACGTTAATAATGCATAAACAGGAAAATATAAATATAAAGAACCGAAAAGTTTCGTTTGAATACGAATTGATAGAACGTTTTATAGCTGGGATACAGTTGACAGGTACCGAAATAAAATCTATAAGAGGAGGTAAAGCTAACTTAACCGATTCGTATTGTCAGTTTTATAATAGAGAATTGTTTGTTAAAAATTTGCACATTTCGGAATACGAAATGGGTACATGTAATAACCATATTGCCAAACGCGACCGTAAGCTCCTTTTAAACCGTAAAGAATTATTAAAACTCGAAAAAAAGATTAAAGAATCAAATTTTACTATTGTTCCTGTACGTATGTTCATTAACGAAAGTGGTCTTGCAAAACTGGATATTGCGCTTGCCCGTGGCAAAAAAATATACGATAAACGAGAATCTATAAAAGAAAAAGATTCAAAACGTGAAATTGACAGGATGATGAAAAATTGAACTTCATTAGGGATTATTTTGTCATTTTTATATCCTCAAACACTCTCAATGTTTTCAAAACTAATAATTTTCTTGCCTAAATATTTTAGTAACAGGTTTGCAACGGCGAGTGTATCTTTTTCGCAATATTTAATAATACGGTCAATATCGTTTTCTTTCCAGTAAATTTCGGCTACCTGGCTTCCGTCAATATCGTCTTTTGGAGTTGGAATATTGAAAAGTTCGCATAACAACGAAAGCGATGTGTAATGTTTGTAGTCGCCAAACTTCCAAAGTTGGAGCGTATCTATTAATGTGTCTTTTATTTCCCATGGTTTGGCTCCCGATATACTTAGTACCTTCGGAAGTTTCAGTCCATTTACCAATGCACGGCGTGAGATATAAGGAAAGTCGAATTCTTGACCATTGTGTGCACATAACCGGCGTTTCCCTTTTATTTCAAACTTTTCCCAGGCATCAAAAAAGTTGTTGATAAGTTTCTTTTCATCATTATCGTAAAACGATTTTATTCTGAAATACGATTCACCTTTTTTCTGAATTATATATCCGGCTGATATGCATATAATTCTTCCGAATTCAGCATAAATTCCGGCACGTTCATACAAGTCTTCGGCCGGTTCACCATTGTCGATGTAATACTTCATTTTATTTTCCCAAAGTTGTTGCCATTTTTTTGTAAGTACTCCGTATTCGGGAACCAATGGAATTGTTTCAATGTCGATAAAAAGGACTTCTTCGATGTTTAAATTGTTTAACATTACTGTTTTTTATGATATTATTAATAATTCGATACATATATTCGTAAGTTTCAAAAATAATCGTTTTTCAAATGTAATTCATTCAATGAAACATTATGCCGCATTTATTTTGTGGTTTTATACGAGTTATTTTGTTGCTCACAAACAGTTTGAAAAAGGGAACTTGTAAGCAAAAAAAATCTGTTTCTTGCCGGAGTATTAATTTTATAAATTGTTGCATATATATAATCTATGGATTTTATTAATGTGTTTTCCAGAATAATTGATACTTTAGTTCTCGAAAATAATAGACGCGTTACTTATATTATCAATTTATATTAATTTATTTAATTTTATTTGCGAAATGAAAAAAAGATGGATTTGTACCGTGTGTGGTTACGTACACGAGGGAGAAGAATTATGTGAGGTATGTCCGCAATGCAGACAACCTAAAGAAAAATTTAAGGAATTTGTTGAAACAGTTGGGGCTTTACAGTTTGCCGACGAGCATGTTATTGGCGTTGCCAAAGGCGTAGATCCGGTGATATGGGAAGGTTTACAGGCTCATTTTGCAGGAGAATGTACCGAGGTAGGAATGTATTTAGCCATGAGCCGGCAGGCCGACCGCGAGGGTTATCCTGAAATAGCCGAAGCTTTTAAGCGTTATGCTTGGGAAGAGGCTGAACATGCTTCAAGGTTTGCCGAATTGATCGGCGAAGTGGTGTGGGATACAAAAACTAATCTGAAGAAACGTATGGAAGCCGAAGCCGGAGCTTGCGAAGACAAGAAACGTATAGCAACGTTGGCCAAACAGCAAAATTTGGATGCCATTCACGATTCGGTACACGAAATGTGTAAAGATGAAGCACGTCATGGAAAAGGATTTGAAGGGTTGTATAACCGCTATTTTAAGTAAAGTATAACTAAGTTTGCAAAGCGGCTTCTATAAACGAAGCCGCTTTTTTTATTTGGTTCGATGGCTTATTTTCCCGTTTCCCTTGCATAAAATTTTCCAGGTATATTTTATTTATAAACCCTCGTTACGCATAAAAAAACGCAAAAACCATGTTTGTTGAAAAAATAAAAGATATTTCGTAAAAAATATTTGAAATACTATTGTAATATTAAATAGTATTTTTACATTCGTTGCATAATATTTAATATATAAAAACAATGATACTTATCCTTTCATACAAAAATACTTCACATTATTATTTGGGAAATAATTGTTCAGCAATATATGTTAAGTACAGTATTTTTAAAAAAGCAAGAGACTGGATTTTGACAGTGTTTTTGTATCTTTTGCCAAAGACCTGCAAAACAGGTAACTCTTTAATTTTTTTTTAAATAAAAAATCATGTATAAGAATATTCTAATAATAACGATGGTGGTTGCCATTGTTATTGGTTGTGAAAAACAACATGAAGAACCGGTAAACGTACCCGAAGTAGGGCTGGGTTGCCTCGGTATTTCGGGGTTTTTGGATGGTGTTTCTGCATATGCACCCAATACTGAGTTTTATGAAGAATCATACCTTGTTAAGGGTGTGGTTTTAGATAAAATTGAATATGGTGTTAGAGTAAAGCTTCTTGAAGACCTGAAAGGAAATTTTGACAAAACAGGCAACGATGTGTTTACAGTTTGGGGAGATGGTAATTCATTTATTGAGTCAAACAGATTAGAAAAATTGAATTTATGTAATACAGGCGATACTTTGATTATGCATATTACCCATTCGCCCGACTGGCCGTATGAAGTTCCTCCCGGTCATGTATGGTTCGAAAAACCTGAAGACTATTGTACTTTTGTGTGTTCGCAATCTGTTTTGAAAATATTAGATGGTTATGTAACCAGACATGACATTAATGGAGAAGAATTAGCTCGCATAGAAGAAGAATTAGCTCGTTTAGAGGAAACAGATTACACGCCTGAGAAACCAGTTTATACTCCAGAGGAATCGGATTACACTCCGAATATAGAAATTGTTTCGTTAACGGAGAATGATAAAGCAATTCTTGATGAATATCTGAGTAAATACACTGTATTTACAATGGATTTAAAAGAATTGACAGAATACTTTAACAGCAATGGAGGCAAAGGACGTGTCAGGCTGCAAATTAATGAAGACCTGGACTGGCTGATCGAACTGGAATCAGATGATCCACGTTATGAATATACCTGTAAGGGCACAACTTCCGACGGTAAACATGTTCGTTTTGGATTTAACGAAAACATTTTTTTGGGCGCTATATTTGGTGAATATCATCACTATGTCATAGAGTCCACTAATGACTTTACACGAAACAAAGACGATAAAAGTCTTATCGTATATAACAATGTGGACTTTATTTATGAACAACATGAATATATAAATAAAATGCCACTTACTGAGTTTGAAAATAAATTAAATGAATTATTAAATTAAAAAACAAATTATGAAGAAAATAATAAATATAGTTTTAGGGTTGTTTCTTATTCTTTACAGTTGCAAAGAACAGGAACTTAAACCTTACAGTGCAGAACAGGATGTTAGTGCTGTTACCCGTTCGCAGGAAGCGGTTTATGCACCAAGCATAAAAAGCGCTTCGTTAACGGAAACCGACAAAGCAATTCTCGATAAACACCTGAGTAAATATACCGCTTTTAACATTAATTTAAAAGAATTGACGGAATATTTAAAGGTAATGGAGGATCAGGTAGTGTTCGGCTGCAAATTGATGAAGGCTTGGACTTTACAGTCAAATTGGAATTAAACGATTTGCGTACGCCCGATTTTAAGTCAACATACACTACCGACGAAGGCGTGTTTGATAATACAGATGAGTTTGTAGTAAATACGTATAAAGGCATAACTTCTGATGGTAAACGTGTTCGTTTTGGATTTGACGAAAACGGTTTTTTGGGCATTATATTTGGTGAAAATTATCACTATGTAATAAGGTCTGCTAATGACTTTAGCCGAAACAAAGAGGATAAAAGTCTTATTGTGTACAGAAGTTTGGATATTATTCCTGATGATAATTATTCCGATTATGTTAGCGATGCTTTAGAAGTTCCTAAAGAAGGTGTAGAAAGTTTAATTGCAGATACGCCTTTAACCAGAAGTGCTTCAAGATCTATTAAAGTAGCAATTGATGCCGACTATGAGTTTTATCAGGTATACGGAACAGGTACCGAAGATAGAATAACGATGTATATAATGAATGTTGTCAATGGTTTTTACGAGGCAAACCTTGGATTAGGCGTTTTTGTTACCCTTAGACATATTTATACAACAAGTTCACAACCTTACACTTCGAGTGATGCAGAAACTCTGCTCGGTTCTTTTCGGAACTACTGGAATGCTAACCTTAGAGGAGTTAACCGTAATATTGCCCATTTGTTTACCGGAAAAACCTTGACTTACCAAAATAAGCCAGTTGCGGGAATAGCATATAAAGGGCACATAAATGGTAACGCACCTAATAATCACGCATATTCATTGACTATGGAGCAATCTTACATTTACAACACAACAGCTCATGAAATAGGCCATAATCTTAATGCGGAGGATAATCCTTCGGATGATATGTATTGTGCCTGGGATGACATAAACCGATCTTCTATCATGTGTCAGTATTCTCGAGACATTTGGTTTTCTGCACAGTCGAAAAATGAAATCAACACTTTTTTGAGTAACAATAGCTACAATAGTTATGGTTTGACATATATTTCCGGCCCTGCTGAAATATACTATAACGGAAATAAAGCAATTTATTATCTTTATAATGCACCTTCGGGAACAGTAACATGGACAATAAGCGGCCCGTTCTCGCTCTCAACTACTACCGGCAGTGCAACAACTGTTACTGTAACGGCAAATTCGGGTTCGGGAACGCTTACCGCAAAAGTAAACGGTAAGGTAGTTGTAACTCAATCTATAACAGCGTCTTCGCCCTCACTGGGGCCTGTTGCAGGTCCCGACGCAGTGTATAAAGGCAGTACATACGTTTCGTTTCAATTAATGCCTCACACATACCCAGGCCTGAAATATGAATGGAGCGCCGGAAGTCTTGTTTCGGCTTCAAGTAACACTGCTTCATCAGAAGGGTTATTTAATGTTCCAAATGACCCGTATCTCAATTACGATATGGTTTCGTGCACCGTATCGGTTAACGGTAATTATATAGGCACTTACAGTAAATCTGTGTACGTTTATTGATACTGTAAATTAGTATTGCTGAATAATTTGTAAAGAACTCCCTGCAGGTTTAAATCTGCGGGGAGTTCTTTTTTTTAATAACGTTGTTATTTACGGAATGTGTAGCGGGGTTTTTATAAATTCTACGATAATTATAATGCTTGATACTCTGCACCAATGGAAAATTTATGGATACACTTGATACCGATTGTTGATTCTTTTTTTAACCTGTTTTAGTATGTTAATCATAATTGAATAAGAAATCAATTATATCATAAAAAATAAAATTGTATATTCGCCAAAAATTTTGGCAGTGTTAAAAGGATTATTAGCAATATCAGGACATTCGGGACTTTTCAGATTAGTTGCCGAGTCAAAAAACAACATTATTGTTGAATCGTTGGATGCAAACAAGAGAATGCCGGTTTATTCCGTATCAAAGGTTTCATCGCTCGAAGATATTTCAGTTTATACCCAAACCGGTGAAACTCCTTTAAAGGAAATCCTTAAAGTTATTTCAGATAAAGAAAATGGGAATGCTTCAATTAACCCTAAATTACCTGAAAATAAGCTAAGGGAATATTTTGAAGGCATTTTGCCCAATTATGATAAAAGTAGGGTATATGTATCAGACATAAAAAAAATACTGCTTTGGTATAATATTTTACAGAGTAAAAACATGCTTGATTTCGCTGAAGAAAATCAAAATGAAAAAGAATAATTGGGAATATAAAGGTCTGTTAAGAGTGTATATATAATTAGTTCTTCAGAAGTTCCATAATTTAATATTTCCGGCATTTTTTGTATCGTTATATATTCTGTTTTTTTCAATAAGAATTTCAAAAAGTTTAACAGTGGCTAATACATCGCCCTCAGCACGATGTCGGTTATTGATTTCAATATCAAGATCGGAGCACAATTTTCCTAAGGAGTATGAAATATGGCCGGGCAATAATTTTCGGGCTAATTTTACAGTACACATTGTTTTACAGTTATAATCATATCCAAGCCTGTTAAACTCCTCTTTAATAAAACGGTAGTCGAAATTAACATTGTGAGCAACAAAAATTCTGCGGGCAGTCATTTCTACTATCTTTTTTGCTACCTCATAGAATTTTGGTGCAGTTTCAACCATTTTATTATCTATTCCGGTAAGTTTTGTAATAAAATTAGGTATATACATTTCAGGGTTAATAAGAGTTGAAAAAGAGTTGGTTATTTCGATTCCATTATGCTGAATAATTGCTATTTCGGTAATTTTACCATTTTTATAGCCGTTTCCTGTTGTTTCAATATCAATTATAGCAAACAAAAAATATTATTTTATGTTATTTGTAAATATAAATTTTTAACTTTGGCCAAGATTAAAAAATAATAAAAAGTAATAAATAAGCCTAATTAATATAAATTTACAAAAAATTATAATCATGAAAAAAATTACTCTCCTTTTTTTGGTGCTGTTTTTTGCTGTAGGTTCTTCTATTGCTCAGAATGCTGAAAAAAAATGGGCAATCGGATTAGGCCCAGGTGTTTATAGTAACCTTGAATTTGAAAATGCAGGAGTCTTGGGTGAATTATATTTGAGTCGGTATTTGAGTCCGTCTTTTGACCTTATGTTAAAAGGCGAAATGGGTTTTCATAATTATGGTACCGATTTGTTGTTTAAAAATGACGGTATTGATATGTTCAATCCATTGCTGAACCTGCGTTATAAATTTAACAATGGTAAAATTCTTCCTGAAAGAGCAAGTGTACAGCCTTATTTGTTTGGTGGTGCCGGGTATTTTATGGCAGACCTTTTTGAAGGTGTTAATTTTAATGCCGGTGTTGGTTCAAAATTCCCGATAAGCCCTAATACGTCTCTTTATCTTGAGGCAGGCTATATCAGTGGTATTGATGGTGAAAGGATAAACAACATCGGTTATGTACATCCTGTTTCTGATGACTTTTTGAAATTAAACGGAATTATTGAGTTTGCTTTTGGCTTTGGTAAAGATTCTGATGGCGACGGAGTGCCTGACAGAAAAGACAAATGTCCGGACACTCCTCCGGGAGTGCAGGTTGATGCTAACGGCTGTCCGTTGGATCGCGATGGCGACGGAGTTCCTGATTATCAAGATGACTGTCCTGACCAGCCTGGATTGGCTCGATTTAATGGTTGTCCTGATACTGACGGAGATGGTGTTCCTGATAAAGATGATGCCTGTCCTGATGTTCCGGGTTTAGCTCGATTTAATGGTTGTCCTGATACTGACGGAGATGGTGTTCCTGATAACAGGGATAGATGTCCTAATACTCCAAAAGGATGTCCAGTTGATGCTAACGGCTGTCCGCTTGATTCTGACGGCGATGGTGTAATCGACTGTGAAGATAAATGTCCGACCGTCCCTGGTTTGGTTTCTAATCAAGGATGCCCTGCGGATTGGGAAGATTTGGTAATTTCGGCTATTTACTTCGACTTCAATAAAGCAACACTTAAACCAGAAGGTATTGCTGCATTGGATAAATTGGTTAATCAAATTCTTTCGAGCAAGGAGTATAATCTTGTAATTGGCGGGCATACCTGCGATATTGGAACTAACAGTTACAATATGGGCCTTTCAGAAAAACGTGCTCAGGCAGTTGTTAAATATTTGCTGTCGAAAGGTGTAAACAATGCTTATGTTGGTTCTAATAATTATGGCGAAGATAAGCCGGCTGTTCCTAATACTTCGATAGATAACAGAAAACAGAACCGCAGGGCTGAATTTGAAGTTGCCAGAATAAGGAAATAAAGTTTTTATAAATTACAAAATTCTGTAATTTGTAACCGCTCTCCAAAAGTTAGATGTAATTTTGGAGAGCGGTTTTTTTATGAGTAGAACCGCTTTTCGTTGTGTTTTTTATTCTTCCCAGTTTATGTCAAATAAATAATCATTGAACGGGAAACGCTGTGAGTGAATTTTTTTCACTTCTTCGTACAACAGTTGTTTGAATTCTTCAATGTTTTTCTTTTGAGTGGCAGAAATAAAAGCGGATGGATTATTATTTTTTGCCATCCATGAATTTTGCCATTCATGTAAAGTGAAATTTTCTTTTAATCGTGGAGTTAAATCGTCTTCATCTTTATGAATGTAAGTAAATGCATCAATTTTGTTAAAGACATGAATAGTTTGTTTATCGTCTGCTTTGATTTCTTTTAGTGTGTTATTTACAATTTCAATTTGTTCTTCGAATCCTGTGTGCGAAATGTCAACAACATGCAGTAAGATATCGGCTTCACGTACTTCGTCGAGTGTTGATTTAAATGATTCTACAAGACTGTGAGGTAGTTTTCTGATAAATCCTATGGTGTCGGTAAGCAGGAATGGTATATTGGTAATAACAACTTTTCGGACAGTTGTATCGAGTGTTGCAAAAAGTTTATTTTCAGCAAAAACATTCGATTTTGCAATCATATTCATAATTGTAGATTTTCCTACATTGGTGTAACCAACTAGTGCAACACGGACTAATTTACCTCTGTTTTTTCGTTGAATAGCTTTTTGTTTATCTATATTTTTTAGTTGTTCTTTAAGCCTTGCAATTTTATCTAAAATTATTCGACGGTCAGTTTCAATTTGGGTTTCACCAGGACCACGCATGCCAATACCTCCTCGTTGGCGTTCGAGGTGAGACCACATTTTAGTTAATCTTGGAAGCAAATACTGGTATTGCGCAAGTTCAACCTGTGTTTTCGCATGGGCTGTTTTTGCCCGGCTGGCAAATATATCGAGAGTAAGGTTAGTGCGGTCGAGTACCTTACATTCTAATATACGTTCAATATTTCGTAACTGAGTAGGGGTGAGTTCATCATCAAATATTACAGTATATGCTTCAACAGCCTTCATATAATTTTTAATTTCCTCAAGTTTGCCCGGCCCGACAAATGTGGCTCGATTTGGCGCATCAAGTTTTTGTGTGAATTTTTTCAGAACTGTAGCACCTGCCGTATCAGCAAGAAATTCAAGTTCGTCAAGATATTCCATCACATGTTTTTCATCCTGGTTTTGGTTAATCAAACCTACTATAACCGCTTTTTCTGTTATTGGTACTGTTTCAATCATGTATTTATATAACGAAAACTTCTGCCCCTAATATGGAACAGAAACACAAAAATATTTATTAATTTTTTAATTAAAAACGAAGTTAATAGGAACATTATATGACACACGGACCGTTTTACCTCCTTGTGTGCCAGGCTTCCATTTAGGAAGCATTCTCATAACACGAAGCGCTTCGTTATCTAACAAAGGATCAACTCCTTTAAAAATTTTGATATTTGAAACACTACCGTCTCTTTCGACTACAAAAGTTACGTAAACTTTCCCCTGGATGCCGTTTTCCATGGCAATTAGCGGATACTTGACAGTATTTGTAATAAATCTATGTAGAGCTAATTCTCCCCCCGGAAATTCAGGCATATTTTCAACTATTGAGAAAACCTCAATTTCTTCCGCTTCCTTTTCCTGTGTCTGGACAACCATCGCTATGTCAATAATCATCCGATTATCAGTTTCAGTATCCTCAATTATAAGATTATCCTCAATTTTAATGTCATCATCGACTATTGAAAATGATTCAATAATCTGTGGTGGTGGTGGTGGCGTCTGAATTTCCTGTTCACGTGTAATGGGTATTATTATATCTTCTTCTATATCCGGCATCTGGACTGAACCAGACAATGTAATTTTTTTGGGCTTTGTGTTCCATTCAAAAGCCAAAAACGTAACACAAAGAGCAAATACCAATCCCAATAAAAAGAATATATTCTTTTTATTTTCGAGATTAGCTTTTGGTGATTTCTTTAAATTCATACTCTTTATTTTTCAATTATTTACAGGCTTAATTTAAGCCTGTAAACCAAGTTCCGAATGTAATAATAATTAATCAAATGTAAATCACATATTATTTAAATTATGTTTGGATATAATTTCATATTAATGATTTTTAATGAAAAAAATATTGTATAAACTTCATCATACTCTAATTGTATGGTGTAAAAAATATTTTTTATATTTGCACACATAAGAATGGGGATTTAGCTCAGTTGGCTAGAGCGTTTGACTGGCAGTCAAAAGGTCACCGGTTCGATTCCGGTAATCTCCACGATAAACGTTTGTTATCAATGAATTACAAAACAAGTACACGGAATTGTACAAAAAATACCTGAAAACGGGTGCTTTTTTGAGGGTGGGTTAGATGGGTGTTTTTTTATGCCTCATGAATATTAATTTTAGTAATACCATGTGAAATATAACCTCTAAAACCCTATTAAATTCCACTGTACCCCCACACCTATGTAGGGCGACAGTTTACCGGCCGTTATTCCGTAACCTGCCTGAATACCCACCCCCCACTGATTTTTTTTTGTAACAGTAACAGTTTTGGTTTTAGTAATAATCTGCGTTTCCGGATAAACTTCCATACTAAGCAGGTTCGCCACGTAGCCTTCAATCACGGCGCGGTAATCATCAGTTTTATACTCCTTTTGCTCA
>JAITWJ010000014.1 GCA_031285325.1 Bacteroidales bacterium
CCGTATCCGTGGCAGGCAAATCAGCCATAATAACGCATATTGAACTGCCCATGCAATAAGCATCACACAGAGTCCGCTTATAAATTTCAGTAAATATGACGAATCGACAAGAGTCAAAACAGTATTCTTTAATGAAGCAAAAGCGAGAAATTGCGGAAAAGATTGCGACCATTCAAATTCTGCATCGGAGGTTTCACTCATCATAAAACCTGTGTTATACAAAATTTCGTTTAATAATTCCAAATCAAATAAAATCAACGTGCCAATGTGCCACACCAAACAGAATGTTAAAAGTAGCCAGCCGGATTTTTTTCGTAAAATGAACAGAACAACCGCCGCCAATGCTGCCGATACATAAAGAATATTAAAGATATTTTCTTTCAAAAAAACATTCTCGCCGAAAATAAATGCGTCTTTGTATATTATTTTATCAATCTTAAACACGGCGTTTATCAGCACACCTAATTGTTGCAGTACCATTATGCCGAACATTGCCGAAACAATCCGGATAATCAGGTTGTCTTTTGTTATTAATTCCTTGATTTTTCGTTTTCTCATTATTTATTTTTTCTGTTTTTTTATTTTATTCCGCAACGCAACGCAGGGAAAATCCGCATATAAAAGTACCCCCGTCTGTTGCGCTTGTATAACCGGAATTTATCTCACCCCTCATGAAGAATAAATGGTAAGCGAGAGTAGTATATTCTTCGTTTATAGTGCTGCTCCAATAGAAGCCGCCGGTCCCCACATCAGGAATTTGTCCATCATAGGGATACCTGTGAATGGCGGCTGGCAGGAAAATGCTGTTACCGTTTGCTTTGTCAGTAAATTTCATGCCTTTTACGCTATTTTGTGTTGTCCATTCAATATTGACTTTATCTTCGTCGCACAAACTTGCAAATTCTTCCATTGTCGGTATACGCCAGCCTTTGGGACTTGGGTCGTTGTCTTTTTCCCATTCGTCACCTTCAGGCATGGAAGTGTCCCAACCAACGACAATGCTGTCTGTTGCGTTCCACGCTTTTTTGCGGTTCCACTGGTAGAACATTCCTGCGTCTTCTGGTTTGTCGGCGAACGTGCCGGGAGTGGCTACATTGCGCGTTGCCCAGCGTATGCCGTTGATGATTACGCCCGGGTCGGAAGTCTTTGAGGGCTGCTGTGCACAACCTGTTGTGATTGCCATAAGGCAAAGGATTAAAAGGATTAATGTTTTTTTCATTGGGAGATTATTTTTATTTTCAAATCCCCATCATTATCTGCGCTTTATAGCATTCGCCTGTTGTCCAAACATTGTTTTTTTCGTCGGTCAAACATTCTATCTTTTTTGAATCGGGGGCGAATTGAATTTTAAAGGTGCGCGTTTCATATTTTTCGGTTTCGTTGGGCGTGAAGATAAGGCGGTCGTTTTCTATCCTGCAAGTTCCGTTTATGAAATCGTGTTTAAAATGATAGCGTGCAACGTTTTCGTTTCCTTCCGTATCGAGATATACGTCTGTAAACGCATTGTACTCGCGGTTTTCAACCGTAATCTGCGCCGAAAAACTTTCCAAACCGTATTCCATATACAGTGAAAAATCTTCCCCGTCATATTCCAAAATCTGTTCCGTAACATAAACCGTTGAATCTTCCCGGGTTTCGGTTTTGAGGCTGAGGCAGCGGGGACTGGGTTCTGTATAAACCGGTTCGGAAATGACGGGCGGCACGAACTTTATGGTGTCTTCCGTTGTGTCTGCTATTTCTTCCTCTGATTGGCAGTTGATTTTGTTTACTTCAAAAGTTTGTGCTTTTGCCTGCATTGCGCCGAATGTTGCGGCGAGGAGAGTTAATGTGATTAATGCTGCTTTCATTGGGGATTATTTTTGTGCAAAATTACAACTTTTATTTCGTTAAATATTGCTTTCCGGAAACGATACGCAGCATTTTTCCGGAAAATGTATATGCGTTTTTGAGGGAGGCAATTGTCCGAATCAATGAATAATTGGTAATTCTGCGAAAATAATCAATTATTCCGCTTAAAAATGATTTTCCTGAAAGATATTTGATTTATCTGGCGTATATTTGATTTATTTGAAAGATAATTCATTTATATTTAATCCCAAAGTTTGGGAAAGAATATTTTTATTTGGGAAGCCGCCCCAAAGTCTGAACTGTGATTTATTTGATTTTTGTGATTGCGTAATGGTTTTGAGGACAGAAAGGCACAGGTTACGGCTCACGGAAACTTGCGGTAAATGGGGATTTAATGACAGCAAGTCCGCGCCAGTGGGGAATTAAGTACATCCGGTAATTCCATGCTTTCAAACTGTGAGGGATTGAGATTTATTTCCCCCTCTATTTTCATACCTCTTAAATCACATTTTATGAATTTTGTATTTGTGAAATTACAATGAATAAATTTTGAGGCACGAAATTCTACATTTTTAAATACGGCATTAGTAAAATCACAATTACGAAATGTTGTTCTTCTTCCTCCATATTCATAACCGTATGTTCCTCCCATTATTTTTGCGCCGTTAAAATTGCAATCTTCAAAAACAGCATCGTCCAAACTCGCAATAATTTTAGCCAAACTAAAATTAGAATGTTTAAT
>JAITWJ010000023.1 GCA_031285325.1 Bacteroidales bacterium
CGCTGCGAAAAACATCTTCCAGCACGTTCATCATAGTTGCTCTGTCGATATTTTTCAACTCCTTAAATTCAGTAAAAGTATCAATCAGGTTTATGTTTTCCATTTTACATATTATTATTTAAAAGTAATAACTGCTTTTGCGTTTTTTATCTCGTCGTATTTAAATTTATATTCTTTTATTACCGGTTGTTTTCTTTTTTGCCCTTCTATTTTTACATTGGAAACAGTTTCGAGAATAATTCCCTCTTCGACAGCCTCTTTAAGTAATCCTTTCAGTTTTTGATCCTCATTTGTAACAAGTTCAATTTCTCTTTCTTTGTATTTGAAATACTGTTGTTTCACTCTGAAATTCTCAGTAATTCCGGGCGATGAAACCTGTAACTCAAAATCTTCATCTTCTCTGTCAAGGTTGTGTTCAATATGACGGCTTATTTCTATACATTTATCAATAGTAATTCCGTCAAAACTGTCAACAAAAACATTTATTACATTGCTTTTACTGACCGTAACATCAACGAGGAACATTTTTTCATCAAGTTTTTCCTCCGCCAGTTTTATAACTATTTCTTTGTTAATCACTAATTATAAATAAAATAGGGAACCAAAGGTCCCCTATAACAGGTTTTCAAAAGTCGTTGCAAAAGTAAAAAAAAATGTTCATTCTCAAAACATTCGTTGTATAATTTTTTGATTTTAAATAAATAATAATACGTAACCTTGCATTGAGTTAATATAGAGTTTAGCATTTTTACATTTGATTAAGTTTTATACTTTTGGGCTTTTAAAAGTTATTTAGTTTGTTAACCTGATGGTATTGAACAAGAAGAAAATCATAAATGACCCAGTTTTTGGTTTTATCAGCATTCAATCGGAGTTGATTTTTGACTTAATTGAGCATTCGTTTTTTCAGCGTTTGAGGCGGATTAAACAATTAGGGTTGTCGTTTTTAGTATTTCCGGGGGCAAACCATACCAGGTTTGAGCATGCTCTTGGCGCACTGCATCTAATGCGGCAGGCAATTTCGGTACTCAGACTGAAAGGGCATGAAATTAACGAAGAAGAAGAGGAGGCTGTAGCCGTTGCCATCCTGCTGCATGATGTTGGTCATGCCCCTTTTTCGCATGTGCTTGAAAATACGATAGTTGAAATTCCTCATGAGGAAATTTCTATTCTGTTAATGCACGAGTTAAATCGCCAATTTAAGGGTAAACTGGAATTGGCCATTGAGATTTTTACAAACTGTTACCGTAAGAAATATTTACATCAACTGGTATCAAGCCAACTCGATATGGACAGGCTCGATTATCTTAGCCGTGACAGTTTTTTTACCGGTGTAACGGAAGGCATTGTAGGTATAGACAGGATAATAAAAATGTTAAATATTTATGACGATCAAATAGTTGCCGATGTTAAAGGGATTTATTCAATCGAAAAATTCTTGATAGCCCGTCGTTTAATGTATTGGCAGGTTTATTTACACAAAACTGTTGTTTCAGCCGAATTTCAACTCATTAATGTTTTAAAAAGAGCACGCGAACTGGTAGCATCTGGTGAAAATATTTTCGCCACTCCTATTCTTGATATTTTCCTGAAAAACCGGTTTAACTATAATGATTTCAAAAGTAACATTACTGTTTCTGGTAAAAATATTCTTGACTGGTATTCACTTTTAGACGACAGCGACATTCTTGCTTCGGTAAAAGAATGGGAACATCACCATGATCCTGTTTTATCTTATCTGGCAAAAAGTATTACAAATCGAAAATTATTTAAAATAGAAATAAAATCGATGCCGGTATCTAAAGTGTGGGAAGAAAAAATACTCCAAAAAATAACAGAAAAATTAACCGGTAATTATAAACTATCACCATATTTTCTTATTACAGGCGAGATAACCAACAATGCTTTAAACCGCGAAGGAGAAAACATTCTTATCCTTTCAAAAAATGGCAAAGTAAGAGATATTCGTAATGCGTCGGACATTAATTTGTCGGCGCTTACAAAAACAGTACGTAAATATTTTGCCTGTTTTCCCAAAGAATTGGACTTTTATTAGTTAAAACCTATATTTGCAACACGAAAAAACAAAAGATGGAATTTAAAGCTACTGATATTGCAGCCTTTTTACAAGGTGATGTTGTCGGGAACGGCGATATAAAAATATATAATGTATCTAAAATAGAAGAAGGGAAACCCGGTACTTTGGCTTTTCTTGCCAATACTAAATATGAAAATTACATTTATGAAACACAAGCATCGGTAGTTTTAGTTAACAAAAGTTTCGAGCCTCAAAAAAATATTTCAGCAACTTTAATAAAAGTTGACGATGCATACAAAGCATTTGCCTCGTTGCTCGAGTTTTATTTCATGGCAAAATCGAATTTGAAAACAGGTATTGAACAGCCTAGTTTCATTCACGAATCGATTCAAGCCGGAACAGATATTTATGTGGGGGCTTTTGCATTTATTTCAAAAAATGTTAGAATAGGCAATAATGTTAAAATTTATCCACATGTTTTTATCGGCGAAAATGTAAGTGTCGGTGATAATTGTATTCTGTATTCAGGAGTAAAAATTTACGATGACTGTATTATAGGAAATCGCTGTATTTTGCACTCTGGTTGTGTTGTTGGTGCCGATGGTTTTGGTTTTGTACCTCAGAATGATGGTACATACAAAAAAATACCACATGTTGGAAATTCGATATTGGAAGATGATGTTGAAATTGGTGCAAATACAACCATCGACCGTGGTACAATTGGATCAACTATAATCCGTAACGGAGTAAAAATAGATAACCTTGTTCATATTGCCCATAATTGTGAGATTGGTGCAAACACAGCAATTGCCGCACAAACAGGTATTGCCGGAACAACAAAGATAGGTGAAAATTGTAAACTCGGCGGACAGGTTGGTGTAGCCGGCCATATTAATATTGGAAATAATGTGCATATTGGAGCCCAATCAGGTGTATCAAACTCGGTGAAAGATAACGAAACTCTTCTAATGACCCCTGCATTCAATATTAAAGATGCCGTAAAAACTGCTGTAATTTTTAAAAACTTGCCTCAACTGAGAGAAGAAATTATTCAGTTAAAAAAAGACGTAAAACTGTTAAAGAGTAATAAATAATTATTCAAATGTATTAGTATGAGTGTAAAACAGAAAACATTAGCAAAATCATTTAAAATTGAAGGTGTTGGACTGCATACCGGAGTAAGTGTTGCCATGAACTTTCTTCCTGCCCCTGAAAATCACGGGTTTAAATTCAAAAGAATCGACCTTTATAATCAGCCAGTTATAGATGCTGATGTTGATTTTGTTGTTGATACATCGAGGGGTACTTTGCTTGAAAAGGACGGAGTCCGTATTGGTACAATTGAACATACACTAGCTGCGTTAATCGGTATGAATCTCGATAATGTATTAATTGAAGTTAACAACGAAGAAGCGCCAATTATAGATGGTAGTTCGAGGTATTTTGTTGAAGCTATTGAGAAAGCCGGAATAGTTGAACAGGAGGCGGAGCGTGAATATTTCGAAATAAAGAAAAAGATTGAGATTTTTGACGAGCAATCCGGATCCACAATAACAGCCCTGCCCGACGACGACTATCGTCTGAATGTTTTTATTTCATTCCCTTCGAAAGTATTGAATAACCAATTTGCTACACTGGATTCGATAAGTAGTTTTAAAACAGAAATTGCAAGTTGCCGTACCTTTGTTTTTCTTCACGAGTTAGAAGTTCTGATGAAAATGAATTTGATTAAAGGTGGTGATTTGGATAATGCCATTGTTATTGTTGACAAGGAAATCAGTCAGGAAGAATTTAACAGGTTGACTAAACTTTTTAATTACGATAATATTGAGATAAAACAACAGGGTATTTTAAATAATATAGACTTATACTTCGACAATGAATGTGCCAGGCATAAATTGCTTGATGTTATTGGCGATCTTGCACTTTGCGGAAAACATATAAAAGGAAGAATTATTGCCAACAAACCAGGACATCGGGCAAATTCAATTTTCGCAAAAGCACTTAAAAATGAATACCTCAAAACATTGGTTCAGGTACCAAGTTACGATCCAAACTTACCTCCTTTAATGGATGTGTCAAAAATAAAAGGTTTTCTTCCGCACCGTTATCCTTTCTTGATGGTAGATAAAATAATTTCAATAACTGACGATGAAATTATAGGTGTAAAAAATGTTACTGTAAATGAGCATTACTTTCAGGGACATTTCCCCGGAGAGCCGGTAATGCCTGGAGTTTTAATGATTGAAGCAATGGCTCAAACCGGAGGTTTACTTGTATTAAGTAGAATGAAAGAAAAATATTCAACATATTTTATTCGTATTGATAATGTTAGATTTAGAAGGAAAGTATCTCCTGGCGATACTCTAATATTAAAATTGGGTTTAAATTCGCCTATTCGCAGAGGAATTGCCAACATGAAAGGAATTATATATGTTGGAAACAAAATAGTAGCTGAAGGTGAATTTTTGGCTCAGATATTTAAAAAGACAGAACAAACAGAATTTTAAAAATAAAGTATTTTCGAAATATGAAACAACCATTAGCGTATGTACACCCAGATGCAAAAATTGCAGATAATGTTGTTATAGAACCTTTCGTATCTATCGACAGGGATGTTGTAATTTGTGAAGGAACCCGTATTGGCTCAGGCGTTACTATACTGCCTGGTACCCGTATAGGTAAAAATTGTAATATTTTTCCTGGTGCAGTTATCGGTGCAATTCCACAAGATTTAAAATTCAGAGGCGAATACACAACAGTTGAAATTGGCGACAATAACACTATTCGAGAAATGGTTACGTTGAATCGCGGCACCGCTTCAAAAGGCAAAACAGTTATAGGTAATAATAATCTTTTGATGGCTTATGTGCATGTTGCCCACGATTGCATTATCGGTAGCAATATTATTTTGGGTAACAACACCCAGCTTGCCGGTGAAGTTGTCGTTGACGATTGGGCAATTGTTTCGGCTATGTCAGGAATTCATCAGTTTTGCCATGTTGGCTCGCATGTTATGATTGGTGGTGGTTCGCTTGTGCGTAAAGATGTACCTCCATTTATCAAAGCCAGTCGCGAACCTTTATCTTATGTAGGTATTAATTCTATCGGCTTAAGAAGACGTAATGTCAGTAACGATAAAATAAGGGAAATACAGGATATTTACCGCTATATTTATCAAAAAGGATTGAATACCACACAGGCAATTGAAATTATTGAAGCTGAAATGCCGGCTTCTCAGGAAAGAGATGAGATTCTTTTATTCATTAAAGATTCAAAAAGAGGAATTATACACGGTTATTTACCCGACTAAGTCTGGAAAGACTTTAATACATACAAGAATAACCACATATTCTTGTATGTATTAAACTGTGAATAATATCTTATTCGTAGAATATAAATGTATTTTGAGTTTTATGTAGTACTTTATTTTAATATACTATCAATTTTTTGCACACAGTTTAACCAAAAGTCTGGAATTTCGTTGTTTAACGCTTTATTGTATTCTTTTTCAGAACAGGCAATAATATACTTTTCGTTATTAAAAGACTGTATTTCGAACCACCATCTGCCACTGTTTTCGCAAAATAAAAATTTTAAGGGTTTTTCCAGTCCGTCTATTTCCACTTCGTAGGATAAAACTTTTTCGCCGGTAACTCCCCGATCATTTTTCCTGAATGTAAGCCCTTCAAAAAAATACCATACAATTTGGCTTATTAGTTTATAAGTTATGCCATGTCTATCTTTTTTTGTGTCAGTTTCAAATAGTCCAAACACTTTCAGGTTATTGCTCATACCTGCATATTTTGCCAACTGGCACATTTCGTCGCTTTGTAAGCCGTTTGGGTTTGTGTGGTTGTTGCTGGCAATTTCAGCAGATTTAACTGATCTTATATCGAATGCAAGAATATTTGTATTTCGAAGTACAGGTTCAGCTTTTTTAATATCGTCGTGTATCTCGCCTAAGCTAAGATGGTTGCCAAATTCGTTGGTTTTTAAAAATAGTTCCGGAGCAACAAGATGCCGTTGATAACCAAGTAAGTTAAATTGAAAAAGATTTGGCGTTTTCATGAAAATATGTGTAAGATAGTTAGATGAACCAAAACTTTCCCGTCCTTTTTTTACGTCTAGTTGTGCATCAATTGAAGAAAACGTGAAAAATATTTCTTTTGAAAAAGCATCACAAATACCTGCGCATAAATCTGAACTTCCTCCCAAAATTAGGGTTACAATATTTAATTCTGAAAAAAATTCTGTAATATCGCGAAGGGCTAAATAAGTACCTTTTGTAGTTGTAGAAGACTTTAAATTGCCGAGGTCAACAATATTTAATGTTCCCGAGAAATTGGCAAGGCTATATAATTCTTCTCTTATTTTGTTGATAGATTTAATTTTTGATTCATCCCAAATGCCTTCAAAACAAGGAATACCAAGAATTACCACATCAACATTTTGTATGTTTGTTACTGTAAATTTCCCGGTCGATTTATCTATATCCCTGCCGAGTGAATATTTCCATTTGCCAGCAATTTTTTTTGTAAAAAATGTAAAATTTACAGGGTTAAAATACTGTTTTATATCCATCTCGACTACATTATATAGAAGAGGCAGATGAGTAAACAAATGCCTCTTTGGGTTATTTCTTTTTTGCTGTTTTCGGTTTTGTTTCCGACGAATTATTAATAATATTTATACAATCTTCAAATGTCAATGCATCTGCTTTTGTTGTTTTCGGAATTTTGTAATTTTTCTTTTTATATGCAATATAAGGTCCCCACTTTCCGTTAAGAATTTGTAATACTTCATCTCCATCGAAAACTTTTACTATTGCATTCTTGTCTTTTTCACGTTTTGCTTCGATAAGTTCTATTGCACGATCAAGTTCGATTGAAAATGGATCATCATTTTTTCCAAGAGAAACAAATTTATTGTCGTGCTTGATGTATGGTCCAAAACGGCCAATTGCAACCGTAACCGTTTTATTTTCGTATTCGCCCAGTTCGTGTGGGAGTTTAAAAAGTTCAAGGGCCTCATCGAGCGTGATTGTTTCCAAATGCTGTCCGTTACGTAAACTCGCAAACTGAGGTTTTTCATCATTATTTGAATCTTCGCCACCAAGTTGGGCAACAGGCCCAAACCTGCTTATTTTTACGGATACTTCTTTCCCCGTTTGGGGGTCAGTACCAAGTACGCGCGTTCCTTTCGAACGTTCAGAATACTTTAATGCATTTTCTACCTTTTCGTGAAAGTTACTGTAAAAAGAATCTATCATTTCATTCCACACCAATTTACCTTCTGCAATATAATCGAATTCTTTCTCAACATTTGCTGTGAAATTATAGTCCATTATATGGTTAAAATTATCAACAAGAAAATCATTAACAACTATACCAATGTCGGTAGGGAATAATTTAGATTTTTCGGCCCCGGTTATTTCAGTTTTTATTTCTTCAATTATTTTCCCTTTTTTCAAGGTAATCACATCAAAACTGCGTTCGGTTCCGGCACGGTCTTCTTTAACTACATAGTTACGATTTTGAATGGTAGTAATGGTCGGTACATATGTCGATGGCCTGCCAATTCCAAGTTCTTCGAGGCGTTTCACAAGCGATGCTTCGGTAAATCGCGGAGGGCGTTGCGAAAAACGCTGTGTGGCCATTATAGACGATAGCTGAAGTTTATCGTTAATTTCTACAGAT
>JAITWJ010000132.1 GCA_031285325.1 Bacteroidales bacterium
TTTCCACAGGAACCGCATACGCACTTCACTGTGCAAAGCGAGCGGCCAAAACGTTTCACGCTTAAGATTCGTATCCCTGAGTGGACGGACGGTATTACGGTAACCGTTAACGGAGAGCCACAAACCGCAACCCCAGACAGTGATGGTTTTGCTGTAATAGACCGTAAATGGAGTAACAACGACCTTGTAGATGTCGAACTACCTATGCACCTGAACTGGGAAACATTGCCCGACCGCTCAGCATTCCGTGCAGTAACATACGGGCCGCTGGTGTTAGCCTCGCGCGACGGTTCGGAGGAACTGACTGGCCTCTTCGCCGACGACAGCCGTATGGGACACGTTGCCCACGGGCCCAAAGTACCGGCTATCGATTTCTTCACTATAGCCGCCGAAGGTACCGAAGTAGAAGAACTGATAAAGACAGGAGATACTCCGCTCCGTTTCATAATGCAGACCTCGCGTGGAGCGGTAGAACTTGAACCATTCTATGGTATCCACGAGAGCCGTTACACTATATATTTCCCTACCGAATACACAGTTGTTAACGAAGCAGATGAGGCGTTGAGCGCCGCCACTATCGACGTGGTTTACGGTGGCCAGCAGCAACCTGAAACTGAGCACGACTTCGCTTCGCAACGTTCTACGAACGGATATTCGCACGAGCGCCAGTGGCGGGAAACTGGAGGCTGGTTCTCTTACCGGCTTCAGAATCCACAAAATGAAGGTAAACGCCTATCAATAGTTTACCTGAACACCCACGAGGCACGCGATTTCACCGTTGAGATCGAAGGTAACGCTGCGCAAACAATAGCCACTAATGGCAATGCGACCGGCCAATGGGAAAGTACCGAGATTGAACTGCCGGCTGGTATCGCCAATGAATTCGAAGTAAAAATCGCTTCAACCGGACGAGGCCGCACCACCCCTCCCATCGCCGAGATCCGCCTGTTGAAAACCATGTAAAGAAACTGTTTTGTATTTACCTGATAAGTTTTTTTTGAACCTCTTACATGAATTACTTAACGATTGACAATGGATAATTGACAGTTATATAGCGCGCCGTCACTGCGAGCCGCTTGCGGCGAAGCAGTCCAGTATTTCACACTCCGGATTGCTTCCCGTTTCGCAAGCTCGCGAAAGTGCCATGCAACCCTGCACGATACTTTCACAGAGTTGTGATACCCCTGTGCACCCCTGCATAATACTTTCACAAGGTTGTGAAACCTCCGTGCAGCAGTGCGTGATACTTTCACGAAACCGTGATACCGTCACGTTCTTTGCGAGCCGCCCTCGGCGAAGCAATCCACAGCAATTAATAATGGACAATTGACAGTTGACAATTGCTTTTCCCTGTTTTCCTGAAATTCAAAACAGTTTCTAAGTATTCTGGAACCTGCCATGTGCCCCTATGCAATAGTTGTATCAACTGATGTAAGTACCGCCAAGGGCCTAATAGAGGTTTCACGACATTCTACAAGTATAGCATAAAACTTTGCAGTGGTTTTTATTTTTTCTGATATATAGACATAAAGTTTTGCAGGCCATCGGATATGTATTGTTTAGTAGCCTCTTTTCACTTACGCCGCGTAAATAATTAGAGTAAATTAACAGACCAAAAATATTATTTTATGATTCATATAAATAGATATAACTATATTTGACCCATTAAAAAAAAACCGATGGAGTTTGAATTATTACATGCTTTGGAAGATTCGCGGGCAAGGGCCGGAATTATTACCACAGGGCACGGCAAAATTGAAACGCCAATTTTTATGCCTGTGGGAACTGCCGGTTCGGTGAAAGGAATTCATACCCGAGATATAAAGGAAGATATTCATGCCCAAATTATTTTAGGGAATACATACCACCTATACCTTCGTCCAGGAACCAATATTATTGAAAATGCCGGTGGACTTCACAAGTTTAACCTTTGGGACAGGCCAATTTTAACAGACAGTGGAGGGTATCAGGTTTTTTCGCTGGGCGATATTCGTAAATTAAGCGAAGAAGGTGCTCGTTTCCAATCGCACATCGATGGTTCATACCACATGTTTACACCCGAAAAAGTAATTGATATCCAACGGTCAATCGGAGCCGATATTATTATGGCTTTCGATGAATGTACTCCCGCCGATTCCGATTACACATATGCAAAAAAGTCGCTTGAACTTACCCAGCGCTGGCTCAACCGCTGTTTCACACAATTCAGGAGCACACAGCCCAGATATGGTTACGACCAAGCTTTATTTCCTGTAATTCAAGGAAATATTTTTATCGATTTACGTAAAAACGCCGTTAACAATGCAAAAACATTCGATGCAGACGGGTATGCGATTGGCGGACTGTCTGTCGGCGAAGAAGAAAAAGTAATGTATGAAATTACAGAAATTTGTACTGCCGATTTGCCCTGCAATAAACCTCGCTACCTTATGGGAGTGGGAACACCGGTGAACATACTCGAATCAATAGACAGAGGCATTGATATGTTCGATTGTACAATGCCAGCCCGCAACGGCAGAAACGGCATGCTTTTTACACATAACGGAATTATAAATATCAAAAATAAAAAGTGGGAAAACGACCATTCGCCAATTGATGAGAACGGCACATCGTTTGTCGACTTGTATTCTAAAGCCTATCTGCGCCATCTTATCATATCGGGCGAGATGCTTGGCTCGCAAATTGCAAGTCAACACAACCTTGCATTTTATTTATGGTTAGTAAAAACAGCACGCGAGAAGATTATTTCAGGAGAATTTAAAAGCTGGAAAAACGAAATGGTTATAAAATTAAGACAAAGGTTGTAAGTATGAAATATTACAAAATAATTGATTTTTATATAACAAAAAAGTTTTTAGGTACTTTCTTTTACGCAATTGCTTTACTTTTAAGTATCGTAATTGTTTTTGATATTTCGGAAAATCTCGATGAATTTATTTCCAAGGATATACCCGGGAAGGATATAATTTTTGATTATTACTTTAATTTCATTCCCTATTTTGCTAACCTTTTTAGTCCACTTTTCATATTTATTTCTGTAATTTATTTTACATCGAAAATGGCATATAACACCGAAATTATTGCTATTCTAAGCAGCGGTGTGTCGTATAAAAGATTAATGCGCCCTTACTTTTTTTCGGCTTTATTGCTTGCTGCATTATCACTTTTTCTCGGACATTTTGTAATTCCTAATGCAAATAAAGTATTGAACGATTTCAAATGGAAATATATTAACAACGGAAGATTGATAACGGAACGAAACATACATAGGCAAATTGAACCCGGTGTTTATATTTATATGCAGAGTTTTAATTCCAACAATGTTGGTTTTAGTTTTACCATGGAACGTTTCGAGGATTCAAAACTTGTCGAAAAACTTACTGCCGATAATATTAGATGGAATGAAGAATCTGAAAAATGGGTTATAAACAATTACTGGAAAAGAATAATACACGATAATTATGAAGAATTTGAGCAAGGTTACCGTATTGACACCACATTAAATATGGTACCAGGCGATTACAATGTTATTGAAAATCAAATGGAGACATATCCCACACCAACACTAAAACAAGAAATCAGACTGATGAAATTGCGCGGTGTAAATTACGTAGAATGGGAAATTGAAAAATACAAACGTACAGCCGGCCCGTTCTCGGCTTTTATACTAACTATTATTGGTGCCGGCCTGGCATCGCGGAAAATCAAAGGTGGTATTGGATTTCATCTTGGATTGGGTCTGCTTCTGAGTTTCTCATATATATTTTTTATGCAAATTTCTACTGTTTTTGCTATTAACGGAAATATGCCGCCACTAATTGCCGTTTGGATTCCTAATATAATTTACAGTATAATTGCATTTTTTGTTTTCCGCAGGGCTGCACGTTAATAAGACTTTTCAAACTTCGGGTACTATAATTCGACAATAATCAAAGCCATTCATTTTAAATTACACACGACAAAACAAATAGCAATATTCTTAAGAATAAAAATTTATAACTTTGCATTCTACTTTGAAACTAAAACCTTCGGCTTGAAGGATATTTTTAACTAAAAAAAACTTTATGTCACTAAAAAGCAATGTCCTTGATCTACGGAAAAGGAAAAAAGAAGTACAAAAAGGCGGCGGTGATAAAGCCATTGAACAACAGGCCAAAATGGGTAAACTTACAGCCCGTGAGCGTATTTTAGCACTTCTGGATAAAAATACTTTTCATGAATATGACCTATTTGTTGAACATACTGCTAAGGATTTTGGCATGGAATCGAAAGTATTGCATGGCGATGGCGTAATAATAGGAACGGGAACAATTCATGATAAACCTGTCTGTATTTTCGCACAGGATTTTACTGTTGCTGGGGGTTCTCTGGGGTTAATGCATGCTCGTAAAATTACTAAAATTATGGACCACGCGCTCAAAATGTGTGTTCCATTAATAGGAATCAATGATTCAGGCGGTGCACGTATTCAAGAAGGAGTAAATTCACTTGCAGGTTATGGCGAAATCTTTTTCAGAAATACGTTGGCTTCAGGTGTAATTCCTCAAATTTCAGTAATACTCGGTCCATGTGCAGGAGGTGCAGTTTATTCGCCTGCTTTAACTGATTTTGTTTTTGTTGTTGAAGACATTTCTAAAATGTTTATTACAGGGCCAGGCGTAATAAAATCGGTTCTTGGTGAAGAAATTTCTATGGAAGAGCTTGGTGGAGCCCGCGTTCATGCCGAAATTACAGGGAACGCACATTTTTATGCTAAAACAGAAATGGAATGTTTTGAACAGATTAAAAAACTTATCAGTTTTATTCCAAGAAATAATCTGAGAAAAGCTATGCATTTCCCACCAAAGGCACCACTGAAAGGGAAAAAAATAGAAGACATCTTACCTGATGATCCACGTATGCCGTACGATATGCGCGACATTATTAAAGCGATAGTTGATAATTCCGACTTCTTCGAAGTTATGGAATATTTTGCATCGAATATTATAATAGGGTTTGGACGCATGGATGGCGAAACAGTAGGTTTTGTTGCCAATCAGCCTATGGTACTTGCAGGAGTTTTAGACACCGACAGTTCAGACAAGTCGGCCCGTTTCATACGTTACTGCGATGCATTTAACATTCCGATTGTAACCATTGAAGACCTGCCCGGATACCTTCCCGGAGTTGATCAGGAACACGCCGGCGTTATACGTCATGGGGCAAAAATTCTGTACGCCTACAGTGAGGCAACCGTTCCGAAAGTAACAGTTATAATCAGAAAAGCGTACGGAGGTGGTTATATCGCCATGAATTCACGCCATCTTCGTGCCGATTTTGTGTTTGCATGGCCTACAGCCGAGATTGCAGTTATGGGACCAGACGGTGCTGCAAATATTGTTTTCAGAAAAGAAATTGCTGAAGCTGAAAATCCGGAAGAAATGCGCCAGCAAAAAATACAGGAATACAAGGAAAAATTTGCCAACCCGTATATTGCTGCAGCACAAGGATACATCGACGAAGTTATTGAACCAAAAGAAACAAGGTCGCGTATTTTACACGCCTTAAAAGTTTCTGAAAATAAAAGTATTCATCTTCCGAAGAAAAAACACGGAATTCCTCCGTTCTAAAAATTTTTACCATGGACGAAGAAAAAGAATTAAAAAACTTAATTATACAAGGTGCAGTGTATAAAACCACCTTTACCAAAAAATTTGAAAAAAGAGTAAACTGGGAGGCTCCAAATAGTAATCTTTTGTATTCTTTTATTCCGGGTACAATCATAGATATTTTCGTGAAACCCAAAGATAAAGTTAAAGAAGGTGAAACACTGTTGCTACTGGAGGCAATGAAAATGCAAAATCAGGTACGTATGCCTTTTGATGGTGAGATTGTAAAAATATATGTGAAAAAAAACGACATAATACCCAAAAAGCATTTAATGATTGAAATTGCCCCAAAACAGTTGAAAAAATAAGATATTTATTATAAAATATCTGATGATGTGGTTTGCCGCTTTTTTGACTTAAAAGTCAAAAAAGCGGCGATCTCTTTGGGTATGTCAGATTCAGATATGGGAAGTATGCCTATATCCGACTCTTCTTTATTTTGCTTTTCCCAACCAATAATGATGGTAAAAATCAAAAAAAGACATTAATAAAATAAACTTCCAACAAAAAGCAGAAATAGGCAGAGCGTAGCGAATTAGCTGACAGAGCGTTCGTTACGCTCTGTTTTGCTTTATATGGCTATCCATGAAAAGCTATATTTCAGCAGAGTAAAGCAAGAGATACGTTACTACCTCGTTACTTGAAGTAGAGTGGAAAAACTTTTCTACATAATTCTTATTCAGTGTATTGCGTAAATTTGCATACCGTCTTATAACTCAATGATAACTAATTTTGTAACCGGAAAAAACATTGAGTTATGAGGTCAACATTCAAGGTCTTGTTTTATGCGAAGATAACCAACCAGAAAATAAGCCGGGACATGGAAACCCTGTCGCAGAAGTTGGAGGGAATGTAGAAAAATATTTGCGATGCTATTTAAACTTAGCATACCCAGTCCAACAAGTATACATCATTCACTATATAAACTGTGTATAGTGGGTGATGTGTTGCCAATGGCTACTGTCAGAATTTACAATCGCAGTCACTCCACCGGGACGTTTTATAAAAGGCCATAGCTTACTAGGGTGTTTTCTTCACGCTCCTATAAATCTACACTAAAAACACCCCGAAGACTTCCCTGAAAGGAAGTCGGATGAAAAAATATCAATCAAATTTTCAATATCAAAAGTAATCAAAAAAATAAATGTAATGGCAAAATTCGCAGTACTTCATTTGGAAAAGGGAGCGGGCAACGATGCCCCGATAAGCTCCCATATTGAGCGGACGGTCAATCCATCCAATGCGGATAAAGACCGTACTCATTTGAATCGGGAATTGATAGAGTTTCCCGATAGCGTAAAGAATCGTACCGAAGCAATCCAATACCGGATTGAACATGCAGGCATTACCCGAAAGATTAGCCATAACCAAGTCCGGGCAATCCGTTTCATAATGACAGGAAGTCCCGAACAGATGCAGCATATCCAAAACGAAGGCAGGTTGGATGACTGGTGCAGGGACAGCCTCGACTGGTTACGTAAAGAGGTGGGGAACGAAAATGTCGTTTCCGCAGTCCTGCACTTGGATGAACAAACACCCCACATCCACGCAACGGTAGTTCCGATTGTTACCGGTGAAAGAAGAAAAGCCAGACAGGAAGCACAAAAGGCAGGAAAGAAATACAAGAAGAAGAATGTCAATGCTCCCCGCCTGTGTGCTGATGATATTATGTCAAAGGAGAGATTCAAACACATGCAGGATACATACGCACAGGCGATGAGCAAATTTGGTTTGGTACGTGGAAAAGAAGGTTCAGAGGCAAGGCACATTTCCACACAACAATATTACAGGAAACTGGTTGGCAGAAATGAAGACCTGAAAGAAATTATTCAAGAGCAGGAACATGAACGGCAGGAGGTCTATGATAAAACGAGGGACTTGTACAACAGAAAGGATGAGGCAAGGGATAAGTTCCTGAATATGGACAGGTATGTGCGGGACAAACAGGAGGAATTGGCAATCGTAGAATCCAAACTGCAAAAATCCAAGCAGGAATATGAACCTTACAAGGCACAGGAAGAACTAAACCTTATACACAATTTGTTCCCGATGATGAAAGAGCAGTTAAGGATAGCCGACCTTTGCAAGACAATGGGGCTTGCTTTTAACTCCATCAAAGCGTTGCTTGAGGGTAGAAACCTGACAGCAAAAATATTTTCTTTCTTTTCTCCGGAACACAAGCAGAAGTTTACGGCGGAGGATGTCAAGCTGAAAATGGAGAAAGAACCGGATAATCCGGATAAGTTACGATTGAATATTAATGGGGTGAATATTATAGATTGGTTCAGGGAGCAATACCAACAAGTAAAGCAGGCCACAAACCATAATGCAAGACTCAACATCAAGCCCGAAGTAGGGAAAAATAAAGGAGTTAAGATGTAGAATTTTTGAGCATCGAAAGTATTTGCTCTTGTTTTTTGCGTAGAAAACAAGAATAAATTGTATCTTTGTGCTGTAATAAGTTTATTCAAAATTATGCCATTAAAAAGAGAATTGATATATATTGACGGGAAAGACGAAACAGACCGTATCGCTTCGTATTCATATCGTGGCGATAAGTGTGTAATTGTTTTTAAAAATAATAACAAGGAATTTTCATATGGTCGAAATAGGGCAAGAATTGTCAAAACTGCAATAAGCGATGATAAAGCCCACGGTATTTTCAACTATTTGAAAAAAATTGCAGACACAATCGGACTAAAAACGGAAGAAGGTAATAATATACTTGCAAAAAGTTATGAATTAGTTTCGGTTATTCCAAAAGATTGTATTCTTGCAAATTATTTGGATAGAGCAATATCTCTAAAAAAAGAAAATGATCAGCCAATAGAAATCTTTCCTTTTGGATTTAATATCAGTCAGAAAGAGGGTGTAAATAAGGCGTTTTCTTCTTCTTTAAGCGTTATTGAGGGACCGCCCGGAACAGGGAAAACACAAACGATATTAAACATTATTGCCAATACCGTTATGAATGGGCAGAGTGTTGCTGTTGTTTCAAGCAATAACTCGGCAACAAAAAATGTTTACGAGAAACTCAAAAAAAACGACATTGAATTTATAGCCGCACTTCTCGGAAACTCTCAAAACAAAAAAGAATTTATTGATAGCCAAACAGATATTCCCGATTTATCGGAGTTCAATCTGTCCCATACCGAAAAAGCGAAAGTAAAAGAAAAAGTCCAAATGCTTTTTAATCAACTTGCTGAATATCTGAACAAAAAGAATGAATTAGCGTTATTGAAGCAAGAACTTGATAATCTAAAAACCGAGTATCAGCATTTTAAAAACAGTTACAAAGAAAAAACGGTTTCTGAATTTAAGAAAAATATGACCGCTGATGATTTGCTTTTATTGTGGTTATCTATTGAAAAACAGGCAAAAAAGGAGAAGAAATTTGGTTTCATAAAAAGGTGGATTTTCCGAATAAAATATGGAATAAAAGACAAATCTTTTTATTCGCAGTCTTTTGAGAAAATGATATTTTCCTGTCAATCTGAATATTTTCCTGTAAGAATTTCCGAATTAACCGAGAAAGAAAAAACATTAGAAACTTCTCTGAAAAGGTTTTCATTTAACGAAAAAATGAAAGAATACACAAAACTTTCTATGCAACTCTTGAAAGCCGAATTGTACAAGAAATACGAAAACAAGAAAAGAGAAAGTTGCACGATAAATGAACTTCGTTCCAAATCGTCTGATTTTATCAAAGATTATCCTGTGATTATGAGCACAACATACTCTTTAAGACGAAGTTTATCTGATGGAATTTCTTACGATTATGTAATCATTGACGAATCTTCACAAGTTGATTTAGCGACAGGTGCGCTTGCTTTGTCTTGTGCAAAACGAGCCGTAATTGTGGGCGATTTAAAGCAGTTGCCTAATGTTGTTGATTCTGTTATGCAAGAGAAAACTGATTTAGTTTTTGATTCTTTTAATCTGCCCGAACCTTATCGTTATTCAAACAATAGTTTGCTTTCTTCGATAATGAAACTTTTTCCCAATGTGCCAAAAACGCTTTTAAGAGAACATTATCGTTGCCACCCGAAAATTATAGATTTTTGCAACAAAAAATTTTACGACAATCAACTCATTGTTCTTACTGAACAGACAACGAAACGAAAACCGCTTGTTGTTTACAGAACTGCACCCGGAAATCACGCACGAGAACGAATGAATCAAAGGCAAATTGATATTATTACGCAAGAAATTATCCCAAACGAGCAACTCGAAACTGTTGATTTAGGAATTGTAACGCCTTATCGAAACCAAACAAACGCTTTACAAAAAGCATTTCAAGGGACTGCAATAAAAGCGGACACAGTCGATAAATTTCAAGGAAGAGAAAACGAAGTGATAATACTTTCAACCGTTGATAACGAAGTTTCAGAATTTACCGACAATCCAAACCGTTTAAATGTGGCGGTTTCGCGGGCAATAGAACAACTTATATTGGTTGTGAACGGAAATGACAGCGACAAGGACAGCAATATATCGGACTTAATCCGATATATTGAGTACAATAACTTTTCAGTAGTTCAAAGTGATTTGTGTTCCATATTCGATTGTTTGTACAAAGGTTTTGAAGAAAAACGAGCGCAAATAATTTCAAAAGGCGGCAAGGTGTCTGAATTTGACAGCGAAAACTTAATGTATGCGCTAATTAAGGAGGTTTTATCATACAACAATTTTTCAAAATATGGTGTTCTTTTGCATTTTTCGGTAAGAAATCTAATTCGGGATTTTTCCAAGCTGAACGAACGGGAACAAAAATATGCAAATAACCCTTTGACACATTTGGATTTTTTGATTTATAACAAACTCGGTAAAAGTCCTGTCCTTGCGATAGAAGTTGACGGATTTGTTCACCATAAGAAGGGCACTCGACAAGCAGAAAGAGATGAGATGAAAGACAAAATATTAGAAAAGTACGATTTGCCGCTTTTGCGCTTTGCAACAAATGGAAGCAATGAAAAACAGCGATTAATGAGTAAACTAAATGAAATCCAAAAAACAAAACAATGAAAATAGTTGATATAATAGAATCACAAATAAACAAAATTCCCAATGGTCAAGTCTTTTCCTATACTGATTTTGATATAGAGGTAGAGCGTAAAGGTACTATTGTAAAGACTTTGAATAATTTTGTTGCTAAAGGTAAAATAGCCAAACTTTCCAAAGGCAAGTTCTACAAACCTCAAGTTACAGAGTTTGGGGTTTTGTTGCCATCTTCGAATCAAGTGGTCAAGGATTTTATTGAAAAGGACGGAACATTAATTGGCTACCTCACCGGATACTCCGTTTATAACGATTTATTGCTTACAACACAAATTGCCAATACAATACAGATTGGAACAAATCAATACAGGCGACCTTTGAAACGGGGCAACTATAAAATCTCATTTGTGTTACAATCAAACAAGATAACCCGCTTAAACTACCGCTACCTGCAAATTTTGGACGCAGTGCGTTTTGTGCGTTCCAT
>JAITWJ010000001.1 GCA_031285325.1 Bacteroidales bacterium
TGAAACAAAAGAAATATGGCAAAAATAACGGTCAAGAATACGGAACTCACGGTCGTAATGATTAACAATGCAGAATATATCTGCATTACCGACCTTGCCCGTTTCAAAAACCCAGAGCATACGGACGATGTGATACGAAACTGGCTGCGAAACCGCAATACGATAGAACTGCTGGGAATTTGGGAAACTTTGCACAATCCGAATTTTAAACCCGTTATTTTCGACGGGTTTAGAAAAGAGGCCGGACTGAACGCTTTTGTAATGACCCCCAAAAGATGGATAGAAAGCACCGGCGCCATTCGCCCTTAAAGCCATTAAACAAAACCTCCATTCACCGGTTAATTGAAAGGGATAAGATATGCTCGATTTTGAAGAATACATTCGTCAAAGCGCACCCGACAAAAAAGAGAAGGGGATTATCTGGCAAACGGCAATCGGTTTGCAGCAGGTTGACGGTTTAAAGCCGTCTGCCTATCTTATCGAAACCGCCAGGCAGAATATTGAAGGCGATATTACTTTTGACGAGGTAAAAAAGCGCATTGACGCTTATTACAAAACGCAACCGGCTAAAAACGAAGAAGACAGAACCGAAGAAGCCGATAAAGTTTCTGCCAGCATAGCCGAGATACTGTCCGAAAAGACTTTTTCGTTCTCGCCAGCCGAATATACCGGCATTCACCGACGGCTTTTCAGCGGAATTTACAAGTTTGCCGGAAAAATTCGCGATTACAATATCACGAAATCCGAATGGGTATTGAACGGCGAAACGGTGCTGTACGCGGGCGCCGATATGCTGAAAGCAACTTTGGAATACGATTTTGAGCAGGAAAAAAATTTCAGCTACAAAGGGCTAAGCCCACAGCAAACGATAGAACATATCGCGCATTTTATTGCGTATTTGTGGCAAATTCATATTTTCGGCGAGGGAAACACACGCACAACGGCAGTATTTTTAATAAAATATCTTCGCAAACTTGGCTTTAAAAATGTAAATAACGAAATGTTTGCCCGGTATTCGTGGTATTTCCGCAATGCGCTTGTCAGGGCAAATTACGAAAATCTGTCGCAGGGCATTCACCGAACCGGTAAATATCTTATTCGTTTTCTTTCAAATGTGCTGTTTGAAGAAAACAATATTCTTAAAAACAGGGAACTCCATATCCATTTCGTTGAAAATGATATTGTAAAAGCGCAAGATGTCCCTGTAAATGTCCCTGTAAATGTCCCTGTAAATGTCCCTGTAACCGATATCGAACAATCTGTCTTAAAGATAATTTCTGAAAACGCAAATATAACTTATGAAGAAATTGCAGATAAAATAAAAAAAGATAGAAAAACAGTGCAGCGAGCTATCAAGAAATTAAAGGAAAAAGGCATTATTTCCCGTGTTGGCTCCGATAAAACAGGGCATTGGAAAATCAGAAATTAACCTCAAAACACATTCACCGATTAATTGAAAGGAAAACAATATGAAAATGACAGAAGAAATGAAATACGGTTATTGGCACTATTTTAGCGGCCAACTCGAATTGTCGGGCGAAAAAAGAATAATCCGTAAGGTAGAAGATTACAAAGGCGAAAAATCTTTCATTTTAGCGCCTACGCAATTAGACGGTTGCACGCCGCATACAGCCGGAACGTTATGCGAAATACAGGCAAAATTTATCAAAAAAGGTATTGACATAAAAATGTAAAATAAATAAAATCGAATAAATAATGGTTGTAAAGGAAATAGTTTCTAAAACGGCTTTGACAAAATCTAAATTGCCCGTAGCGGATTATGTAGTAAACGCATATACAGGTTGTATCCATAAATGTATTTATTGTTATGCGGAATTTATGAAAAGATTTACAAATCACACAGAAGAATGGGGAGAATTTATAGATATAAAAGTATTTGATAAAATAAATATTCCAAAGAATATTGAAAATACAAGTGTATTGTTAAGTTCAGTAACAGACCCATACAATCATTTTGAAGTAAAACATAAAAAAACAAGACAAATATTGGAAAATCTGTTAGGAACAGGTTGTCGTGTTGGAATCTTGACAAAATCAAAAAATGTTTTACAGGATATAGAATTATTCAAACAATTCAATAATATTGAAGTTGGTGTAAGCCTGAATACAATGGATGACCATTTCCGAAAGTTAATTGAACCAAAAGCATCTTCTGTAGAAGATAGAATAAATGTTTTAAAAACTTTGAGAGAAAATAATATAAAAACTTATCTGTTTATGTCCCCGATATTTCCGTATATATCGGATTACAAGGAAATTATAGAACGAACAAAAGGCTTTGTTGATTATTATGGATTTGAAAACTTAAATTTAAGGGCTGGTTATAAATATAGAGTACTGAATATAATAAAGGAAAAATATAATCATTTATACAATAGTTATATAGACATTTATCAAAAAAAGAGTAGTTCTTTTTGGAATGAATTGGAAATGGAAATAATAAAATATTGTAAAGACAATAAAATTGAATGTAAAATGTGGTTTTACCATGAAAAAATAAGAAAGAAATAAAGTACGCCCGTACGTCGCATAAAGGTACTGTGTTAACTTCCGAAAAAAATAATTTAAGAAAATGAATACTTCAAACGAAATCATAAAACCGGATTACCTGCAATTTCTGGCAGAGATAAAAGAGCGGATCTACCACAGCAGACACGAGGCTGCAAAGGCGGTCAACAGGGAAATTATCCAACTTTACTGGGATATTGGACACAGCATTACCGAAAAACAGCAGTCGGCGGGCTGGGGCAAATCGGTAGTGGAAACGCTGGCGAACGATTTGCAAAAGGAGTTTCCCGGAATGTCGGGCTTCAGCGCACGTAATATTTGGTACATGCAGCAGTTTTACGCAGAATATCACGGAAATGAAATTCTCCAACCATTAGTTGGAGAAATCAGCTGGTCGAAACATTTGGTCATTATGTCGAAGTGCAAGGACATGCAGGAAAGGCAGTTTTATATCCGTGCAACCAAAAAATACGGCTGGACAAAAGACGTTTTGACGCACCATGTAACGTTGAAAACTTACGAGCGTTACGATCCATCGGCGTGGCAACATACAGCCTGTCGCCCACGCTTCCCGAAGCGTATCGGAAACTGTTGCCTTCGCCCGAAGAAATTGCCGAAAAACTGTCGTTTTTCTTCAATTAATTGATACCATATTTCACCTGTACTTAAACATACTCTAAACAAATCAATTAAAAAACCAAAAAATATGAACACAAAATCATTCTCAAACAAAGCAAAACAGGCATTGTCAATTGTCAATTATCCATTGTCAATTATTATTTATTCCTTATTAATGAGCTGCACCGGCAACAACAACAGTTTCGATGCGTCGGGTGTTTTTGAAGCCGAAGAAACCATTATTTCCGCCGAAGCGTCGGGCGTCATCCGCCGGTTCGATTTGGAAGAAGGGCAAACGCTTACCGCCGGTCAGCCCATCGGCTATATCGACAGCACGCAGCTGTTCCTGAAAAAGAAACAGCTCGAAAGTCAAATCCGCGCCCTGCTCGGCAAAAAGCCCGACATTGCCGTACAGCTATCGGCGTTGCAGGCGCAGTTGAGAACTGCCCAAACCGAGCGCGCCCGCATCGAAAAATTAGTTGCAGGCGAGGCCGCCACGCAAAAGACGCTGGACGATGTGAACGCCCAAATTGAAGTGCTGCAACGGCAAATTGCCGCGCAGCAATCGGCGTTAAATATTTCGAGCGATGGTATCAGCAACGATGCCGCTCCGATGCAAATTCAGGTGGAGCAGCTCGACGACCAGCTCTCCAAACACCGCCTTGCAAGTCCGCAAAACGGGACGGTGCTTGCCAAAATAGCCAAAGTAAACGAACTGACCGC
>JAITWJ010000033.1 GCA_031285325.1 Bacteroidales bacterium
AAGTTTTAATGATTTATTTCTGTTTGACGAACAGTTCAGTGCAACAGACAAAGGCAATGTATTGCTGATTACCGACAGAGACGGTAAAACGGTTAACGATACTATTCCGATAATTGCCGAAGGAACAAATTATGGTCAGGATAAGATACAGGTATATGGTGAATATGCGCTTTTTTTGCCCACAATGAGTGATATTATCTATAAAATAGGCCCAACAGGACACGTATCTGCAGCTTACAGTTTCGATTTTGGAAGGTACTGGCTCGATTCTAAAGAAAGCAGCGAAGTATCTGCAAATTCCGGAAGTGATTCTTCTACATTATGGAGATATTTGCAACGCAATAACAAAATTAGTTTTTTACGGTTTCTTGATACACAGGAATGGTTATTCCTTAGTTTTAAAAAGCAGGATATAAGTTACAACTGGTATTACAATAAAAACAGTAAAAGTCAATATATTATTGACCTCAAAGATGCCGCAGGAAACCTTTTGGAGTCCTGCAATATAGTTGGGGTAGATGAAGGGCGTTTTATTGCGGCAGTTCCGGCATATTCGTATTCCCAACTCGAAAATGTACCACCTTTAGAAATATCTGAAGAAGACAATCTGGTGCTTGTTTCATTCGGTATCGAAGAAGAAAAGCAATAATCTTACATTTACGAAACATACTTATAGAGTAAAAACCCACTTTTCGGCGTGTCGGAAACAAGTATTAACACCAAAATTGTAAATTATTATTTTGAAAAACATACGGCGAAACCGGTAAATTTAACGGTGGGCGCCACATTGTTGTTTTCGACTGGAAAGGCAATTACATAAAAACATATAACACCAATTATGAAATAGAAAATTTCTGCGTAGATGAAAATAACAACTGCATATATGCGACTTCGTTAAACGAAAGCGGAGATTATTCAATTCTGAAATTTAATATATAATTATTGCAACGATGACGCATTACATACATATTGTACTGTTGTACTGTTATGTACTCTAAAATTTTCTCTCCAATAAAAAAAAGACAATAAACACATTAAAAATCAATACAATAAAATTTCATTGATTTTTTTCATAAAATAAAGATGCATAAAATTTTGTTATTTCAAACAGCATGGCTATACTTGTGTAATATTAATTTTTTTATGCTTTTAGTTATGAAGAAAAAACTTTTATGCGGCATAGCCGCGGTAGCTATTGCAGCTACAATTGCATTCAATATGAGTTTGAACGCTAACAGTAACAACTTGTCGGATCTTTCTTTGGCGAATGTGGAGGCGTTGACTGAACCTGAGGTTACCGTATCAAGTCCAGGTAATTGGTCTGTTATTGTAGTAAGTGATGATAATTGGATATGTTATGATGGAGGACGTGTCTGTTGTCCTGAGTACCACTCGGCAAGTTGCTAGTTAAACTAAAGGTTTCAGGATGCGCTTATAATTAACAAGTTTATAGAATTATATATTAAAAATTCCATAATTCGCAACCTGTTCCTTTAAAAATTACACATATCGTGAAATATATTAACCGGTTGTTGATTGTTTGTGGTTTTTTAGTTCTGTATTCATGTTCTAATAAAAGTAGGAACGTATCTTATAGTTTGCCTGATGACATTAATGCTGCCACTATTACTGTTGACCTGAAACAAAATGTGGAAGAAAAAACAATTCAGGACATAGCGCTTTCTATGGAATTTTTGAGATTAGAAGAATCTGTCGAATACCCCATAGGCGTAATTGATGAACTGTATGTTACGGAAAGATATATATATATATTAGACAAGGAGCGCGCAAAGTCTCTTTTTATATATGACAGGGATGGTAAGTTCGTTAAGGCAATCAATACCTTGGGGCAGGGGCCAGGGGAATTTGTAAGACCTGGTTATTTCGACATTCAGCAAAGAAGTGGTAACATAATCATCCTCGATAGGGATATGCGTAAATTGCTTTATTATACACCACAGGGCGATTTTATTTCGGAAATAAAACTGAATGCCTTTGCCAATAGCTTTGCTGTTGCTGAAAATAATACAATTGTTTTGGATAAGGGGAATACTGTTTTTGATAGAATTAATCCACATGGGGATGGGACACCTAATTACATACATATAATAACCGAAAGCGGAGAAAAGATAACCGAACTTTTACCAGTTCCGGAATTAGTACAAGAAATAACAATAACTCCACGAAATCCATTGCAGAAATATGCAGACACGTTACTTTTTATGCCGTCTTTGAGTAATAAAATATACGGTATCCATGAAAATAACATTGCCTTGAAATATCAGGTTGATTTTGGCGGTCTGTGGCCAGGTGAGTCATATTTTGAAAAAGTGAAGGGACAACATCCGCTTCAGATAGCACAGGGGTTGGTAAAAGATAATTACGTTGCTTTTTTGAATTACCTTGAGAGCAGGGAGGCGCTGTATTTTGACTTTAAATACGACAGTAATCAGTACTCTTATTATTACAATAAAGGTAACGGTAAGTCTATTATGTTTTACAACAACAATAAAGAAATTACAGTCCCATTAGCAGTAACCGGTAATACTTTTGTTAGTGTAGCGTATAGAGACAACAGTAATCCTGCATTGATTTTTTATGATGTTGCGTGGGAAAAACAGTTGCCAATTAAAAATTGAGATAATTTATCGGTTAAAAACCATTCGTAACCCAAACCTGACGGCAACGTCCCGAGGAAGGTTGGTATCGTGTTGAGCGGAACAAGTGCAGTCAAGACATACTGATTAAGAATGCATTATCATAAAATGTGTGTTTTGTAAAAAAAAATATTACATAACGTTTGTTTATATCTATATATTGATATAATATTGTTGTAATATAAAATAGAGAACGTTATGAAATCCCATTTATTATTGTTGTTTCTTGTAATTTCCGCCTGTTCTGTTTTTTCGTGCAAGAATAACAGGAAACGGTTGGAAGCAACAGATATAATAACCGAATGGGCAGGAAAAGAAATCATATTTCCTGAAAATGTGTCCTGTTATACAGCAGGTAAAGACACCTTGCCGTTAATTTGCAACGAATGGTTCGACAGGGAATTTAAAATTCTGATGTATGTCGATTCTGCCGGTTGCAGCAGTTGCCGCCTTAATTTGTTTGAGTGGAACCAGTTGATTGAAGAGGCCGACAGCCTGTTTCAGGGCAAAGTAGGATTCCTGCTCTACTTCCAGCCCAAAAACGAAAGAGATATGGTTTCCATATTTGCACGCGACCGGTTTAACTACCCTGTATTTATGGATATTAACGGCGAAATAAACCGGTTGAACCGTTTTCCGCAGGCAATGGAATACCAATGTTTCCTTTTAGACAAAGACAATAAAGCGCTTATGATTGGCAATCCGGTTTTAAACCCCGGTATTTGGGAATTGTATAAAGAACAGATTGCCGGAGAAAAGAAAACCGAACAGAGAGCAATAACTACTGTTACAGCCGGTAAAACAGTACATGAATATGGAAATATCCTGAAGGGCAGTTCAAACCCTGCTGTTTTTACAATTACGAACACAGGAAACAATCCGTTGGTAATTTCCCGTGTTTCGGCCTCTTGCGGCTGTACGGATGTTGAATGGGAAAAACGCCCTGTTGCGCCCGGGCAAACAACCACAATTAGCGTTAATATGACGCCCGACGAAACGGGTTTTTTCAGTAAAACCATAGACGTTTACTGCAACGTAGATAACAGCCCTGTTAGGTTAACATTAAACGGGAACGCAAACGAGTAACATAATAAATAATGTATAACCAAATAATTAAAAACACAGGCAAACACAAAAAAAAAGATTAATTTAAAAACCCTAAAGGTTTAGGTTGTTGAAATGATAAATACAACCGGTTTGATATTTTTTAGTAAACAACTTAATTTAAAAATTATGGTTAAAAAATTTTTATGCGGTATAGCCGCGTTAGCTATTGCAGCTACAATTGCATTCAATATGAGTTTGAATGCCAACAGTAACAACTTGTCGGATTTGTCTTTAGCTAATGTGGAAGCGTTGGCAAGTGATGAATTATTGGACATACCTATGTGGGCAATAAAAATGTTTTCGTCTGTACGTTGGGAATGTACACCAGATGGTTCATTAATTTGTCCTGCACCTTGACTTGATATAATAATTTTATCAAACAGGAGGGATTTTTCTCCTGTTTCTTAGAGTTTTAAAAGAATATAACTTACACGAAATGTATAGAATATTAACTGTTATTTTTGCTGTTTTGATATTTGCAGGGTGCCGTTCAGAAACAAATACAAGTGATAAAATTCCCGTTAATTTTGAAGACAACGGACGTTTTATTCCGGTTATTGATGAAATTATTCCTTTAGAAACAAACGATACATTTCTTATCGGAAATAATTACGCATTTAAAACAACAGCAAAATATTACATACTTGGAGACAGTGAAAAGATACTTGTTTTTGATAAAACAGGGAAAGCACAAAGCGTAATAAGCCCCATTGGACAAGGGCCGAATGAAACTTCGTCTGTTTCTTTTTTTCATGCCGGTGATAACTCTATTATGATTGCGGCAATAGGAAGAAAACAAATATACGAATATGATTTTGAGGGGAATTTTATTCAGGCATATAATACTTCAGATAATTATTTCGATTTTGTAAGTTTTAATGATTTATTTCTGTTTGATAGTCAGTCAAGAGGAACTGTTCATGGAAATGTTTTGTCAATAATCAATAAAGAAGGAGAAACGGTTAATGATACCATTCCTATAATTGCCGAAGGAACAAATTACGGCAAGGATAAGATACAGGTATATGATGAATATGCGCTTTTTTTGCCCACAATGAGTGATATTATCTATAAAATAGGCCCAACAGGACATGTATCTGCAGCTTACAGTTTCGATTTTGGAAGGTACTGGCTCGATTCTAAAGAAAGCAGTGAAGTATCTGCAAATT
>JAITWJ010000096.1 GCA_031285325.1 Bacteroidales bacterium
CAAGAGTAATACTACCGGTTCTATAGCATCGGTAAGGGCAGCCGATATGGAGAACCGTACAGTAACCGATGCAGCACAGGCGCTTCAGGGGAAAGCTGCCGGTGTTCAAATTTCAAATATTTCGGGCGCTCCGGGACAAACAGCATCCATACAGATTCGCGGATATTCCTCTAATGCAAGAACTGAACCTTTGTATATTGTTGACGGATTAAAGGTTCAAAACCTCAATTATCTTGATCCGGATAACGTGGAATCAATCGAAATCTTAAAGGATGGAGCTTCTGCAGCGATATATGGAATTGAGGCAGGTAACGGTGTAATTCTGGTAACTACCAAAACAGGAACCTCATCGACAGGACAGGGCAGGGTTTTCTACAATATGCAGCAAACTTCGCAGAAAATTTCAAATCTGCCTAAGGTGCTTAATGCCGAACAATATATTAATTATTTATTGACATCAGGTGCAGCTACAAGTATAGATGATTTTGATTATGATGGGGTTACGGACACATATTGGGCAGATCACATGTTTGAAACAGGACAAATGAGCCGTCATACCATTGGGTTTGAAGGTGGTAATGACAGAGGAAGTTTTTATGTATCGCTCGGTAAAATCAGTAGCGATGGAATTGTGGCAAGTAACAAAGATGTTTATGACCGCTTAACCGGACAAATAAACGCCGATTACAAAATAAAAGACTGGTTACAGGTTGGTATTACCTCATCACTTGAAAAAACGGAAACAGAAGGTGTTACAGAAGGACGCGGAGGCGGCATGAGTACAATAGGTGCAGTTATGGTTTATGATCCTATTACCCCTTGGGTATATGAAAAAGGAAAAGAACCTGCACGTATTCAGCAATGGCTTAATCAGGATCGTGCATTACCTGCCGATAAAAATGGAAATGTTTACGGCTCCTCAGTATTTGCCGCAAATTCAAATATTTGGCATCCGGCCGTTATGCGCGACAGGGCTGATACAGAGACAAAATCGTTTAATGCAAGAGGAACGGCATTTCTAAACATTACTCCAATAAAAGGGCTCACTCTTACCTCGCGTTTAGGATACAGGGTAGGTTATTTCCAAACATCAACGTATAATTACGAACTGTTTATTAATGCAACGGCAAACCAGTCCATGTCCATTAATGGCAGGTCAAGCAATAATCTTTATTACCAGTGGGAAAACTTTGGCTCTTATTTATTCGATATAGGGAATCACGAATTTAATGTAATGGCGGGTATGTCGTATCAGCGTTCCGAAAATGATTTTATTTACGGTAGCGCTAATTTGCTCACTTACGATGATCCTAATTTACGTTATCTTGACAATACTCTTAATTCATCTACTATGTCACTAGACGGAATACCTGGCGAAAACAACAATATGTCGTATTTTGGGCGTTTAGGATGGACATTAAACAGTAAATACGATATTCAGACCAGTTTCAGAGCCGATGCCTACGACACGTCTAAATTAGACAAAGACCACCGCTGGGGCTACTTCCCTTCAATATCGGGAGGATGGACAATAAGTAACGAATCGTTTATGGATAATATTAAGTCCAAACTCGACATGTCGTCGTTAAGGCTTCATGTTTCTTATGGCATACTCGGTAATGTAAATGCCCTGGGAAACTATCAGTACAATACATCTTTGAGTCCAGATATTGAATATGGATATGACCCCGGTAATGGACAAATAGTTGGAGTATTTCCTGCGGATAGACTATCAAATCCAAATGTTAAATGGGAAACTACACGCCAGCTAAATATAGGTTTTGGTGCCCGTTTCCTGCGCGACCGGTTGACCCTTAACTTAGATGTTTACAATAAAAATACCAATGACCTTTTAACCAGTACTACAGCTCCTGCAAATACAGGTTACCAGCGAGTTTATGTAAATGCAGGTACAGTTAACAATAGGGGTCTTGAAATTGAACTCGGTTGGAGAGATGAAATCGGCGATTTTGGCTACAGCATTAATGGTAATATTGCATTTTTGAAAAATGAAGTTACAAAAGGAATTTCAAAAGACAGGGTTGATGGCTCAAGTATTTCCAATGCAGGAGTAGTTACTTATTTTGAAGAAGGTTTCCCGATATGGTACCTGCGCACTTATATTCTTGAAAAGATAGATCCGGAAACAGGTCTTGCAATATATAAAGATATTAGTGGGCCTGATGGTAAGCCTGATGGTATTATAAATGCTGACGACCGTGAAATGGCAGGCAGCGGTATTCCTGATTATACATACGGTTTAACAGTAAATTTAAATTATAAAAATTTCGATTTAACTATTTACGGTAATGGAGCACAGGGAGTTGAAAGACTGTTTGCGTTGGGTCGCGGTGATTTCCCGTATGGTAATACTCTTCTGGAATTTTATGAAAACAGGTGGACACCAGAAAACAGAAACTCAAAATATCCAAAACCAAACTATGAAGATCTTTTCTATAAACTTTCTGATGCGCAGGTTTTCGATGCATCGTTCTTTAAAATCAAACAAATACAATTTGGGTATAATGTTCCTTCGAGCCTTCTGAGAAAGGCAGGTATTTCGAGATTGAGAGCTTATGTGTCATTAGACGACTGGTTTACATTTACAAAATATCCGGGTCTTGACCCTGAAACCAGTGGTATGGGCGGTAATATATCGGCACTTGGTTTAGATAATGGAAATTACCCTATTTCGAGGAAAGTTGTATTTGGTCTAAATGTATCATTCTAAATAAAAAACATTACTATGAAAAAATATTTAATAAAAATATCGGCGCTTGTTTTAGGATTAACCCTTACATTTGCCTGTAATGAAGACCTTCTTGAAATTCCGGAAAAAGGTGTATTAGATTTTAACAAATATTATACAAACGCAGGCCCTGCAGAGGCTGAATCGCTGATTGCGTCTATATACGATCAGCACTACGGAATGATTGAGGGTATTGCGACACAAATTTTCCTTGATGTTTTAAGCGACGACCATTTTGCGGGAGGTAACTCATTTGGTGATGGAGCAAGTGGATTTAATATGGCGGCCAATCTGAACATGAGTTCGTCATCGCATACAAATCCCAATACGATGTACACAAATGCCTATAAAATTATCAACTGGGCAAACAACATAATTGAACTAATACCCGAAACTTCTGATGAGAGGGTAAATCGTGTTAAGGCCGAAGCTAATTTTTTCAGGGCTTTAATGATGTTTGAACTTGTACGCTGGTTTGGTACGCCGCCTTTTGTAGATCGTTTAACGGAAGAACAATATCCTGAAAATGGTGACCATTACGAAATAATCACTTGGTGCCTTGAACGTATGCAGGAAGCTGCTGACGCCCTTCCCGCCATACAGGGTATGGGGCAACAGAGAGCTTTTAATGCCCGTATTTCTAAACATGCCGCTTTAGCATATAAAGGGAAAATTGCTCTTTGGTACGGAACAAGATATAATAACAATGAAATTCTTGCTCAGGCTGTTGAACCGCTTAAAACAGTTATAAATTCGGGACTCTATGGCCTGGTTGATGATATGTTTACTCTTGGTCGTCCTGCTGCTGATTTTAGTAAGGAATATATTTGGGAACATAATGCTGCCGATGCTGGTGGTTATGCTAATAACCAGTCAGATATCAGACATATTTGGACAAATTGGCGTCCTGAAAATATGATCTTGCCAGATAATTTATACAACCTTGGTTGGCAATGGGACCCTCCATCCGGTAATTTTGGCGATTTCATGAAAGAATACCATGGTGGAGATATAGAAAACCATCGTTTTAAGTCAACGCTTCATACCTACGATCAAATTATGGAAATGTCTTATACCAGAACCGTAAATCCTCCTGGTATTTTTGTTCCGTTGAGTGCAAGTCAAGGCTATTTTCGTTATAGAGGGCTATTATTTGTTGACGATATATATGCTGAGCTTCCTGGGCAACAAAAAAAATCAAAAGGAAATACTTATTTTATGCGTTATTCCGAAGTTTTGTTGATGTATGCCGAAGCAAAATTCCTTACTGACGATGCCGACGGTACAGGGCTTCAGGCGCTTAACGAAGTACGCCGGAGGGCTCAGATACCTGAACTTGATGTTCTAACTTATGAGGATATAAAAGATGAACGCCGTGCCGAACTGTGGGCCGAAGGTGAACGTTATTTCGACCTTGTGCGCTGGGGCGATGCCGCTACTGTACTAAAGAATAAGGGACAGATTCGATATACATTTTACGGCTATAAAGAAGGGACAAAAGAATGGGATATCAGAGAAAGTACTCCAACGGCAGGTACCGCAAATGGTTGGGATAAGAAATTTGAACTTTTCCCATTTCCTTATGCTCAGACATCGGCAAATCCGAATCTTACGCAAAATCCTGGTTGGTAGATTGTTTGCAATGTTATAATAAACCTTCTCGGGAAATATTGATGGAGATGTCTCGACAAACCCTTTCGACTATATGCAGGGGTATGTTGAGACATCCGTTTTTGGAACAGATTCCTCGACTGCGACAGAAATGACGGAAAGGTTATAATTCTAAACTACCGCGCAGGCACGGCGAAGTTATTTGACATGTTGGCTTACATGTTTATTTAGTTGAGAAATGAAAGCGGAGAAAGGATAGTAAAAAAAACAACAATAACTGTCAATTCTCCACTTTTCACTCTCAACTAAATTTCGTAACTTTGCAAGTGTATTAAAAACGCAAGGATATGGAAACAAAAATATTGGATAAGCAGACAAGCGACAAAGTGAGCTTTATCTCGTTCATTGTTCCGGCTTTTGCAGATGCCTATAAAATGAATGTTCAGCAAGCATATTTTTACCTGAAGAAATATGGTGGTTGGGATTTTCTCAACGAACACTGGTGGGCATTGCATACCGACAACGTACTTTATACGCTGGACGACATATACGAAGTCTGTCACGAAAATGGAGGGTTGAGATGAATGTTTATCACGGAAGTTACCTTAAAATAGAGGAAATAGACCTCTCAAAATCCATTTCCAACAAAGATTTCGGGAAAGGGTTTTATGTAACCAAGTTTCGCCGGCATGCCGAAAGTTGGGCAACCGTTATCGGACGAAGGCATAAAACAAAAGGTTTTGTTACTGAATTTATTTTCTATGACACCGAATTTACGGAGCGGCTGTGTAAGGTAAAACATTTCGACTCATACAGTGAGGAATGGCTTGATTTTGTGGTTGAAAATCGTAATCCTTTCGGCAAACCGCACGGTTATGACATTGTAGAAGGCCCTGTTGCCGACGACAAAGTACAACACCGGATATTCGATTACATGAACGGCTTAATCGGCAAAACTTCCTTTCTGGAAGAACTGAAATGGCACGAAGATACGCATCAGATTTGTTTCTGCACGGTAAAATCATTGCTGACACTGCAACGGATAGACCGGAAACGGGTATCGCTGTTGTCGTATATAGGCGAGCCGATTGTAGAAAGGCTGATGATTGATTTTGAAATGGACGAACAAACTGCGAGCGACAAATTCTTTTCTTCTGAAATTTTAGCTCGACTTGCCGATGAATCCACCGGCCTCTACCAAAAGCCGTGGCAGGAAATCTACGAAATGCTTAAAAGCGAATTGAATATATAGTTTTTCACAGCAGATTCCGGAAAAAGTTTTCTTTTTCGGATTAGATTTTCTTATTTCAATCCTATAACTAAGGGGATTGGTTTTACAGTCATAAGTTAATGTTTGGGTTAGGAAAGACTTCCTTGCAATACAGGAA
>JAITWJ010000090.1 GCA_031285325.1 Bacteroidales bacterium
AAAGTTGCGCCGTCTGTTTTCCAGTCAATCACCGGCAATTCGGTTGTTTCTACTTGCCAGCCAAATTCTGCCAGCACTTTTTTGGCGTAATCTGTTGCTTTGCGGTTTTCAATACTTCCTACGCGGCGTTCGCCTATTTCTACACACAAAACCTGCATGTGTGATTTGATTTTCTTTGTTAATAATTTCTTGTTCATACGATTAAAATTTAAATTTGACAACTGAAGAACGAAAATCTTTTGCCCACGAAATGGCGTCGGGTCACTGTCCGTTTTCTTCGGGGAGGAACGCCATTTTCCCGTTTCCGCAATCCATAATGGATAGCTTTACACCCAAAACGTTTCCGTGAAACGTTACTGCCCAGTCGAAATCAATTGCCGGAATCTCAAAGAATGCTACTAAACTGTTCATTTTTACTTTGTTTGATACAATGGATAACTAAAAATTTACTTTGTCAATTTGACGGCACAAAAGTACAACCGGCTACGGCGACAGGATTGTAAAAAACGGACATTTTTCTTTCACGAAAAGTGAAGGGGCTTGTTGAGTTCTTTTGGGAAACAGCCCCAATTTGCCTGAAGTGTTAATTGGGTGATTAAAAGTCATAACAAATACAATAACCTTAAAACACAATGTTCACACAGTTATTATACTCATAGTCCGTTGTATGAAAATCTACAAAGAAGTAATTTTGTGTTTTCAACATGCATATGGATATTAAGGAAAAAATAGGCAAAAGAGTGCGTGAATTACGTACGGCAAAAGGTTTAAGTCAAGAAAAATTTTCGCTTGAATGCGAGCTCGACAGAACTTACATTGCAAGCATAGAGCAAGGCAGACGTAATGTTTCAATAGTGAATATTGAAAAGATTTCTAGTGCTTGTGAAATTTCAGTTTCAGATTTTTTTAATTCAAATTTGTTCCAATAATTATGATAAAAGTTAATGATTTTGTGGTTTTGATTGAAAAAGTCAACGATTTAGAGAAAAATTCGGTTGGTTTTGTAAAGAAAATTACGGAGAACAAAGCCAACGTATTTTTCATCGGGAAGCTGAAAGGAATTGATATTGATTTGCGAAAAATCAAATTTCTTGACGTAACAAAAACAGGAAGACCAAAAGGAACTACGAAAGAATTTTCAACAAAAATTTGCAATGTGTGCCATATTCTCAAACCGATAGAAGAATTTGACGTCAACCAAAATGCTGTTGCAGGACGAACAAGGCGACCAAGCTGCAAGTATTGCAGAAAAATTATTGACGGTGTTGCTCTAAAATCTGCTGAAAAGAAAAGAATGGAAGCCCAAAAACCCAAAGTGTTTTTTGTTTGTCCAATATGTAAAAAGGCGTCAATTCCCGGTGTTACCGCGAATCTCGTAATTGACCACAATCACAAAACAGGAAACGCAAACGAATGGATATGCGACAGCTGCAATACGGGGTTGGGTCGTTTCAAAGATAATATTGAGTTGTTGCAAGAAATAATAGAATATTTGAAAAAACATCAGTAATTTTTAAAAAGTTGCGGAGGCATCATTTTTAATCTTTTGATGGATAAATCGGTATATTCCTTTGATATTTCCATTCCCAAATAATTACGGTTATTAAATTTTGCCATTTTACAGGTAGTTCCAGAGCCACTCATCGGATCAAAAACCAAATCGCCCTCGTTTGTCCAACTTAAAATATGGTCTTGCGCCAACTTCTCAGGGAAAATTGCAGTGTGTTGAAATGCGATTTTATCATTCGTAGAACCGCCTAACCCGACAGCATAGCTCCAAATATTTGTCAATGTTTTTTCTTGCTTTAATTCGGCAACCACTTTGTTGTTAATTCCATCTGCTTTTTTATTTGCAACCAATTTTTCTATTCCGTGCCGTGCGGTTTTTGTTTTCAGGGGGTTGAAAACACAAACTTTTTCTTTGGAAAATACGAACATAAATTCGTAGCAGTTCGTGTAGGCGTTTGAACGCATAAATGGCGTATTTTTTTTTTGATAAATCATCACATCGTGAACATTAAAGCCTATCTCTTGAAAAAATAAACATTGTTTAAAACTTGTCAAAGTTCTATCTCCATTTTTAATTTTATCGCCAACTACCCAAACAACCACTCCACCTTTTTTCATCACGCGATATAATTCTTGTGCAATTTTTTCAAATTCAAAAGAATATCCGTTATAATTTCGCAAGTTATCATAAGGCGGTGAAGTTACAACTAAATCAATACACTCGCTTGGCAGTTCTTTCATTCCTGCCAAACAGTCAACATTGTAGATATTATTTATTTCGTATTTTCCTAACATCAGACAAAATTATTTTGGACTGTAAAGATAATAATATTTTTTGAATTGATACTTATAATCTACGGGGAATATTTATTGTGGAAAGATAACCATTTTGATAATATAAAAAACGGACATTTTTCAACTTTAAGGGCGGGAAAGCATTTAATTTGGAATTAGTCCCAAAGTTTGGGAAGTAAAATATTTAATTGGTAAATTTCCCCCAAAAATTGGGGAAAGAATATAATTATTTGGGAAGCCGTCCCAAAGTTTGGGACGAAGAAATAATTAATTGGGGCGGGTGTCGCTTCAGCAGGCAACGCTGCGCTCGCCGTGCGGTTGCGGAAGTATGGCTTCTCATGACAAATAATGAAGGAAAAGATTGTCGGAACTGTAACCGGTTTTATTCATACTTCAAAATTCTTTCCGTGGCTGGCAGATAATGTACGATTAAATAACCTTATCACAGTGCTGTATTAGCAGTCTGTAATATATCTCTCAATTTCTTTTAAAGTTATCCGGTTCTCATAAATGGCTTTACCTGTAATTGCACATGGTAATTTCATTTCATTTAGTTTCAATATGTCTTTCATAGATGCTATACCACCACTGGCAATGATTTCTATTTCAGGAAACATTTTCATTATTTCGGAATAAAGGTCGAATGCAGGACCGGAAAGCATACCATCACGACTAATATCGGTTGAAATTATTTTTTTAACTCCTTCTTTATGAAACTCTGAAATAAAATCAATAATCGGCAGTTCGGTAACTTCGAGCCAACCATTTACGGCAATTTTACCATCTTTTGCATCGGCGCCTAATATAATTTTTTCATTACCATATTTTTCGAGCCACTGCAAAAATGTATCTTTCTCTTTTACTGCTATACTTCCGCCGGTTATCATAGCTGCGCCAGAGTTAAATGCAATTTCCAAATCGTTATATGATTTCAATCCACCGCTAAAATCAATTACAAGGCTTGTTTTTTTTGCAATGGTTTCGAGTACTTTATAATTAACGATGTGTTTTGCTTTTGCCCCATCTAAATCAACCAAATGCAATCGTCTAACCCCGGCAGTTTCGAACATGATGGCCACTTCGAGCGGGTTCTCGTTATAAATTGTTTTTTTGTTGTAATCGCCTTGTGCAAGCCTGACACACTTTCCCTCAATAATATCTATGGCAGGAATGATCTCTGTTTTTTTTTTCATTTTTTATAAATTTCATTTTTGTGAAAGCAGAAACAATTGTAATGAGCAATAAATATTACGGTATTTTTAATAATAAATTTTGTGCACAACTTTCTAAATATCTTCCAAAATCATTTTTAATACTGCCTGTGCAGCCACCAAGCGGTTTGCGGCTTGTGGTATAACAATTGAATTTTCGCCGTCAATAACACTGTCGGTTACAATAACGTTACGCCTTACAGGTAAGCAGTGCATAAACTTTGCGTTGTTGGTGAGCGCCATTTTTTCGCCGTCAACTGTCCACGAAAAATCTTTTGAAAGTATCTGTCCGTAATTTGTATATGACGACCAGTTTTTTGCATAAATAAAATCAGCTCCTTCAAATGCTTTCTTTTGATTGTATTCCACTTTTACATCGCCCATAAATTCCGGAGCAAGTTCATAACCTTTGGGGTGGGTAACCACTAAATCGTAGTTCGCTTCACGCATCCATTCTACAAACGAATTTGGCACAGCCTGCGGCAAAACAAATGGGTGTGGCGCCCATGTTAAAACAACTTTGGGCTTTTTTTGAGTTTTGTACTCCTCAATTGTGAGTAAATCGGCAAAACTCTGCAACGGATGGCGAGTTGACGCTTCCATACTAACAATAGGAACACCGGCATATTTAATAAATTGGTTCAGAATTTTTTCGGAATAATCAGTTTCCCTATCCTGAAATTTTGCGAAAGAACGTACTCCTATAATATCGCAGTACGAACCAATAACAGGAATAGCTTCTTTCAGGTGTTCAGGTTTGTCTCCATCCATTATTACGCCGAGTTCCGATTCAAGTTTCCAGCCGTCTTCGTTTACGTTCATAACCATAGTGTTCATGCCTAAATTCATGGCAGCTTTTTGTGTGCTTAAACGGGTACGCAAACTCGAATTAAAAAATACAAGAACCATGGTTTTATTATGCCCAAGATGCTGATATCCGAATGGGGTTTGCTTTACACTAAAAGCTACATCAAGCGCCTGGCGTAAATTGGGAATATCTTTAACTGAAATAAAATTTCGCATTTTTAATTTATTTATATTATTATTTTGATCTTATTTGTCCATGTCCTTCGATAATCCATTTGTAACTTGTTAATTCTTCAAGTGCCATAGGTCCTCGTGCATGTAATTTCTGTGTGCTGATACCAATCTCGGCTCCTAACCCAAACTGAGAGCCGTCTGTAAAAGCTGTTGATGCATTAGAATATACAGAAGAAGCATCAATTATTTTTTTGAAATTCTCAATATTTTCAGAGTTCTCTGAAATAATTGCTTCACTATGTTTCGATGAATATTTATTTATATGATTTATTGCTTCATTAAACGAAGCAACTGTTTTCACAGACATTTTCATAGAAAGGAATTCTGTTCCGAACGACTCATCTGTTGCATGGAAGAGTAATTTTTCAGGATAATTTCCTTGTAACTTGGAATACGATTTTTCATCGGCATAAATCATAACATTTTCTTCGGAGAGTTTTTTTCCAAAAACCGGCAATTCGGCCAAGCGGCTTTCATGAATAATTAAACAGTCGAGTGTATTACAAACCGACGGACGGCGTGTTTTTGCATTGAAAATAATTTCGCAGCCTTTTCCTGCATCACCAAATTCGTCGAAATATGTATGACAAATTCCAGCTCCTGTTTCAATAATAGGAATTGTTGCATTTTCGCGCACAAAATTTATTAAAGCTTGGCTTCCACGCGGAATAATCAGGTCGATATACTTACGGGCACGAAGCATTTCGTTGGTTTCTTCGCGTCCGGCAGGCAGTAAAGCAACTGTATTTTCATCTATGTGATATTTTTTCAGCACATCCCTAATAATTGCTACAATAGCCTGGTTTGAATAAAAAGCATCACTGCCTCCTTTTAGCACGCAGGCATTCCCCGATTTCAAACAAAGGGTAAAAACATCGAAAGTAACATTCGGGCGGGCTTCATAAATAATACCTATTACCCCAAATGGCACAGTTATCTTACTTATTATTAATCCATTCGGACGAACAGTTTCTTTCAAAACCTTTCCTACCGGACTTTCCATTCGGGCTACATTCCTGATATCAAAAGCAATTCCTTTAATTCTGTCTTCAGTTAATTTAAGCCTGTCTAATTTAGGATCTTCCTTATCCATGCGGTCTAAATCTTTCTTATTTTCCGCCAAAATGTAAGCAGAATTATTTTCTGCATGATCTGCAAGCTCAACAAGTAAAGCCTCAATAGTATCATTTTCAACTAAATTCAGTTTTCGTGATGCTTCAAGCACTTTTTGAAGTTGTATTTCAATGTTCATATTCACAATTTATTTTTCCATATATAAATAGTCATAATGTATCAATGGTCTTTGTTTTTTGGAATTTGTGTCCGATTTAATTTTATCGGAACTGTATTGAGCTTTACCAACACCAACAACATTACCGGTTTCATCAATAATTTTTATTAAATCACCTTTTTTAAATTCGCTTATAATTTCAACTACACCAACAGGCAACAGGCTTACTGCCGTATCAGAAACCAGCGCTTTTAACGCTCCTTGGTTTATCATAACCTGTCCTTTTGTAAAACTTTCTGAATATCCGATCCATTTTTTTATGCCGCTCGATGGCTTTTTATTTGGCACAAAATAAGTATGCTGAAATTCTTTTTCAAGATCGAGCAGATGTATCAGTACATTTTCAACCGTACCATTAGCAATATGAACACCAATTCCGTCGCCGGCCACTTTCCTCGCTATACGCAGTTTAGTATGCATGCCACCACGGCCAAATGTTGACTGCCCTGATGTTGTTACTACATTTCCGTTCTCAAAATCGTCAAAATCTATTTTTCTTATTAATTCAGCATTTTCTTTTTGCGGATGAATATTATATACACCATTCACATTAGAAAGAATTATCAATGCTTCCGAGTTTACCATTGAAGCTATTAAGCCCGAAAGTTCATCGTTGTCGGTAAACATGAGTTCTGTAACCGAAATAGTATCATTTTCATTTACAATAGGCAGTACTCTATTTTCGAGCAATGTGTTAAAGCAGTTTTTCATGTTCAGGTAGTGAGTGCGGTCAGAAAAATTTTCTTTAGTGGTTAAAACCTGTGCACAAACCAATCCGTGTTCACTAAAAAAATTGGAATAACGGCTTATAAGTTTTACTTGACCAAGTGCTGCCCACAGTTGGCGCTGCGACACAGCATCTGTTTTTTTTGCAGGTTCAAAAATTGCTCTTCCTGCGGCCACTGCTCCGGAAGAAACCAAAACCACCTCAACTCCATGTTTGTGAAGAAAAGTAATTTGATCTACTAAATGGGCAATATGCGACACATTCAATGTTCCATCGGGTTTAGTCAAAACATTGCTACCAATTTTTATTGTTATTTTTTTATAGCGAAACTGCATTTTAAACTATTTTCCTTTATTTTCAATTTTACCGTACGATGCCAGTATTCCCTGAATAAGTGACGAACTGAACCCATTGTGTTCCATCTCATTTAATCCGGTAATTGTAACCCCGCGCGGAGTTGTAACTTTATCTATTTCAGTTTCGGGATGACAGCCATTCTGTAAAATTAATTCTGTTGCGCCTTTTATGGTTTGTGCAGTTATAAACTGAGCCATTTCGGCGCCGAATCCAATTTCAACACCACCTTGCATGGCTGCTCTTATATAACGCAGCGCATAAGCAATTCCACACGACGAAAGTACAGTTGCCGCCGCCATTAATTCTTCCGGTATTTCAATTGTTTTACCGAGTTTATTAAACATATCAGTTACAAAAGCCTTATGTTCCGACACTTTACTATTTGAAGAAATACACGTAAGCGACTCCTGCAAAGCAACAGCTGTGTTTGGCATAACTCTGAAAATTGAGATATTTTCGCCTGCCATTTTTTCCAAATCGCAAATTTCGACACCGGCTGCAATAGAAATAACAATTTTATCGGGAGTTAGATAAGCTTTTATATTTTTTACCACACTTTCTATATGGTACGGTTTTACTGCCAAAATAACTACATCTGCATTCTGTACGGCAATACTGTTGTTTCCGCAGGCAACAACACCAATGTTTTCCATTTTTCTGAGGTTTTTTTCGCTCGGATCGGATATTAGAACACCAGAAACGGGTATAAATCCCGATTTCAACAAACCGGCAACTATTGCTCCTCCCATATTTCCCACGCCTATTACTGCAATTTTTTTGTATTTCATTTTTGTTATTCTGTTTTTTACCTCTAAATCCCATAAAGGGGACTTTCCTACCTCCTCTTTTAAAGAGGCAGGGGTATTTATTTTCTAATTAATAACTGACGATTAAACATTAAGGTTTACCACAGCAAAACTGTTTACAAGGTTTACAAAGTCTTCGCAAAACTGGAAGTGCTCGTTGTTGCGAAAACGGCTAATATATATTTTTCCTATTTTCATGCTTTTGTTTTTAAATTGTTTAATACCGAATTAATGTTTCGAAAGTACCGCAAGTACCACACTGCGGGTGGAGGGTGGTTTGTTATGTGTACCGGTATTCATTCTGACGCTAAGGTATGTTAAAAATAATTGAACGGCAAAATTCAAGATATGTTTTGTGCTTCGCACTACTGTAAAAGGGTTTTTATGATGCAAATTCTAAAATTAAACAAACTACAAGTCAAGAATAATTAATATTTTACAGAACAAAAATAATAATATAACAGATTTATTTTTTTATTAATTTTGAAATTCGTAAACATTTCAATAAATAACAACGCATTTGGAAAAACAAATTTACCTTGAAGGAGTTGATCCGCTTGAGTTCTACGGAATCAATAACACGAAGATAAACCTTATTAAAAAACTGTTTCCCAGGATAAACATTGCAGCTCGCGGCCAGTCGCTTTTTGTTCAGGGCGAGGAAAAGGAAATCGAGTTGTTCGAAAAAAAAATTATTATTATGCTCGGCCATTTTGTTCAGTTTAATATTCTAACTGAAGAAACCATATTTGAAATAATAGAATCGGGAGTTTCATCGTTAGAAGACGATGTAGTAACCGGCGAATCCGACATAATTGTTTTCGGTAATTCGGGTAAACCGGTGCGTGCCCGCACACCAAACCAGCGCTGTCTGGTGGACGAAAGTTTTGAGAATGACCTTATTTTTGCGATAGGCCCCGCCGGAACAGGAAAAACATATACGGCCATTGCATTAGCAGTGAGGGCACTGAAAAACAAGGAAATAAAGAAAATAATACTAAGCCGTCCGGCAGTAGAAGCAGGTGAGAATCTTGGGTTTTTACCGGGTGACCTGAAAGAAAAGATCGACCCTTATTTGCAGCCTCTATACGACGCGCTACAGGATATGATTCACCCAAAAAAGTTAGAAGAGTTTATGAAAGACGGTGTAATACAGATTGCACCATTGGCTTTTATGCGTGGAAGAACATTGAGCAACGCCTATGTTATACTTGATGAAGCACAAAATACCACAATAAACCAGTTAAAAATGTTCCTTACTCGTATGGGACACAACACCAAATTTATTGTTACCGGCGATGTAACACAAATAGACCTACCGCAAAAAAGCCAGTCGGGGCTTCTACATGCACTGAAAATACTGAAAAAGATAAAATCTATCTCTATCGTACAGTTCAACAAAAAAGATATTGTGCGGCACCCTTTGGTTCGCGATATTGTTGAAGCCTACGAGAAACATACAGAGGCAAAAATAGCCGGAAGGGCTATTCAAAAAAATGAATAAGAGAAATAAACGTATGAATTACATTACTGTTAACTTAAGAAGAACCGATAAAAACATATTTTGCAGGCAAATATCAATAATATATCAGTAACCAAACAAAAACAAACATAATATTATGAGTAACACATTAGTAAAGACAAATTTTAGCTTTCCGGGGCAAATCGATGTTTATCACGGAAAAGTTCGAGATGTATATAACATTAACAACGATTTGCTGGTAATGGTAGTTTCCGACCGCATTTCGGCATTCGATGTTGTACTTCCTAAAGGAATTCCATATAAAGGTCAGGTTTTGAACCAAATTGCCGATAAATTCCTTGACGACACTGCCAACATAGTGCCTAATTGGAAGATTGCTTCGCCCGATCCTAATGTTATGATAGGACACATGTGCGAGCCGTTTAAGGTTGAAATGGTTATCCGCGGTTACCTTACCGGTCACGCCTGGCGCGAATACAGTTCAGGAAAAAGAACTCTGTGTGGCGTACCTATGCCCGAAGGGATGAAAGAAAACCAGAAATTTCCGGAACCTATTGTTACACCTACAACAAAAGCTGCCGAAGGACACGATGAAGATATCTCGCGTGATGAAATTATGAACAGTGGGCTTGTTTACAGGCCCGAATACAAAATGATTGAAAAATATACTCGCCAACTTTTTCAGCGCGGTACCGAAATTGCTGCTAAAATGGGATTGATTTTAGTTGATACAAAGTATGAATTCGGAAAAAAAGACGGCCGTATCTATCTAATCGACGAAATACATACACCCGATTCTTCGCGCTACTTTTATGTCGATGGATATGAAGAAAGGCTTGCTAAAAATGAACCACAGAAACAACTTTCAAAAGAATTTGTGCGTCAGTGGCTTATTGAAAATGGATTCCAGGGGAAAGAAGGGCAAACAGTTCCGGAAATGTCTGAAGAATTTGTGGACTCGGTTTCCGACCGCTATATCGAACTTTACGAAAATATTACCGGCAACATATTCCAAAAATCTGATGTTACTAATGTCGGAGCCCGTATTGAAAATGCAGTAAATGAATTTTTCAAGAAAAATAAAAGAACAAAGTAAAATTGATTATTTAATATAAAATCACTAATTCAATAAAAATGAACGATCAGCAACAACCACAAATACCTCCTCCAAATTATTTGGTATGGGCAATTATAGCAACTGTTTTATGTTGTTTACCATTTGGAATTGTTTCTATTGTATTCGCAGCACAGGTAAATTCAAAATGGGCTGCCGGCGATTTTACCGGTGCACAAATTTCCAGTAAAAATGCCAAAACATGGGCGTGGGTTTCTTTTGGGGCAGGTTTATTATTTGCAATTGCATATCTAATAATTGTATTTATTATTGGTATTGGATTTGCAGATATAGGACTTGATTCTTTTGATGTTTAACAATTTATGAAAATACTTTTAAGAACAGGACTGCTGACTGTAACTGTTACGCTGGCAGTTCTGTTTTTTGTGTTGGACCCGAGTGAGTATGTAATTTTCCCACGTTGCCCGTTTAATATTTTAACCGGATATTATTGCCCTGGGTGTGGCTCTCAAAGGGCAATCCATAGTCTTTTGCATTTAAATTTTACCGGTGTTGCAGGAAATAATTTTTTATTAATTCCCGCTGTGGCTTTAATTATTTATAGTTATACATATTCTTTTATTAATCGTTTTTTCGGATTGAAACTTCCCAATATTTTTTACATGAAAAACATGCCGTGGGTAATTTTTTTTGTAATTGGTATTTTTGGTATTTTACGTAATCTGCCGTATTACCCTTTTTTACTTTTAGCGCCAAATTAAAAATTATAACGGCAATTAGTAATATTTTTTCAATTCGGCGCCTTTAAAATAATGGTTCAGGATTTCTATGTAAAAATACCCTTTTTCGCTCATAACCGCTGCCCCCATTTGGCAAAGGCCAACTCCGTGCCCCCAGCCTGCGCCTGTAAACACAAACTTTTGCGGTATTCCATTTTCAATTTCCAAATAATCAATAACAAAAGCAGAGCTATACAAATGCGATTTTGAAAGCCATTTCCTAATTTCGAGTTCTTTCCCAATAACGAGCGTTTTTTTTGTTCCTGTAATTTTCAGTTTGCTTAATCGCCCCGAAACACCACGTTCAACAGGTTCCATATTTATTATTTCACCAAAATCAATACCCGAACGGGTTTTCAATAATCCTGCAATTTCGTTTTGTGAATATTCAATTTTCCAGCGGAAAAAATCGGTAGTAGTTTGATCGAATTTTGGAAGTACCTGTTCCAGAATGTTTTTATCGGCAGTATTACAAAATGCCGGAGGTGAGTTTCGTATCCAATTTTCGGCATTGGCTTCATTTCTTAAATCGAAGTTTGAATTTGTGCTAATGTCGTTATTGTCGATTACTTTTGTAAGATAATCATGTTTTACAGGTTCCCATACATTTTCAAAACTCTCAGTAATTCCACCACAACATTTCGAATAACGGGCATCGCATATTTTTTCATCAAACATTAGTACTTCGCCAAAAGTTTCTTCAACAGCTTGTGTTGTTTTACCTGTTTGCATTTTGGCAACTCCCTGGTAACGCTGGCAATGGTCGTCGGCGCACACATCGAAATTATTATGGTCTTCGCGATTGTACCAACGGATAATTTGCTCTTCAGTTTCGCAGCAATTTTGATATATGTTACCATCGGTTTGTAACGATTTTGTTTTTTCGATTTGCGCCAGCAGCCAACTCCGCGAAATTACGGCATGGGCTTTAAGTAAGCTCAACGAACTGGTTTCGCTCATTTCCGAAGAAATTACGCTTTTCAGGTATTCTTCCAGGTCGATAAGGTTTATTGCCCTTACTTTACCGTTTTCGGGAACCAGTTTTAAACTTCCTCTGAATCGTTGGTTTTCTTGTTGTTCCCAATGGAAATTAACGCCAATGGTTACATTTTTAAGTTCAAAAAACGAATTGTTGCCAATAGGTGAAATATGTATTGAACCTGCTTTTTTCTCAGACCCTACTTTATTTTTAATTACAATTTGATTGTTTTGCAATATTGCACGGAACTCGCCGCCGTAGAAAGGTGTATTGTTGTATTCAAACGATCCGGCAAGAATAAATTGAAGCTCTTCGCATGCAAGTATTCCTACTTCTATTTTGGGTTGTGTTTTCATTGTATTAGTTTACAGTAATGTTTTTTATTGACTGTACAAGGTTATTATATTTTTCAGAGCCGACAGTTACTTCATTATATATTTCAACAATTTCTGTTTTTGTAATTTTATTGAAATCATCTTCGCGGGGTAAAATCAAAATACCTCCAAGTTCAACCGCTGCCGGCCCTATAATAATTTGTTCTTCTCCGGTTTTGAAAAAGTGCGATGGATGCTGTTTTTCTCTTGGGAAAATTATAATTTTCCATTCATTGTTAATGAAATTACAAATAATATTCATTTTGGGTTCACTGTTTGTCTGGTTGCTCAGGCTATAATAAATATATTTAAAATTTTCAATAAGTTGATATTTGTCTGAAGAGAGCAGAATAACAACCTTTCGAAGATAATTATTTGATGTGATAATTTTACAATTGTTTTTACAAAAAATTCCGGAAGAATTATCAATAATATTTTCAAACTCATTGTCGATAGGCAATAATCCTGTGTTTCCTGCCTGGAAATGAATATGATCTGGAGCAGAAGCGCCACATTGCGGACCATTGTAGAAAACGGTGAATCCGGGCAGATTTTGACTTAAGTCGAGCAAATCGACAAGGTTTGGAAGTATTTCCTGAGGAGCGTGTTCAATACCCGATATTGTTAAATGTTTTTGAAAAATGGGGTACGGATTGGCAAGAACAAGATATTTATTTTGAAACAAAATTCCTTTTTGATCGGGATGAAGATTTTTTACACATAAAAAACATGGGCGGCCGGCAATACTTTTTGCATCGGTTTTAGCTGCCGACGAGCGTATTCGTTCAGGATTAAATTGAGCAATTATTTCGAGATGGTTAAAATAGAATGTTTTGGTTTTAAGCTGGTTTAATGCTTCATAATTCCGGGCCGCAGTTTCCCAAATATTTTTTTGCTGTTCTACAAGTGAAAGCGCTTGATTGTTCAGTGTGTCAACAGCGCCGAATTTTTCGAGTTCTTTTATTGATATTATTTTTGTTTTCAATACTATATTTATCTTTTGTGAATTACGAAGCAAAGGTATATTGTAATTTTAGAAACTGTTTTGAATTTATCGGATATTTTTTTTTGAGCCACTGAACTGTTTCGTGGTAGTTTCTCAACTCTGAGAAAGTAGTTTTGCACCCGTTTGCGTAATTGCGAGCTTGCGAAGCCAATTGTCAACTGTCAATTATCCATATTAACTGTCAATATAAAATTACCTTTGTTTTTTTGAATGCATAATTAAAGAATTACTTTTGAACAAAAGTTTCGACATGAAAAGAGTTGCAATTTTTCCCGGGTCGTTCGATCCTTTTACAGTTGGGCACGAATCTATCGTGAAACGCGCCCTGCCAATATTCGACAGTATTATTATTATGATTGGATCTAACGCCAACAAAAAGTCGTTCTTTACAGTCGAGAAACGGCAAAAATGGATTAGTCAGGTTTTTGAAAACGAAAACAAAGTCAGCATTGAAGTTTACGAAGGCCTCACTATCGACTTCTGCAAAGCCAAAGGAGCAAAATATATTCTGAGAGGTTTACGTACTTCGTCCGACTTCGAGTATGAACGTGCCATAGCTCAAGTCAACAAAAAGATGTATCCCGACATTGAAACCGTTTTTTTGCTCACCCTGCCCGAGCACACTCCGGTAAATGCCTCTATTGTTCGAGATATTGTACTCAACGGAGGCGACGCAAGCATGTTCCTGCCCAAAGGACTTAATATGGATGAATTTAAAATTGAAAACATGAATTAAAACTCAGTACATGTGTTCAGGCGCGGTAAAGCGATATTATCTGTTTTATATTTTCGTGAGTGTTCTCCTCTACCAAATGCAACTCATCTCTGTCCAGCCAGCGTACTTCCGTAATTCCCTCATCCGACTGTGGAACCCCTAATCCGCTCCCTGAATATTTCATTTCGAACCATACGGTTTCCTTGAAAATATATTCTCCTAACAATTCCGTGTATGGCGATTTATAAATATGATATGTCGAAAAAATATTTTTCACAATAGCCAAATCATTTATCCCGCATTCTTCCTCTACCTCACGTATAGCCGTGTTTTCAATAGTTTCGCCGGCATCGGCCTTCCCTTTTGGCAAATCCCATTTCTCATTCTTGAAAATAAAAAGCAGTTTGCCATTACGCAAAACAACACCGCCCGCTGCCTTAACAAACACAAACAACGATTGAAAAAAAAGGAAAAACGACTGCGGATCAGTATGCACAAGAACAATCTCGCACGAGCTGCCCCCGAAAAAACGTTCAAACAACTTTTCAAGATCATTCCTCAAAAAACCTTCAACAAAAACCGGACGTGTTTTAAATAATGTTATATTATGCAGATGGGTTATAACTATCAACTTTTCGTTGAAAAAAACTTTATACATTTACCTTTAATTATAAGTTTGGTAAAGTTATGGAATTAGAAACAATTCAAACAGAAGTCGCTAAAAAATTACTTGAAATAGGAATAATAAAAATTCAACCCGACACACCTTTTACTTGGGCATCAGGATGGAAGTCGCCCATTTACTGCGACAACCGTAAAATACTGTCGTATCCGGAAACAAGAAAGTTTATATGCAACAAGTTTGTTGAATTAGTAAGCAAAAAATATCCCGAAGCAGGCGTTGTTGCCGGTGTTGCCACAGGAGCTATTGCTCACGGTGTTCTGGTTGCCGATAAATTAGAACTTCCGTTTGTTTACGTTCGTTCGTCACCAAAAGGGCACGGTCTCGAAAATATGATTGAAGGCGATTTAAAACCCGGGCAAAAAGTAATTATTATTGAAGATCTCGTTTCTACCGGCATAAGCAGCCTGAAAGCCGTTGAAGCCGTTAATACTTTTGGTGGTGAAGTAATTGGAATGGCAGCAATTTTCAGTTATAATTTTCAGAAAGCTAAAGAAAACTTCACAAAAGCCAAAATCGAACTTACAACATTGAGCCATTATCAGGTTTTAATTGAATTAGCACTTGAAATGGGTAAAATTTCGCAGAAACAGGTCGATTCGCTTATGAAATGGAGAATAGACCCTGAAAACTGGGGAAGATAACATAAATAATTCAGATTGTTTTGAGTTGCCGTCGGCAATTACATGAATAAATCAGCACAGTGTCGGAAAACTGCTTAATATTGAATATACTTTCTCAGAAATAATTTATTACAGTACTTATTCGTGTAATTAATATCCAAAATCCATATATTTTTTACCATTAATTTTTGAAATATGAGCCTAAATAAATATGTAAGTCAGGTAAAGACAATACCACACAACGAGCAGTTAGTTTTTAATTATCTTTCAAATTTTGAAAATCTTTCCACTTATTTTAACACAGGCTTAATTGAAAAAATAGCCCAGCATGTGCCACAGATAAAAATCACTGATTTCCAATCAGACCGCGACTCTTGCAAATTAAATATTACAGGATTTGGTATTGCTGAGATAAGAATTGTTAACCGCGAACCTTTTAAAACAATAAAAGGAGAAAGTTCGGGAAGTGGGCCGCTTAATTTTACGTTCTGGATACAACTACTGCCTGTAGATTCGTTTACTACAAAAATCAGACTTACTCTTCATGCCGAACTGAATGTGATGATTAAAATGATAATAGGCAGTAAACTGGAGCAGGGAGTTAACCAACTGGCTGAAACTATATCAAAACTTCCTTACAAGTAGCGGGATATATACCTGACAACAACAATTCAGATTACATATTCGATTTCTTTAAACATGTATTCCGAAACTGTGTTGTCTCTGTTTTCGAGTTGCAGTTGTCCAAATTTGCCAATACCTATTATTCGCGCTTCAAATTCAAGCCCTTCTTTTCTGAATTTTGCCCAGGTATTTTTCCTGAATAACTTATCGAAATATTGCAAATTAATCTGATCTGTTTTCTCTTCTTTCAACATTGAATAATACCTAAAAACCAAATCGTAAATTTTAGCTGCAAGTATTTCAATGTCATAATATTTTCCTGTAATATTTGTAAGCGAAACAGGGTTTGGCGCGTTTGAAATAAATTGTTTCTGGTTCACATTTAAACCTATTCCCAGTACCGAAGAATGCATAGTATGTCCTTTTACATTGTTTTCTATCAAAATACCGGCTATTTTTTTGTTTCCAATATATAAATCGTTTGGCCACTTTATAGAAACGTTATCAGTTTCATTTCGAAGAAAATCGGCCAAAGCCAGGCTTGCAATTTTCGAAATCATAAACTGGTTTTCTACTGCCAGAAAACCCGGAAATAAAATAATACTCATTAACACATTTTTCCCCGACTCACTTTCCCAACTGCTACCGTGCTGCCCCTTCCCTTTTGTTTGATAATATGCCAAAACGACAGTTCCCTCAACTGCCTGTTTCGACACAATTAAATTGTTGGCATAATTATTGGCAGAGCATACCTCGTTAAGAATAATAGTATTTTTGCTTATTACTGTCATATTTCAATGATAAAGTTCAAACTATTCCATACCTTGGGCGGTTGTATATTATTGTGATATGAGAACATACTACAATAATAAGAAATGAAACATTAAAAACGTTATACGCCCAAAAATTTGTCTTTTATAATGTCGATGTTATATAATACTTACCGTATATTATTAATTATTGTGAAATTGGTAATTCAAAGCAACACTGGTATAAATGCAGTAAATATAAAATTTTGGGAAACTATTTAATTTATGAACATAGCAGAAAAAGAAACAAAAAAAACAATTGAGGCAATTCTTGAAGGGATAAAAAGGATAAAAGGCCAGGGAATAGCCATAATAGATTTAAATACAGTAAATCATACCGAATGTGGATATTTTATAGTATGTCACGGGAACTCCAATACACAGGTTGATGCAATAGCTCACTCGGTTGAAGAAACCACTGAAGAAATAACAGGAGAAAAAGTATGGCATAGAGATGGGTACCGCAATGCGATTTGGATTCTGCTGGATTATGGCAACATTATGGTTCATGTTTTTCAGAAAGATGCAAGATATTTTTATAATTTAGAAGACCTTTGGGCCGATGCCAAAATAACAAAAATTGAAGAAGATAATTAAAACAGATATGACTGAAAACAACAATAAGAATGAGCAAAATACGCCATTCGATCCGGTTAATCCGAACAAAAAAAACAAAAGAACACCAAAATTAAATGCTTACTGGATTTACGGAATAGTTGCCATTGTATTCATACTTATTCAGTTTTATTTCAGCAAATCACATGGTCCTGTTGAAACTAACTGGAGTGAGGTAAGATCAACAATGCTCGCTAACAGAGATATTGATAGAATTGTTGTAATTAACGAAAAAAAAGCTGATATATACATCAAAAAAGACAAGCTGGACAAGTACGAATCAATGTTCAACGGTAATTTTCTAAAACCCGCTGAAACAGGTCCGCATTTTACATTTAATATTGGTTCCATAGAAACCTTTGAACGTAACCTTAGCGAAGCACAGGAAAACATACCGGATGAAATTTTACCGGAATACAAGGAAGAAAGAAACTGGTTAGGCGAAATGCTATACATTATTGGTCCCTTTATATTGTTTTTTCTGCTTTGGTTTTGGATTTTCAGAAGAATGAATCGTGGTGCAGGAGGCGCAGGTGGAATTTTTAATGTCGGAAAATCGCAAGCAAGAATATTCGACAAAGACCAAATGGTTTCGACTACTTTCAAAGAAGTAGCCGGGTTAACGGAAGCCAAACAAGAAGTCGAAGAAATTGTAGAATTTTTGAAAAGTCCTGCAAAATACACAAAACTTGGTGGGAAAATACCGAAAGGAGCACTGCTTGTTGGTCCTCCCGGAACAGGAAAAACTCTACTTGCCAAAGCAGTGGCAGGTGAAGCAAACGTTCCATTTTTTTCCATGTCCGGATCTGATTTTGTTGAAATGTTTGTAGGAGTTGGCGCTTCACGCGTTCGCGATCTTTTCAAACAAGCCAAAGAAAAAGCCCCGTGTATTGTTTTTATCGATGAAATTGATGCCATTGGCCGTGCACGCGGACGAAACCCAAATTTTGGCTCGAATGATGAACGTGAAAACACACTGAACCAGCTTCTTACCGAAATGGATGGTTTCGACACAAACAGCGGAGTAATAATACTTGCCGCTACCAATCGTGCTGATATACTCGACCGCGCGTTAATGCGTGCCGGACGTTTTGACCGCCAGATTAATGTTGAACTTCCAGATTTAAACGAACGATCTGAAATTTTTAACGTGCATTTACGTCCGCTTAAACTAAGCGAAGAAGTAAAAGTTGATTTCCTATCGAAACAAACACCTGGTTTTTCGGGTGCCGATATTGCTAATGTATGTAATGAAGCTGCGTTGATTGCTGCCCGTCGCAATAGAGAAGCTGTTACAAAACAGGATTTTCTTGATGCCGTTGACCGTATTGTTGGCGGACTTGAAAAGAAAAATAAAATAATATCAATAAACGAAAAAGAAACTATTGCATACCATGAAGCAGGTCATGCAACCATAAGTTGGTTACTCGAACACGCACATCCTTTAGTTAAAGTTACCATTGTTCCGCGTGGGAAAGCACTTGGGGCTGCATGGTACCTTCCCGAAGAACGTTCGATTACTACTAAAGAACAACTTCTCGATGAAATGTGTTCTGCATTGGGAGGCCGTGCTGCCGAACAACTAATTTTCAAACGTGTTTCGTCGGGTGCGCAAAATGACCTTGAAAGAATTACCAAACAGGCTTATGCAATGGTGAGTATTTTCGGGATGAGCGATAAAGTTGGAAATGTAAGTTATTATGACTCTTCAGGCCAATCAGATTATTCTTTCACAAAACCTTACAGTGAAAAAACAGCAGAACTTATTGACGAAGAAGTTAAAATAATTATCGACACACAATACAACAGAGCAATAAAAATTCTGGAAGAGAACAAAGATGGCCATGAGAAACTGGCTAATCTTCTACTGGAAAGAGAGGTTATTTTTAGCGAAGATTTAGAAAATATATTTGGGAAACGCCCTTGGCACAAAGAAAAAGGCTTAGTAGCTCCCGAAAATGGCGATGATAAATATACCGAGAATCGAAAAGAAAATTTAAGCGAAGAAAATATTATCTGAATACTATTACATTCTGCACAACGATAATAAATACATCGAACAATAGTGGGATTAATCCAAGTTTCGAACTAATTTATTTTTTTCAGAAAAATCAACCCATAAATAACGAGAAAATAAAAAACAATCGGAATAAAAAAATCTATAACACTTAACAAGTCTTTTGCGATTAAAATTTTTGTGGTATAAATTATTGATATTAAAACAAAAACTAAAAGTGTTCTTATAATTGAATACTTAACCTTGCGAAACAGCATAACCGATAATACAAGCCAGGTTATACTTACTGCAAACAATAACATACTTTCGGCCAAGTTATTGTCGAAAAATTGAATTAATCCCGTCATTCCGAGAATGACACCGGAAATTATTAACACGCGAATAATACTTTTACTAATTTTTTTTCGCTGAATTTCATTTTCTATAACAGGAAAAAACGTATTCTTTAACTGTTTTACTCTGAATTCTTCAGCAAAAATATCTTGTTCCGAATTAATAATTCCGCGTTTTATTGCTTCTTCAACTGCAATATTAACTGCTTCCGGCTGATAGTAACTTCTCATTTTAAGGATATTGATTAATTCAGAATCAGAATATCCAGGAATCAAAGTTCTAAAATCAGGTTTATTTATAAAACCTTTTGATTTTTTCGACATTTTAAATACCTTTAACACTCAAATATTTTTTTAAATTATTAAGTATTCAAAAATAAAAATTTTAAGGTATGTATAATTTTAAATATAAAAACCCGACTAAAATTATTTTCGGGAAAGGCACAATTTCGAATGTAGCAAACGAAATTCCGGCAAAAGCGAAAATATTAATGACTTATGGTGGTGGTAGTATTAAAAAAACAGGTGTTTACAACCAAGTTAAAAATGCATTAAAAAATTTCGAATTATTCGAATTTGGAGGAATTGAGCCAAATCCGCATTATGAAACTTGTATGAAAGCTGTTGAAGTGGCTAAAAAGGAAAAAATTGATTTTCTGCTTTCTGTTGGCGGAGGTTCGGTTTTAGATGCAACTAAGTTGATTGCAGCAGGTACTTTGTACAAAAATGGTGATCCTTGGAAAATTCTGTCAGAAAAAGACAGAATTACAGATGCTTTACCAATTGGCGCTATTCTTACCTTGCCGGCAACAGGTTCGGAAATGAACGGGAATGCTGTTATAACCAAAAATGCGACACAAGAAAAACTTGCCTTTGGTTCTCCTAAAGTAATGCCCCAGTTTTCAATTCTCGATCCGGAGTGTGTTTTCACGCTACCCGACAGACAAGTAGCCAATGGTATTGCGGATGCTTTTGCACACGTAATGGAACAATATCTCACTTTTCCTGTAAATTCGCCTATTCAGGATCGGTTTGCTGAGAGTATTTTAATTACCCTTATTGAAGAAGGCCCAAAAGTTTTGGCAAACCGCAGTGATTATGAGGCTGCTGCAAATCTTATGTGGAGTGCTACAATGGCTCTTAATGGGTTAATTGCAGTTGGAGTCCCGCAAGATTGGACGACACACGATATTGGCCACGAACTCACCGCTTTTTGCGGAATCGACCATGCAAGAACATTGGCGGTAGTTTTTCCGGGAGTTATGAATATGAAAAGAGATAACAAAAAAGACAAAATAATTCAGTATGGTAAACGTATCTGGGGAATTAATAAGGGTACAGATAACGAAATAATAGACCTGACGATTCAAAAAACAATAGATTTTTTTGAATCATTGGGCATACGTACCAAATTGTCCGATTATGATGTTTCAGAACATATTATTGAACGAATAATGAACCGTTTCAAAGAGCGTGGCACTAAAATGGGAGAAAATACTGATATTGACTATATTGAAACAGGTGCAATTTTAAAAAGCAGGTTATAAATAATTGTCCTATTTTCAGGGAAAAAGCTAAATTGTTGAATTTAGCTTTTTCCTTGTTATTCTATTTTAGAGTACCTGCTTCAGCTTGCTGTATCATATTTTCGTTGGCAGTAATAAATACTTCAACTCGGCGGTTAAGAGCACGGCCTTCGACGGTTGAATTGTCGGCAACGGGTTCGTCATAAGCTTTTCCTTCAGTAGTTAAACGAAGTCTGCTGATTTCATTGTCAACCAAAAATTTTGCAACTGATTCTGCTCTTTCGTTCGAAAGTTTCACATTAACATCGCGCGAACCGGTATTGTCGGTGTGCCCGTAAATAGTAACATCGGTTTCAGAATTTGTTTTCAGTGAATTGGCAAATTTCATCAACGACTCCCGCGAAACAGTATTCAGGTTACTTCTTCCTGTATCGAATAAAATCCCACTGTCGAAAGTAACTTTAATGGCCTTTAAGTTGTTTGCGTCGGTTACGGTTTCAACCTGAGCGCCTTCAATTTGTTCCAATTCGGCTTTATGTTTGTCCATTCGATTGCCAATAAGAACGCCGGCTCCAGCGCCAACAACTCCACCAACAGCAGCGCCAACAACAGCACCTTTTTCTTTGCCTATCAAAGCACCAATTCCTGCCCCAATCAACACTCCACCTGCACCGCCTATTACACCGCCTTTGGTTTTATCGCTGGTTGAAGCCCACTTAGAACCAGAACAGCCAGCAATAATAATTGAGCAGTTTAACAACATTGCTACAAAAAAGTTAAGTTTTTTCATTTTTTTTATTTAAATATTATATTCAACAAAAATACATAAAACTAAATATCCAATTTTCTAAAGTGAAACTACCGGAAATAACTTTCGCTTGCTCACACAATAACCGACAAAATAAAAACTACACAAATTTCACGGCAAAGTTAAATGATTTTTCTTGAACTTTACTTCAAACTTCCGGGTTAAAACTTTTTCTCTATTTTTGTAATTCATTTTGAAAAAAATAAATACGCATGTTTGATAATTTAAGCGATAAGTTGGAAAGGTCTTTTAAACTGTTAAAAGGCGAAGGTAAAATAACTGAGATAAATGTTGCAGAAACGTTAAAAGATATTCGTCGTGCACTTCTTGATGCTGATGTTAATTTTAAAATTGCCAAAAAATTTACCGACGATGTAAAAGAAAAAGCACTTGGGCAAGCAGTTTTAACCGCTGTTAAACCAGGACAATTGATGGTAAAAATAGTTAAGGATGAGCTTGCAGCATTAATGGGAGGGAAATTTACCGACATTAATCTTACAGGTAAACCAACAATAATTTTGATATCAGGTTTACAGGGGTCGGGTAAAACCACATTTTCGGGTAAATTGGCAAATATGCTGAAAAGTAAAAAAGGCCGTCATCCACTGTTAGTTGCCGGCGACGTTTACAGGCCGGCTGCTATCGAGCAGTTAAAAATATTAGCAGGCCAGATTAATGCTCCTGTTTACACCGAAGAAGGCAATATGAATCCTGTACAAATTGCCCAGAATGCCGTTAAAGAAGCGAAAAACAAAGGTTACGATGTAGTAATAATAGATACCGCAGGCCGTTTGGCAATTGACGAGCAGATGATGGATGAAATTGTTGCTATAAAAAAAGCAGTTGTTCCGCAAGAAATCCTTTTCGTGGTAGATTCCATGACAGGACAAGATGCCGTAAATACTGCCAGGGAATTTAACGACAGGCTCGACATAAACGGTGTTGTTCTTACAAAACTTGATGGCGATACGCGTGGCGGAGCGGCGCTTTCCATACGTGCGGTGGTTGAAAAACCGATAAAATTTATAGGTACAGGCGAAAAAATGGAAGCAATAGATGTTTTCCACCCCGACCGTATGGCCGACCGTATTCTTGGTATGGGAGACATTGTTTCGCTGGTTGAAAAAGCACAGGAACAGTTCGATGCCGAAGAAGCTAAAATACTTCAAAGAAAACTGGCAAAAAATACATTCAATTTTAATGATTTCCTGAAACAAATAAATCAGATTAAAAAAATGGGGAACCTGAAAGATGTGGCCTCATTGATACCGGGAATGGGTAAAGCGCTTAAAGATATGGATTTTGACGACGATTCTTTTAAATATATTGAAGCCATAATTTATTCGATGACAAACGAGGAACGCGAAAATCCTTCTGTTATTAACGGAAGCCGCAGAAAAAGAATTGCTAATGGTTCGGGAACCGATGTTCAGGAAATAAACCGGCTGTTGAAACAGTTTGGTGAAACCCGCAAAATGATGAAAATGGCTTCGAGCGGTAAAAATATGCAACGCGCCATGAGCAGTATTATGCAAAAAGGCAGAAGTTATTAAGCTATTCCGATTAACACAGAAAAAGAAAATTGAAAACCCAAAAAACTACATAAATGATACTGATTGACGGTAAAAAAATAGCAGCTGAAATTAAACGGGAAATAGCAGTTGAAGTAAAAAATATTATAGAAAACGGAGGGAAACGCCCGCATTTAGCCGCCATTCTGGTTGGGCACGACGGCGGCAGCGAAACTTATGTTGACTATAAAATTAAAGACTGCGAAGAAGTTGGTTTCACATCTTCTCTTGTAAGGTACGAAGACAATGTTGCGGAAGAAGAATTGCTCGCAAAAATTCAAGAATTAAATAATAACGATGATATTGACGGATTTATTGTACAGCTTCCGTTACCCAAACATATATCCGAACAAAAAGTAATAGAAACCATTGATCCTAAAAAAGACGTAGATGGATTTCATCCGGTAAATGTAGGACGAATGGTTATCGGACTGCCATCATTTATATCAGCCACTCCTTTCGGCATTGTAGAACTGATAAAACGCTACAACATTGAAACCAGCGGCAAAAACTGCGTAATTTTAGGCCGCAGCAATATTGTAGGCCGCCCTATGAGCGTTCTGATGTCGCAAAAATCAATTAACGCTACGGTAACAGTTGTTCACAGCCAAACAAAAAACATGGAAGAAATTTGCCGTAATGCAGATATTTTAATTGCCGCAATAGGAGTTCCCGAATTTGTAAAGGGGAACATGGTTAAAGAAGGCGCAGTACTTATAGACGTTGGCACTACCCGCGTACCGTCAGCAGAAACGAAATCGGGATTTAAACTGAAAGGAGATGTTTTGTTTAGCGAAGTTGCCCATAAATGTTCATATATTTCGCCGGTTCCGGGAGGCGTTGGCCCCATGACGAGGGTAGCCCTGCTCAACAACACATTGCTTTCAGCAAAAAAAACAATTTATTGCTGAACACTATCCAAAGATAAAACCTGTTAAATTGAAAATCTGATATGAATAATATTATTATTCATACGGAATAGCGTATATTCTATATTGAATAATGCATATTCTTGACAGAATACTGTATATTCTATATGGATTTATGAATATTCTTAATGGAATTACGTATATTATATATTGATTATTGCATATTCTTCATGGAATACTGTATATTCTATATATATTTATGAATATTCTTGATGAAATTATGTATATTCTATATTGATTATCGTATATTATTCATTGGATATGCATTATTATACACAAAATTAATGTATTCCTTAACGGAAATCATTCTTTTTTGATACCGGCGTTCACATACCTGTTATAAACATCCTTTAGCCATGGCAATATCAAGGCTATTATGAGGAATGCACCGGCTGTTAATACTGCGTTTGTAAGGAAAAAATTAGACTTGTTCTCGAACATGTCCCACATTCCCGACAAAACCCCCGACAGTTTATTACCAATTGAAGTTGACAGGAACCATCCCCCCATCATAAGAGCCGCAATGCGTTTTGGTGCAAGTTTCGACACCAGCGAGAGCCCCATAGGGCTTAGGCAAAGTTCTCCAACGGTTAGCACTCCGTAAACACCAAACAACCAGCCCACAGAGGCTTTTTCAGATCCGTTATCACAAAATATTGCGGCTGCTACCATAACTAACCACGACAAAACGGATACCAGCATTCCAAGCGCTATTTTGCCGGGGGTGGCCGGTTCTTTGCCCCTGCGGCGCAATAAGCTAAAACAGGCTACAACCAGCGGGGTGAGTATAACTACAAAAAACGGATTTATAGAAGCCTGGAGTTCGGTAGGCCACAAGTACAGTTTCCCGTAACCCGACAAATCGCCGTCTTTTACAGCATCCCATTCCGCATCGTTCAGGTCGGCAGGCTTGCCGGCAATATTCCCTTTGGGAAATTCCTTATTATAATTATCGAAATAATAGCTCGGACTGCTTGTAGTCCCACGGTCTTCTCCATGCAGTCCGGTTAATTGCGTTTCTCTGTTAATGGTTGAAACTTCTTCTATACCGGCAATGTTAGAAATAACCTTTTCCATAGCCGGGCTTAATTCTCTGTCGGTATTGTTTCTTGCCCAATAAGTAAGCGCCGATCCATTCTGGTGAAAAACCGCCCAGAAAATAATCACTGCGGCAAATATCGACAGAAGAGCGGCAATCGGTTCCTTTTCTTCGGCAGAAGCTTTTCTCCATGTATTGAAAAAGAAATACAGTACCGGTAAACAGAAAAACAGGAAAGCATCGTTTGAATCGGAACCGAAAATATCACCCGGAATAAGCCATCCCGCCGCAGCCATTGCAAATGCCGGAAAGAACAGAATGTTCATTATTTTTAACAGCGAAACATCATTTTTAGTTGGCGGCGATATTTTATCAGCCTCTCTTATCTCCGGAACCCTCCAGTTACCTATGGCAAAAAACACCAAGCCGGTAAACATACCGATACCTGCAGCAACAAACGCCCATCCCCACCCGTAAGTTAAACGAAGCCAGGCAGCCACGAAGTTACATACAAAGGCCCCTATGTTAATTCCCATGTAAAATATATTGTATCCGGAATCTTTAAGATGTTCGTATTCCGGTTTTTCATACAGCCTGCCCAGTAATACCGATATGTTGGGTTTGAACATGCCGTTCCCGATTATAATAAGCAACAGCGACATGTAAAAGAAAATTCCACCTCCGGGTATGGCCAATCCGATATATCCTGCAGCCATAAGAGCCCCTCCAATGTATATAGATAAACGGTAACCCAAATAACGGTCGGCAAGCAAACCTCCAAAAAATGGAGTAAGATATACTAAAGCGAGGTACGTTCCGTAAATATCGGCAGCTTCCATATTTGTCATACCAAGTCCGGCAAATTTGTCGGATTCGGGAGCAATCATGTATAATGTGAATATACCCAGCATGAGGTAATACCCGAATCGTTCCCACATTTCAGTAAAAAAAAGAGGTATCAAACCTTTAGGATGTTTATTTTTTATCATTGTCTTGAGGAATTTATAAGCAATTCAACTTAATTACACACTTAAAGTCAATAAATATAGAAATATGTTGCGTATTCCGTTCTTCCAAATATAAAATAAATTATTATTACAGATAAAGAATATTATCTAACCGGTTTAAATAACTTTATTTTTACTGATTGAAAACGTATTTATAATACTCGACAAATACCAAACTAAACCATGGCAACATTAATAACTGACGATTTTCAGGTATTTATAAAACCTGTTGGAGCAAACTGCAATTTAAAATGCAGTTACTGTTATTATTTGGGTAAAGGTTATATTTCTGATAAAGGAACAACATTAATTATTAGTGATGAAACGCTGGAAAAATGTATAAAACAGCATTTTGAGGCTTCATCCGGACATACTGTTTTGTTTACATGGCATGGAGGAGAACCATTGCTGGCAGGTATTAATTTTTATGAAAAAGTGTTGTTATTACAGAAAAAACATTTGCCAAAGGGTAAAAATTTTTTGAATGGCATTCAAACCAACGGCACATTGATAACAAAAGAATGGTGTGAGTTTTTCGCCGCCAACAAATTTGCAGTCGGAATAAGTATTGACGGCCCGGAAGTTTTTCACAACGCCATGCGCCATACTTCAGATAAGGCAGGAAGTTTTGAGAAAACACTGAATGGCTGCCTGTTGCTCCGCGAATATGGCGTAAATCCGGAAATTCTGTGTGTTGTAAATTCTTATAATGTAAAATATCCATTGATTGTTTATGATTTCTTCAAAATGCTTGGAGTAGATTATATCACTTTTTTACCACTGATCGAAAAAAATAATAAATCAGCATCTGTTCCGGCATTGGAGTTTGGGCTTTTTTTATCTGCTGTTTTTGATGAATGGCTAAAATCTGATATTGGCTCTGTTAAAATTCAAATTTTTGAAGAAGCGTTACGCACAGCGTTTAATCAGGAACATTCGCTGTGTATTTTCAGGGAACGCTGCGGAAGTGTTCCGGTTATTGAACATAACGGCGATTTTTATTCATGCGATCATTTTGTTGAAAAAAACCGGCCGCTTGGCAATATAAACGAACATTCTTTGGTTCATTTTTTGAAACATCCCATACAAAAAGCATTTGGCGATATAAAATTGAATACCCTGCCGCAGTACTGTATCGAATGCGAAGTGAGGAATATGTGCAATGGCGAATGCCCAAAAAACAGATTTATTAAATCGCCGGACGGAGAGCCGGGCTTAAATTATCTGTGCGAAGGCTATAAGTATTTTTTCAATCACTGTAAGCCGTTTATTAATTCGGTATCAGAGGTTTGGAAAACAGATAATAAATAATACTGCATAATGAATATTTATTATGTTTTGCACACAAAATTTGCCCTCGCAAATAAGAAACTGTTTCTAATTTGTCAAATAAGTTTCCGGAAGTTCCCGCTACCCTGCCCGACCCCTCGGGGAACCTTTCGGGAGTTTCCGCTACCATGTTCGAGCCCTCGGGGAGCCTTTCGGGAAGTTCCGCTACCCTACCCGACCCCTCAGGGAACCTTTCGGAAGTTCCCGCTACCATGTTCGAGCCCTCGGGGAGCCTTTCGGGAGTTTCCGCTACCTGTTTCGAGGGTAAAACATTTGTCAGGTAAATTCAAAACAGTTTCTAACATGTGAAATCAATGTTACACTATTTTAACATATTCTCGGCACTACCATTAATTTGACACATATAAATACCTCGTATTATTAAATTCTCTTAAATCTGCAATTAATTGGTAAAATTTTTATTCGCTAAATTAAGGTATCTCGTTTTTTGAGTTACATTGCGTTAAACGCAACAAGTGTTTAATGCCAGAGGTTTTTGCTGAAGTTATACTGCCACTTTCGCTGCACACCACGTTTACGTATAAAGTGCCGTCGTTTCTTGAATGTAAAATTCAGGCAGGGCAATGCGTAATCGTACAGTTTGGAGCAAAAAAATTCTATACAGCGCTGGTTGTTTCACTTTCCGAAAAAAAGCCTGAATATGTTAATGTTAAAGAAGTTGTACAAATACTGTATGAATCGCCAATTGTACTTCCCAGAAACATGGAACTATGGCGCTGGATAGCCCGATATTACTGCTGTACATTAGGTGATATATTCAGAGTTGCTTTACCATCGGGTTTAAAATTGGAACACCAGTCGAAAATAATTCCAACCGAGCTGTACTCTATTGATAATTTATCTAAAAGAGAACTGTTTTTTATAAAAAACATCAATAATATTACTTCAGTTGCCGAACTTCAGAAAAAACTAAAAAATGAATTTTCTTATTCAACATTAAAATCGCTTTTTAAAAAAGGGCTCATCCAAATTGAAGAAAAAATTGACATCCGGTATAAACCCAAAACCGAAACATTTGTAAAATTCCATCCCGACATAATAAATGGAGAAATAATAAATGAAACCATTGAGAAACTTGGACGGTCAAAAAAACAACAAGCGTTTTTAATCCATTTTTGCAATGCTACCAGAGCTTTTAAGCCTGGGCATAAAGATTCTATCGCACAAAATGAATTGTTTAGTAAAAACGATTTTAATTTATCTATACTGAAAGAGTTAGTAAAGAAGAATATTTTGACTCGGTTTCAGAAAAATGTTTTACATATCAAAGAAGATGAACCCGAACAGATAAATTTAAATTTACTTAACCCTTATCAAGAAAAAGCCTTAGTCGAAATAAAAAAATCGTTTTGCGAGAAGCATGTAACTCTTATTCATGGCATCACAGCCAGTGGCAAAACCGAGATTTACATGCACCTGATTGATGAAATTTTAAAATCAGGCAAACAGGCTTTGTACCTTGTACCCGAAATTTCACTGACTACACAAATTATTAGACGGCTTAAAAATGTTTTTGGGAATAAAGTAGGTGTATATCATTCAAAACTTAATAGCCATGAGCGTGTTGAAGTTTGGGAAAAAGTATTGCAGTTTCAAACTGAGCAAAAAAAAGGATACCAGATAATTTTAGGTACTCGTTCGGCTGTTTTTTTGCCTTTTTCAAATTTAGGTATTATAATAGTTGACGAAGAACACGAAAATTCGTTTAAACAATTCGATCCCGCCCCACGCTACAATGCCCGCGATATAGCCATAGTTATGTCTTTACAAAACAATGCAAAAGTTTTGCTGGGATCGGCAACACCTTCGTTCGAATCATATTATAATGCCACTACAGGAAAATATGGTTTGGTAAACCTTAATAAAAGACATTCAGAAGTTGAACCGCCAAAAATTTTGATTGCCGATGTAAAACGCACCTACAAACGAAAGGAAATGCACTCGGTACTTACTCCTGAGCTTTTCGAACTTACTGAAAAGGCACTGAACAACAACGAACAGGTTATTTTTTTCCAAAATCGCCGTGGCTACTCGCCTTTTGTAGAGTGTTTTACATGTGGATGGATACCAAAATGCAAAAATTGCGATGTAAGTTTAACATATCATAAATACAAAAACAGGCTAACTTGTCATTATTGCGGGTTTAGCTCAACATTTTCGGGTACCTGCGATAACTGCGGATTACCCGAAATTAAGGCATATGGTTTTGGCACCGAAAAAATTGAAGATGAATTGAAACCTGTTTTCCCAAATGCACGAATTGCCCGCATGGATTTGGATACCACACATACAAAAAATGCGTTAGATAAAATAATTCACAACATAGAACACAAAAATACAGACATCCTGATAGGTACTCAAATGATAACTAAAGGATTAGATTTTGAGCACGTAAACCTTGTCGGAATATTAAACGCCGATAACATGCTAAATTTTCCTGATTTCAGGGCACATGAACGGGCTTTTCAACTTATACTTCAGGTTAGCGGCCGAGCCGGGCGAAGGCAAAACCGAGGGAAAGTTGTTATTCAAACTTCACAGCCAAAACATCCGTTGATCCAAGCAATACAAACACAGGACTATGTCAAAATTTTCAATATGTTAATAGAAGAACGGAAATTGTTTAATTATCCACCGTTTTTCAGGCTTATAAAAATAGTGATGAAACACAAAAATATTGACATATTAACCAAAGCATCGGAACATTTGGCAAGTATGCTGAAGAAAAACGACAGTTTTATATTACTTGGACCTGAATTTCCATTAATAAATAAAATTAAACTTTGGTACAACATGGAAATATGGTTGAAAATTGACAGAAATAAAAAACTTGATGAATTAAAACAGTTTATTATACAATGTGTAATGAAAACTAAAAAAGAACCGAATAATAACGCTTGCGTAATAAATATTGATGTTGATCCTTTATAATACAGGCAAAGAAATTCAAAAAAAGCAATTATTTTTACAAAATATTTACATCAAAAAACCTGATGAATTGTAAAATTTTTAAGTTTTTTTATATGCTCAAATCCAGACTATTATTGTTTCAAAATATATCAAAAAATAAAAACGCAAAGATATTTAAGCTAAATTATTAACTTTGAAAGCATTCTAAATAACACCAATGGGAAAAATAATTTCGCTGGCAAATCAAAAAGGTGGAGTTGGCAAAACCACCACCACTATTAACTTGGCAGCCAGCCTTGCTGTTCTTGAAAAAAAAGTACTGATTATTGACGCCGACCCACAAGCCAATACCACATCGGGACTTGGGTTCGATGTAAAAAACGTACAATCGAGTATTTACGAATGTATTGTTGAAGACGTCGATACCGAAAAAGTTATTTTGAAAACAGAAATTGAAAACCTTGATATTATTCCTTCGCATATTGATTTGGTAGGTGCCGAAATTGAAATTTTAAACTTACCAAACCGCGAAAAAGTATTAAAAAATTCAATATGGAAACTCAAAAGTATCTATGATTTTATTTTTATTGACTGTTCGCCCTCGTTAGGATTAATTACCGTTAATGCACTTACCGCATCTGATTCGGTAATAATACCTGTTCAATGTGAATATTTTGCACTTGAAGGATTGGGCAAACTGCTAAACACAATAAAAATTATTCAAAACCGGTTGAACCCTACTCTCGAAATAGAAGGATTTCTGCTCACCATGTACGATTCGAGGTTAAACTTATCGAATCAGGTTTACGAGGAAGTAAAGCAGCATTTCCAAGATATGGTTTTTGAAACTGTAATTCAGCGTAATGTAAAATTAAGTGAAGCTCCAAGTTATGGAAAACCGGTTGTATTGTACGACGCCAGTTCGAAAGGTGCCATAAGTTACATGAATTTGGCACGCGAAATTATGCAGCGTAACAAAATGACAAAAATATCGAAAGAAGAAAATATAGTTATTTTTTAAATAATATTTATGGTAAAAAGGAATGTATTAGGCAGAGGACTTGGAGCACTTATAGATGATGCAGAAAAAATTCAAAGTGCCAGCATAAACGAAATAGAACTTAATAAAATTGAGGCTAATCCATTTCAGCCCAGATCTAATTTCGATAAAGAAACTTTAGAAGAACTGGCCGCATCTATCCGCGAAATTGGCCTTATTCAACCAATTACGCTTAGAAAGATTAACAATGAAAAATACCAGATAATAGCGGGTGAACGCCGTTTCAGGGCAGCTCATATTGCTGGATTAAAATCGATTCCTGCATACATAAGAAAAGCCAATGACGATGGTATGCTTGAAATTGCACTCGTAGAAAACATACAACGCGAAAATTTAGATGCTATTGAAATTGCTGTAAGTTACCAGCGATTGATGGATGAACTTGAATTCACACAAGAGGAATTAAGCGTTAGGATAGGAAAGAAACGCTCTACAATAGCAAATTATACACGTTTATTAAAACTTCCGGCTGTTATACAGAAAGGTTTGCGCGAAAAGGCAATATCTATGGGACATGCACGCGCAATTATAAACATTGATAATGAAGACACTCAGAAAATGATCTATACCCAAATTTTAAGATATGGATTCTCTGTAAGGAAAGTTGAAGAAATTGTACGTGATTTAAACAGCGACGAACAGAAAAACAATAAGTTGAAAAAAGAAAAGTTACCAAATGAATATCAAGAAATAAAAAAACAACTTGGTGAAATTTTCAATTCGCATATTGGTTTCTCAATGAACGACAAAGGCAAAGGTAAAATCGTTATTACGTTTAAATCGCCCGAGGAGTTGGGGAAAATTGTTAAAATAATTGAAAACAAGAATTAAACATGGCCTTATTTGATTGTTGTCAGGTTGTAAACTTCTATTTTTGGCTAAAAAAAAGTGAGGGCAGTTAAAATATTTAAATACTTTTTCTTTCTGATATTTTTGTTGGTTACAAACAAAGGCCTGCATGCACAGATAGTTGATGCCGATACTACGGCAGTGGTCGTAAAAAATATAAATACAGAAAAAATACATTCACCCAGTAAGGCAGCTAAATATTCAACCATATTACCAGGGCTGGGACAAGCATACAATAAAAAATATTGGAAAATACCTTTAGTTTACATTGGTTTTGGTACAATTGGCTATTTCACTAATTGGAACAACAACCAATATAAATTCATGAAAACATGTTATATCCACCTTAATGACAGTGATGAAACTACAACAGATTACCTGAAATTAAAAGGAACTGATAGGTTCAATTTTAATAACGAGAGTGATGTTAAATATGTAAATTCAATAATAATAAAACGGCAGGCTGTTTTTAAGAGGAGCCGCGACTTGCTTATTATAAGCATGTTTGCCTTTTATGCATTAAATATTATAGATGCAAGTGTTGATGCACACCTATTTAATTTCGACATAGGAGACGACTTAACTATGGATTGGCAGCCGTCAATGTATAATATCAACAAAGAACCGGCATATTGTATTAATTTTTCTTTAAAGTTCTAAGAATCTGTTTTGAATTTACCTGATAAGTTTTTTTTGACTCCCTCCACGAACTGTTTCACGATTGACACTTGACAGTTATTAACCCCTAAATCCCCTGAAAAGTAATTGACAGTTAATTAACAATATCAATTGTCCATTATAAATGATCAATTATTAGGGGACAGAAGGTGATTTCTTTCATATTAAGTTAATTTACATATTTATATTTAGTGATTTTTGTTGTTGCTAAGGCTTAGCAAGCCGTGAATCGTGCGATTTGGTTGTTGCTAAAGTTTAGCAAGCGGTGAATCGTATGATTTGGTTGTTGCTAAGGCTTAGCAAGTCGTAATCCGTGTAGTTTGGCTGTTACCGTCATCTTTGTGGGGGCAATGCACGAAGCAATCCGGAGCAATTATCTTTCACTGTTTCCTGAAATTCAAAACAGTTTATAAAAGAACAAAATTCCTTTTTTAATTTAATGTTGTTAACTTTGAAAGAAATATCTCAATGTTTCAAACACTTTTAAATTATAGTAACATGAATAGATTTTTAATAAAACAAGTAACATTTTGTATTGCATGTATGTTGTTTATGGTTTTTTTGAGTTGTGATAAACAAAATGATTCTGCTGAACTTGTTGGTGAAAACACGACAGAATCAAACAAAGTAATAGAAAATATATCTGGCACATTACGTTATTACGAAGAAGTAAATATGTGGAGTATTATTCATTTTATTCCGGGAACAATTGATTCGGAAGAAATCTATTTAATCAGAGACATACCAAACAATGAATTTTCTTTTGAGGAAGGTAAACGAGTATTTGTAAGTGGGTTGTGTTATAAAATATCTGATCAAGAAGTTTTGGATTTAACAATAAATAAAAAGATAGTTTTCCATGCAGGAATAGATGATTTGTATTATATCAATGTAACTGATTTATATGATCAGATTCTAATTGATGATGGGCCATTGATTGATCCGGAATTAAAGAATACAAGATATGTACTTCAAGCAATCAGTTTACTGTTACCATTTCTGGCAATAATGGAGTTTCGAAAACTCAAAACAATTATTCAGGCAACAGTTTTACGATACCTGCAAGCAGTTTTAGCGACGGGACTTATTCTGTAAAAATAAGTAACGGCAAAATAAACGAAACCAGGCAACTCACAATAAAACGATAGAAAAATAAAGTACAGATATATTTAATCAATTAACCTTTCATGGTTTTCATTAAAACCATGAAAGGTTAATTTTTTGTTACTTAGTCTTAAATATCACTCGATAAAATGAGCATCTATTTAATATTACTGTTTAATTTTAAACAAGCACTAAAACATGAATAAATTCATCATAACATTCATATTTTCTCTTTTCATTTCGGTTAATATAGGTAAGACACAAGACATCAGTTCATTGATAATATTACCGGGCGACTCAATTGTAGATATCGAGTTTGCTATGCCTGATATAGAAGAACCTTTAATTGAAGACGAAAATCTTGATGTTTTTTTTTCAGAAATGATGGATTCAATGGTAAATTCATGGTTTATCGACAATATTCTCAACGGTAATACTGAAATAAATCAGACAGGAACTTTCCCTAAAGACTTGCCCGACTCAATTTACATACAACGTTTACAAAAAACCCAACAAGTTATCAGTCTTTCATATAATAACATAGTGAAGAATCTGATACGAATGTACTCCGAACAACGCCGTGACCAAGTTGAAATCATGCTTGGTTTATCGTCATACTATTTTCCACTGTTCGAGGAAATACTCGACAAATATAATCTTCCACTTGAACTTAAATACCTTCCTGTAATCGAATCGGCTTTAAATCCGAAAGCTATGTCTAGGGCCGGAGCAAACGGCTTGTGGCAGTTCATTTATAGTACAGGCAGAAATATGGATCTTAAAATAACAAGTTTTATAGACGAACGTTGCGATCCTGTAAAATCAACTGATGCAGCAGCTCGTTACCTGAAATCATTGTACGAAAAATATAACGATTGGCATCTAACTCTTGCAGCATACAACTGTGGTCCCGGAAATGTTGACCGCGCTATTCAACGTTCAGGAAACAAAACCGGTTACTGGGACATTTACTATCGCCTTCCACGCGAAACGCGCGGTTACGTACCGGCTTATATAGCGGCAACTTATATAATGAACTACTACAAGGAGCACTATTTAATACCTCGTGTACCAAAAATTACACTCGTTTCAGATACCGTACATGTTGCCGACTATATTCATTTCGACCAGATTGCGGCAACACTTGGCATGGAAAAAGAAGAACTGCGTTCGCTCAACCCAATGTACCGGCGCGATGTTATACCAGCAAGAACTAATGAAACTTATCCTTTAGTACTTCCGCAAGAGAAAATTTCAGAATTTATCTATAACGATACAATAATATTTGCCTGGGAACGCGATAAATATTTCCCAAATAATATGCTGGTACAACCAACAGAAAATTTAGCTAACTATGTCCCTGTTGACGTGAAAGGGAAAGCCATAATTAGCTACACAGTTCAGCAAGGTGATAATGTAGGGTATATTTCTTCGTGGTTTAATGTTCGTACCTCCGATCTCAATTACTGGAACAACATTAGTAGAAATCTTATACGTGCAGGACAAAAACTCGTAATTTATGTACCGGAAAACCAAAAAGAGAAATACGAAAAGGTTAATTCAATGACATTTGCCCAGAAACAGGAAATGATTGGAAAATCGATATCTGTTGCAACAAAAACAAATCTCCCAGACCCAAATTACGAATATTACACCGTTAAAAAAGGAGATACTCTTTGGGATATTGCTGAAAAATATGCCGGTATATCAAGTAACGAAATTATGCAACTTAATAACCTTAAAGACGGCCGTGGTTTATATATTGGGCAGCAGATAAAAATAAAACGCAAAGGCTAATAGAGATACATCCACTTCATTTTCAACACACAAGTTAGGCAACAAATGTTTTGCTTTGTTACTCGCATTATACTGTTTATTGACGATACAACAAAGATACAATTTCGTTTAAGAAAACTTTAAATGTATAGTTCCTTAATTTTTTAATCAGTCAGCAGAAAAAAACAAATATATTATTGGAAATATCAGAAGATAAATATTTATTTGCTGTGGTATATAAAATATGAGTATTGACAATTAACATAACAAAATTCAAATAACTAACTCTTATCAAAAAATATGGCGCTTGTAAATAAACCAAGAATAATAAAAGATTACAACAAATTAGATAAAGCCCTCCAAGAACAAATAAAACTCGTTTACGCTGATGGTTTTGCAGATCGTCTTATTCATTTCTTCGATAAAGACGGCATAAAAGTATCGGCACTACCATTTGAAACAGAAAACAACTACTACATGCTACGCATGACAAAAAATGAAGCAACCAAAATTGTCAATGAAGATGATGATTTTGACGATGATGGTTTATTGAAAAATGAAGTCAGGCAGGATTATGAAGGTAAATATGCTGATTTGGAGTATATTGCCGGTCAAATTTCGGAAGACAATGATTTTGATGAAGTTGATAATGACACAGATGATGATGAAATTGATGGAGATATAGAAGACGATGATTATTAATCCTTAAAAATATTTTTCTAAATCTCATGCATTTTTTGTTTTGCAAAGGTTACATGTATTCTTTTGTCAGTTGTTATTTTTGTTTCTTGCCAATGAAGCAAAAACTCCTAAGACAGAAAGTATTGCAAACGCCAAGAAACCTATCTTGATTGCTGACATTAAACTATGATAATTCTCTGGAATTATTGATTCTCTTCCTATATAAAGTGATAGAAGCATCATTGCAATGCCCATGCTCATCATTTGGCCAATCATTCTCATAGTACCAAGTATTCCAGAGGCTACTCCGAGGTACTTTTTTTCGACCGAACTCATAATTGCATTAGAATTTGGAGAAGAAAACAGTCCAAATCCCGCTCCAAGTATAACAAAAAGAGTAATAATGTAAGCTATATGTGTATTCTCGTTGAGGAAACAAAGCAATATAAGCCCCAAAGAGATTACTCCCATACCTATAGATGCTATTATACCAGGATTCTTTTGATCCGAAAGTCGGCCTGCGACAGGCGATAGTAACATCATTGCTACAGGCTGAGAAATCATTACCAATCCTGCTGTTTTGGCATCAAAGCCTTTAAGATACTGTAAATAAAGACTTATAAAAAATCCTATTGCGTTTGTAGCCGAATAATTTATAAGGGCTGCTATTGACGAAAAAGCAAATACCCTGTTTCTGATAACAAGCCCAAACTCAAAAACAGGATTGCTTACTCTAAGTTCAATGAACATGAATAAAAACGCCAACAATAATCCGGCTGTAAGAAATATCCATCCGGCAATGGTTGGAAGTATTGAGAATCCATACATAAATGCAAACAAAGCAAGGCCATATACTACAGAGCCTTTCCAATCATATTTTTCGTCGGCAGCATCTGCCCATTCGGTTTTTATTTTCCGTTTTATCAGAACAAATGATATTATACCTAATGGTACAAGAAAAACAAAAATGCTCCTCCATCCAAAATGCTGAGTAAGCAGGCCTCCTATAACAGGACCTAACGATAAACCAAGGTATGTAGCCATTACATTAAAGCCCATTGCCCTTCCTCTTTCACCCAATTTAAAAACTGCAGTAATAATGGCCATGCTTGTTCCGAAAATCATAGCACTTGATAATCCCTGAATAATTCTGAAAAAAATCAGAACTGTAATATTCCACGAAAAAACGATAAGAAATGTAGAAACTATAAATAAAAGTATTCCGTATGAAAAGATCTTTTTCCGCCCGATAATATCACCGAGCTTTCCGAACAAAAGAAGAAAAATTGCCGAAGTAAGAATATAACTGCTCATAATCCATCCCATTTCAACAGCATCGGCATTAAATTCTTTTCCGATAGCCGGCAAAGCCAAATTAACGGCAGATCCTAAAAATGGAGTAAGGAATGCAGTAAATGACGTAACTGCAAGTACCGATCTCTTAAATGATTTTTCTTCACCTGAAATTTGAGTTATGACATTCATAAAACATTTTATTCCTTTTCTTTCGTGTCAATTATTATCGTAACGGGGCCATCATTTATAAGTTCAACCTTCATAATTGCTCCAAAAACGCCTGTACTTGTTTTTCTCCCAAGTATTTCTTCTGTTTTTTGAACAAATTTTTCGTATATCGGAATTGCAAAATCTGATTTTGATGCACGAATGTAAGAAGGCCTATTACCTTTTTTGGTACTGGCATATAAAGTAAACTGACTAACTATTAGGACATCTCCACCGATATCTTGAACAGACAGATTCATAACTCCATTTTTATCGTCAAAAATACGGAGTTGTAGCATTTTTTTTACCAACCAATCTATATCGTCATCGGTATCGGTGTTTTCAATACCAAGCAAAATAAGCAACCCTTTCCCAATTGAAGAAATCTGTTTTTTTTCAACAGTAACCGAAGCCTGCAAAACTTTCTGTATTACAATTCTCATTACTTAATATTCTATGCAAATAAAAACAACATTACTTCTTTTCCGCTTATTCGTTTTTTAAAATATTTTGGGTAAAACCTGAAAATTTCAACCAATGCATATTTGAATATGTTTTGAATTTGTTGTTTTAATCGAGAAAGACGAATAATAAACACATTTTAAAACAGTTTTTTAAAACCTACAACTTCCTTTACTTCACGTAAAGTTTTCGAAGCTGAAGCCCTCGCTTTTTCTGCTCCTAATTTTGCAACCTTTGACAAATATTCATTATCTTTCAGTATTTCAATAATACGGTTGCGAATAGGTTCAGTAAAAGATATTATATCGTCGGCCAATTGTTTTTTCATATCGCCGTAACGTATTTCACATTTATTATAAAGTTCATTGAAATGCGCAACCACTTCCGGTTTTGAAACAGCTTCCATTAGAGTGTACAGATTACATATTGTTTCCGGTTTTTCCTGGTTCATTTCGGTTGGTCCAGAATCAGTAACCGCACGCATTACTTTTTTACGAATTTCTTTCGGATCGTCGTACAAATTAATGGCATTCCCTTCTGATTTCCCCATTTTGCCACTACCGTCAAGTCCGGGTATTTTAATCATATCTTTTCCGTTGAAAGTATAAGGTTTTGGTATAGGAAATACTTCCTTTTTATACATACTGTTGAAACGAACGGCAAATTTCCGTGCCATTTCAAGGTGTTGTTCTTGGTCTTTCCCAACAGGAACAAAATTTGCCTTATGAATAATAATATCTGCAGCCATCAAAACCGGATAAGTTAACAAACCGACATTCAGGTTATCGGGTTGTTGTCGTGCTTTTTCCTTAAATGAGGTTGTTCTTTCCAATTCACCCAAGTAAGCATTCATGTTCAGTATTGTGTATAACTCAGTTACTTCGGGAACATCGCTCTGTATAAAAATGGTTGCCTTTTCAGGATCAATTCCACATGCTATATATTCAGCCAATACCTGTTTCACTCCGGTCTGAAGACTCTCAGGTGTTGGATGTGTAGTCAACGAATGTATGTCGGCAATAAAAAAGAAACAGTTAAAATCATCCTGCATTCGCACAAAATTACACACTGCACCAAAATAATTTCCCAGATGCAAGTATCCTGTAGGGCGAATACCGCTTAATACTGTTGGTTTGTTCATTATTTATTTCTTATTATAATAGATATACTGCAAAAATATATTTTCATCCGGAAAATGACGTGATAAGAAAGTCTGATATTTAAAATTTAATAGAATTATATTTCCTTTTTTGTCCAGTGGTTTGTTCGTAAATACAATATACTAAGTACGCCGAGTACAATCTGGTAAACATTTTCGGAACACCATATAATTTCAACACGATTGTGAAATTTTATGGCAAAGTAATAAACCGAAGCAAGATAGCACACTATGGCAAAAGTTTCTACAAAAAGAGCTATCATTGTGTTTCCGGTTGCCGAAATTACAGAAAATATAGTCCATGCTACAGATGACAAAATATTGGCAATACCAACTACATAAAATGCTTTAAATCCTATTTCTACCAACTCAATATTATCTGTATAAAGCGACATAATACCTCTTGCAGATACGAGAGTAGGAATGAATGCAATTATTGAAGTTATCAAACACAAAACAGTTACTCTTCTAATAATTCGAAAAACATAACGCCGTTGTTTCGCTCCTATGGCATTACTAACCAGCGTACTCACAGCAGAGCCATACGCCCACAGTGGACAAATGGCAAGAATATAATAACTTCGAATAATATTGCTTGCTGCAAGATTTTTTTCTCCTGTTTTCTCAATAATTACGAAAAATAAAAACCAGCTACTCAAAGATAAAAGATTTTGCAACATGGTAAAAACAGACAAACTCATTGTTTGTGAAATTACTTTCAATTGAGGGTTCTTGAATGTAAACATATTGTATTTCGCAAGGTTTATTTTCTTTACTATGATATAAATAAAATAAGCGAAACCAACAACTTCGGCAAAAACACTGGCTAAAGCAGCTCCCTCAATACCCATTTTGGGAAACCCAAACTTACCGAAAATAAGAAGATAATCTAATATAAAATTTGTTCCAGCAACAATAAAAGCTCCAATACTGATATATCTTGTAAACTGTACACCAACGAAAAACGAGCGCATTACTACACATCCCAAAGCGAAAAACAGAGTAAAGACCCTAATATCAAGATAACGCATGGCAGCGTCCAATATTTCCTCCGAATTCAACATAAACCCCAATATGTTTCTTGAGAAAATAAATGAGATAACAATTACTGCCACAGAAAATACCCAAACCAAATAGAGACTATTTTCAAAAATACCGCCTATTTTGTCATATTTTTTTTCACCGTTGCGGCGTGCAATTAATATTTGTGTTCCGGTACCAAGTCCCATTCCAACAACAAACATGATTACATAAAACGTACCCGCTATTGCCGAAGCGGCGAGGTCTAAATCGCTCACATGGCCTAAAAACGCAGTGTCAATAACACCTACAATATTTTCAGCAAGTAAACCAATTATTAGTGGCCATGAAACAGACCAAATTCTTCTGTAAGAAGGTAACGATGACATTATTTGAATTTGAGGCGCGATTTTACAAAAAATATGTAAATTCAGCAATTGTTTAACTGGAAATTCACAGGATAATTTCTACAATGAAAACTGTGATATTTTTTTGTTTATTTTTTGAACGACATTAAGAACAGCCAAGTAGTCTTCTATACTATTAAGCTGTTTGCATTTTTTTATGATCGTGTTAATAAAATAGTCCGGTTCATTAACTGCATAAACTGAATCAATAGTAAAAGGAATACTGTTATTCAGATAAATTTCATTGGCAAAGTCAAGAATAACAAACATACCAGAGGAATAAACCTTAATTTTAAATTTATTGAACTGGGGCATTTTTCCGTAATTCAGCGTTACAACTGAAGCATCATCATATTCGAGCCTCACATTATTGAAATTAGAATCGGCCTGTTCTGAACTAAAAGCAACAGCTTCAATTTTTTTTGGACTTTTCCCAACAACCCCCAGAAGCACAAAAAGCAGCGAAACAAGAGTATTGTCAGCTATTATTTCCGACGATATACACGCAATATCGATATATGCAGGATTAATTAAGTGCTGACTAAGCCATTGAATGGCAGGATTAAAACACAAAAGATTTGTTACCTGAATAACAGACCTTGATTCGTTAGACAGTTTTATAAGCTGTAAACATTCTTCAACGGTCAAATTAAGGTATTCAACAATAAAAATATGCTTCGATTTTTTAACAATATCACATAACAACTGAAACGTATGTTTCGATGAATTATCAATAATAATTACATCGACAAGTTCAATCAATTCATTCCTGTTTATTTCAGGAATTTGATAATGAAAACTGTTTAAACTATCGTTAGCACCAATTGACGCTTTCCCTATAATATTTATATCCGGATTCCTCTGAAATTTTTTAACATGAGGCTCCAGTATTTCTGTTTTTCCTATTAAACCAATATTCAACATATTACAAATATAAAACTCAAATCAACCCCAATATCTTGTATTTTTATATTTTATCAACTTTGGGTGTTAATATTTGGGAAATTTTTATCATATTGAGGTTTCTTTGCAAAAATTATTCTTGTTGCATAAATTATAGATATGAATTTGAACAACGGATTGCGTTATGAAGGAATGCGAAAGAAGTTGGTTGACGGCTTAAAAATAAAAGGAATTCGAAACGAAAAAGTTGTGGAAGCAATTCGGAAAGTTCCAAGGCATTTGTTTATGGAGAGCACTTTTATTAATTTTGCATATAAAGACCAAGCTTTTCCTATTGGTGCTGGGCAAACAATATCGCAACCATATACTGTAGCTTTTCAAACACAACTTCTTCAAGTAAAAAAAAATGATAAAATCCTCGAAATTGGTACTGGTTCAGGTTATCAAACGGCTGTTTTGTGTGAACTGGGAGCAAAAGTCTTTACAGTTGAAAGACAAAAAGAACTATATGTCAAGGCTCAGGGTTTTTTACCGGAAATAGGATATAATCCGGCTTGCTTCTTTGGCGATGGCTACAAAGGGTTACCGGCTTTTGCTCCATTCGACAAAATCCTGGTTACTGCTGGTGCTCCAACTGTTCCCGAAAATTTTAAACAACAACTTAAAATAGGAGGCAGATTGGTTATTCCAGTAGGCAACGAAAAACATCAAGATATGTTATTGATTATAAGAACAACGGAAGAAGACTATAAAATAGAAAAATGTGGAAGTTTTGTTTTTGTACCTTTGTTGAGTGGAACTGTTAATTTCTAACCTTATGATTACAATTAAAAAATTTGTTGTAAACCCAATCGACGAAAATTCTTTTGTTATATCCGACAGTACAGGCGAATGTGTTTTCATCGACCCCGGTTTTTATTATGATAAAGAATTATCTGAAATCAGTAATTATATAACTATAAACAATTTAAATCCGGTAAAAATTTTAAGTACTCATTGTCATTTCGACCATATTATGGGAGTTGAATTTATACGTGAAAAATACAAAATACCATTTCAGGTACATAAAGACGACACATTTTTGATTGAACGGGCAATTAAACAAGCGAACATGTTTGGATGTAAAATGAATCCTTTAAAACCTGTTGATTCATTTATTGAAGAAGGCGATAAAGTATCATTTGGCAACACCGAACTCGAAATAATTCACGTTCCTGGGCATTCTCCGGGGCATTTAATTTTTTACAACAGTGATGAAAACTTCATAATTGCCGGCGATGTACTATTTCGCGGCAGCATCGGGCGTACCGATTTGCCTGGTGGAAGTGGAAATTACAATGACCTTATTTCTAATATAAAAAATAAAATGTTTTCTCTTCCGGATGAAACAAAAGTTTACTGTGGGCACGGCCATGAAACCACTATAGGTTTTGAAAAAAATACAAATCCGTTTTTTAACTAACTTTGAATTAATTATTGTAAATATTTTTTCTGACTTTTACACGTTTTTTAAAATTGCATAAAATTCAAATATTAAATATCATAAAATGCTATACGATAATTTTGCAAACAGGCATATTGGGCCAAGAGAGAACGAAATAAATGAAATGCTTAAATTAATCGGGGTTTCAACTCTCAATGAATTAATAGAACAAACAGTTCCTGCCGGTATAAGATTACACGAACCATTAAAATTACAGGATGTATTGACTGAACGACAGTATTACCGTAAAATTTTGAGTATTGCCGCCAAAAATAAAGTATTCAATACGTATATCGGAATGGGATACTATGACACAATTACTCCTGCAGTTATCATACGTAATGTATTTGAAAATCCTGTATGGTACACTTCATACACACCTTATCAGGCCGAAATTTCTCAAGGTCGCCTCGAAGCGCTGTTAAATTACCAAACCATGATTTGCGAACTTACAGGGATGGAAATTGCAAATGCATCGCTGCTTGACGAAGCAACTGCCGCTGCTGAGGCTATGGTGATGATGATGAACCTGCGTACAAAGCAAATGATAAAAAACGAAGTGAATGTAGTTTTAGTCGATGAAAAAATATGGCCACAAACTCACGATGTTTTAAGAACACGCGCATTCCCACTTGGAATCGAGCTACGTATTCAGGCAAGGGAAAATTTTGAATTTACCAATGATATTTTTGGCATTATTGTACAATACCCAAATTCTGACGGTGAAATTACTGATTATTCCGATTTGGTTAAAACAGCCCATGAAAAAGAAATAAAAGTTGCCGTAGCTACCGATTTACTTTCATTGGCAATTTTAATTCCGCCAGGGGAATGGGATGCTGATATTGTTTTTGGAAACAGTCAGCGCTTTGGTATCCCGATGGGCTACGGGGGTCCACACGCAGCTTTTTTTGCTACACGCGATGAGTTTAAACGAAGTATGCCGGGGAGAATTATAGGTGTTTCCAAAGATGTTCATGGGAACAAGGCATTACGTATGGCACTTCAAATACGCGAACAACATATTAAACGCGAAAAAGCCACTTCAAATATATGTACAGCACAGGCATTACTTGCAACAATGGCAGGTTTTTTTGGCGTATATCATGGACAAGAAGGAATTAAAAACATTGCTTCGCGCATTCACAATATTGCAGCATTTTTAGCAATTGAAATTGAAAAATTGGGGTACAAACAACTGAATACACATTTTTTCGATACAATACGGTTTTCGCTCCCAAAATACGTGAAGAGTAAAGATATCATACGGCTTTCACTCGAATTTGAAATAAATTTCAGGTACTTTGAAAACGGTGAAATTGGTATTAGTATCGACGAAACAACAAACATCGAAAATATTGCATTGATACTTGAAGTTTTTGCAAAAGTGGCCAATAAAAACCGGCATACAATCAGTGAGTATCCCAAATACTATTCAATTGATAAAAAATTTGCACGCACTTCGGCATTTATGAAACAAGAAGTCTTCAACAAATACAGATCAGAAACCGACATATTACGGTATATAAAAAACTTGGAACATAAAGATATTTCTCTTACTCATTCGATGATACCTCTTGGTTCGTGTACAATGAAACTAAGCGCCGCATTGGAAATGATTCCTCTTAGTTGGATTGAATTTAATGGCATTCACCCTTTTGTACCTAAAAATCAAGCATGTGGTTACCATGAAATTATTGAAGAACTAAGGCATGATTTGGCTGAAATTACAGGTATGGCAGATGTTAGTTTAATGCCTAATTCGGGTGCTGCCGGCGAATATGCAGGTTTAATGGTAATTCAGGCATACCATATAAGCAAGGGAGAAGGACATCGCAATACTGTATTAATTCCTTCATCGGCACATGGCACCAACCCTGCAAGCGCAGTAATGGCAGGGTTGAAAACAGTTGTGGTTGCCTGCAACGAAAAAGGTAATATTGATTTGGAAGATATTAAACTGAAAGCCGAAAAATATAAAGATACATTATCGTCATTAATGATTACATATCCCTCAACGCATGGTGTTTTTGAATCATCTGTTATTGATATATGTGATGTTATTCACAAAAATGGCGGACAGGTTTATATGGATGGCGCCAATATGAATGCTCAGGTTGGCTTAACTTCACCGAAAATTATCGGTGCCGATGTTTGTCATCTTAACCTTCATAAAACATTTGCAATTCCGCATGGTGGCGGCGGCCCTGGAGTTGGGCCTATTGCTGTTGCCGGTCATCTCGTTGGTTTTTTACCCTCGCATTCGGTTATTAACAACGGACATACAGGTGTGAATACTGTTTCTGCAGCTCCGTGGGGCAGTGCTTCAATTTTGGCCGTAACCTACGGATATATTAAAATGATGGGCGCACATGGCTTAACCAAAGCAACAAAACTTGCCATTTTGAATGCAAATTACATTGCAAAAGCACTTGAAAAAAATTTTGGAGTTTTATACACCGGCAAACAAGGGCGTATTGCTCACGAAATGATACTCGAATGTAAGCATTTTAAAACGACTTCGGGAATTACCGAAGAAGATATTGCCAAAAGGTTAATGGATTATGGGTTTCATGCTCCTACTCTTTCGTTTCCGGTTCGTGGAACTTTAATGGTTGAACCAACAGAAAGCGAATCGAAAGCTGAACTCGACAGATTTATTGACGCCATGAATTCAATTTATAATGAAATAAAGGAAATTGAAGAAAACATAGCAGACAAATTAGATAATGTTTTAAAAAATGCACCTCACACCACTGAAGTTGTTTGCGCCGACAAATGGGAACATTCTTATTCGAGAGAAAAAGCAGCATTCCCTTTAGAATGGGTTAAAGAAAACAAATATTGGGTACCGGTAAGCCGAATTGACAACGCCTGGGGAGACAGAAACCTGATTTGTACCTGTGGTACGCCTGAAGAATATAAACAATTAATTAAACAAGAATAATTCATTCTGTAATATATGATTGTTTTTCCGAACGCGAAAATAAATATCGGACTGAATGTGGTGTCAAAACGTTGTGACGGTTATCATAACATAGAAACTGTATTTTATCCGCTAAAATTGTATGATGTGCTTGAGTTTGTTGTTGCAGAAAAAACCGAACTTTCAGTAACAGGTATTAAAATTGATGAAAACCCAGACAATAACCTTGTTTTAAAAGCATATCGAGTTTTAAAAAAACATTTCAATCTTCCTGAAATAAAATTTCATTTACAAAAAAACATACCATTTTGCGCTGGTTTGGGGGGTGGTTCGTCCGATGCGGCATTTACGCTTAAGGCTTTAAATTTATTTTTAAACCTCGGTATCTCTGAAGAAAAATTAAAAGATTACGCAACAATGGCAGGAGCCGATTGCCCTTTTTTTATTGAAAACAAACCGGCTTTTGCAACAGAAACGGGCAATAAATTAACGCCTGTAAATATAGAACTTGCACAGTACAAAATAGTAATTCTAAAACCTCCTGTAGAAGTAAGTACTCTCAATGCATACAAAAATATTTCTCCTGTAAAACCAGATTTCAATTTAAAAAATTTGTGCAATTTACCTGTTGAAAAATGGAAAGAAACCGTTACCAACGATTTCGAAAAATATGTTTTTAGAGTTTTTCCTGTAGTTCGGGAGTTAAAAGAAAAACTTTATGAAGCGGGAGCATTATATGCATCTATGTCTGGCAGCGGCTCTGCTGTTTACGGTATTTTTAGCCGTTTACCGGTAAATTTCGAAAAACTTATACCCAAAGGTATTTTAATTTATCAGGTATAAAACGTTTGGTTAATTTGATTCTTTTTATTTCGTGCTTTTTTGTTTCTTTATGAATCTAAATTCAATAAAAAGTAAGTAAATGCTGCAATTAAAAGTACCACTAATTATTACTGTTTTTACTTGTATTTCATTTTTGGGATTATCTCAACCGTTTCAACTTTCCGAAAATGCTGAAATAAGTGTTCTGACTTGTGCTCCCGGTAACGAAGTTTACTCAGTTTATGGGCATTCTGCTTTTCGTGTAAAAGATACTCTATATAATTACGACATGGTTTTCAACTATGGAATTTTCGATTTCAGCACGCCAAATTTTGTGTACAGATTTGCTGCAGGGCAAACCGATTATTTATTAGGAGCAAATAAATTCGATGTTTTTCTTGATAGTTATATTCATGAAAACAGAAGTATTTTCGAGCAGGTTCTAAATTTAACACATACCTCAAAACAAAAGATTTTTGAATTTCTGATTTGGAATGCACAACCCGAAAACCGTGTTTACAGGTATAATTTCTTTTTTGACAATTGTGCTTCTCGAATACGCGACGTAATTGAACAACAGATTGAAACCAAAGTGGTTTTCACGAATCAACCTGAAGAGTCAAAAACCTTCCGTCAACTTATAAAAATTTATCACTCGAAGTTATTATGGCTGAACTTTGGAGTTGATTTGGTAGTATCGGCGCCGGCAGACAAAATTGCTTCTGTTTCCGAAGAAATGTTTCTACCTGATTATGTAATGAAACATTTTTCAACTGCAACAATTAACACACACGAAGGAGAAAAACCTTTAGTAAAATCTTCGCAAGTGATTTTTCAGGCGGCGCAAACAGATTTCAAAAGTTTAAAAATTATAAGCCCGTTTTCCATATTTGGGCTATTGTTTCTATTTGTACTTTCAATTTCTGTTTGGCAACTAATAAAAGGCAAAATTTCTGCCTGGCCAGATTATTTGGTTTATAGTATTACCGGATTAACAGGAACAATAATGTTGTGGTTTGTTTTATTTTCCGAACATCCGGCAATGAGTCCTAATTACAACATAATGTGGGCTGTTCCTGTGAATATTGTTTTCGCCATTTTGTGGAAAGTAAAGAAATGGCGCCCAAAACTTCAATATTATCACGTAATAATTTCGTGTTGGCTTATTTTGTTTATGTTAACCGAATTGTTTTTACCACAGAAATTTCATCCGGTACATATTCTTTTTGTTTTTATGATTTTAAGCCGTTCAATTTTGTACAGTATCTTTATTTTTAAAAAGAAACCATTAAATTATTTATGAAACACGAAAAAATAAAACTGTTTTGAATTTACCGGACAGGTTTTTTTTGACCCCCCTTCCATGAACTGTTTCGCGGTGGTTTCACACACGCCGGAACGCCGGTGTAAAACTCGAAGTGCCCTGCGTTTTGCAGGTTGTGCAAATTGATTTTTACCCTTTTCATTGGTTTTAGATTTTATTGTTATAGGTAAATTTTGCTTTTTGGTGTTTGCATCGTTGATGCAAGGGGTAAAATCATCGTTTTGGCATTTGCATCGCTGATGCAAGAGGTAAAATCATCATTTTGGCATTTGCATCGCTGATGCAAGGGGTAAAATCATCGTTTTGGCATTTACATCGCTGATGCAAGGGGCAAAATCATCGTTTTGATGTTTGCATCGTTGATGCAAGGGGTAAAATCGTCATTTTAGTCATTGTATCCCTGCCGTCATCTTTGCAAACTGCGAGATTGCGAAGCGGGAAGTAATCCATAGCAATTAATAATTGATAGTTATTTACTCCTGAATCCCCCGAAAGGGACTTCGCCACCCAACTGTTCCCCTTTAGGGGAGCGGGGGGTAATTATCAATACTAATTGTCTGTCTGTGTTTTCTGAAATTCAAAACAGTTTCTTAATGTTATCGAAAAAAACAGAAACTATTTATTGTACATTTTTATTCCTTTAACGAAACCTTTATATTTGTTTTTATTGCAAATAAAAATTTGACAGATTCTAAAAAATATGTTGAAACGCCTTTAATGAAGCAGTATTACGACATTAAAGACAAGCATCCTGACGCAGTGCTGCTGTTCAGGGTGGGAGATTTTTATGAAACTTTTGGTGAAGATGCCATAAAAACATCTGAAATTTTGGGAATTACCCTAACACGCAGGGCTAATGGTGCAGCAAGTTATGTCGAATTAGCCGGATTTCCCCATCACGCACTTGATACTTATTTGCCCAAATTAGTCAGGGCAGGACAGCGAGTTGCCATTTGCGATCAACTTGAAGACCCAAAATTCGCAAAAAAAATTGTAAAGCGTGGAATTACCGAATTGGTTACACCCGGGGTTTCCATAAATGATAATATTCTTGAAAATCGTGAGAATAATTTTCTCGCTTCAGTACATTTCGATAAAAAAATGGCCGGTATAGCCTTTATCGATATTTCAACCGGCGAATTTTTAACCGCCCAGGGAAATTATGAATACATCAACAAACTGCTTAGCTCCTTTCAACCAAAAGAAGTCCTGTTTCAGCGAGGCAAAGGGAAAGAATTCGGTGAGATATTCGGAAACAAATACTACACCTACAACCTCGAAGATTGGATTTATACCATTGATGCATCAACAGACAGACTGCTGCGCCATTTTGAAACCTCATCGTTAAAAGGTTACGGCATACAGGATATGCAGTTTGCAATAATTGCCTCAGGTGCAGCTTTGCATTACTTAGACATTACCCAACACAGCCGTTTAAACCATATTACCAGCCTCAGCAGGATTGAAGAAGACCATTACGTTTGGTTAGACCGCTTTACCATTCGTAATCTCGAACTCTTTTCGCCTTTACATGAAAGCGGGAAATCGCTTATACAAGTAATTGACAAAACAATTTTGCCTATGGGGTCGCGCCTGTTAAAACGCTGGATGGCGCTGCCCATTAAAGATATTGAACCATTAAACGACAGACTTAATGTGGTTGAATTCTTTATAAAACATACCGAAATAAGAGAAAATTTGGAGGAACACCTCAGGCAGATCGGCGATTTGGAACGCCTGGTTTCAAAAGTTGCAGTAGGAAGAATAAATCCTCGCGAAATTGTACAGTTGAAAAATGCGCTGAACGCAATTGTACCTATAAAAGAACTTTCTTCAAAAACAGGAAATGAAACGCTGAAACGTTTTGCCGAACAACTAAATCCATGCGACATAATACGTAAAAAAATTCAAATAGAAATTGTTCCCAATCCTCCGTCTGCTCTTAATAAAGGAAAAACAATAGCTCAAGGCATTTTGGATGAATTAGATAATTTGAGAGAAATTGTTTATTCGGGTAAAGACTTTTTAGCAAAAATACAAAAACGGGAAAGCGAACGTTGCGGAATCCCTTCACTTAAAATTAGCTATAACAATGTTTTTGGCTATTACATAGAGGTTCGGAATACACACAAAGATAAAGTTCCAGACGATTGGATTAGAAAACAGACCCTGGTTAACGCCGAGCGGTATATTACAGAAGAACTTAAAGAATACGAATCGAAGATTATCGGTGCCGAAGAAAAAATATTGGCGCTTGAAACAAAAATTTTTAACGACTTGGTTTTTGCACTTTCCGATTACATTGCCACTATTCAGTTAAATTCAAGCATCTTGGCGCAAATAGACTGTTTACTGTCGTTCTCGAAATGCGCACTTGCTTATGGTTATTTTAGGCCGGAAGTGAACGACTCTAATATTATCGACATAAAAAATGGCCGCCACCCGGTAATTGAACATCAAATTCCTATTGGAGAGTCATACATTTCAAACGATGTTTATTTAGATCAGGACAATCAGCAGATTATAATTATTACAGGGCCAAATATGGCCGGAAAATCGTCGCTTTTACGGCAAACAGCATTGATTGTACTTTTAGCGCAAATGGGAAGCTTTGTTCCGGCTGAAGTTGCAAAAGTAGGATTTGTCGATAAAATTTTCACACGAGTAGGCGCATCAGATAATATCTCGTTAGGCGAATCAACTTTTATGGTAGAAATGAACGAAGCTGCCAGCATACTAAACAATGTTTCCAATCGAAGCCTGATTCTTTTTGATGAACTTGGCCGCGGAACCTCAACTTACGATGGAATATCAATTGCATGGTCGGTAGTTGAATACCTTCACGAACATCCAAAAGTTAAAGCTAAAATATTGTTTGCTACACATTATCACGAACTTAATGAGTTAGAAAGTAATTTCGCAAGAGTGAAAAACTATAACGTTTCCATAAAAGAAGTAGATAATAAAATAATTTTTATGCGCAAACTGGTTCGTGGTGGCAGTAACCATAGTTTTGGAATTCATGTTGCCGGAATGGCCGGAATGCCTAAATCAGTAATTCGCCGTGCCGAACAAATTCTTAAAAAACTCGAAGAAGGAAAAGGAAAAGATAAACTTGCAAAACCACTAATAGAAATCAGCGAAAAAAGAGAAGGAATACAACTCAGTTTTTTCCAATTAGACGACCCAGTTTTAAAACAGATACGCGATGAAATTTCAAATCTCGACATAAACAACCTAACCCCTATTGAAGCTTTAAACAAACTTAACGAAATTAAAAAACTTACCGGAATAAAATAAATCACTCATTTTGTTTTAATTTTTTGCATTAAAAAAAAATAGCCATATATTTGCAGCGTTTTTTACAACAAACGTTCTGTATAATAAAAGCGGGAATAGCTCAGTTGGTAGAGCACGACCTTGCCAAGGTCGGGGTCGCGAGTTCGAGTCTCGTTTCCCGCTCTCTTTTGTTTGTTTTAAGGATGCCCAGGTGGTGGAATGGTAGACACGTTGGACTTAAAATCCAATGAACATTATGTTCGTGGGGGTTCAAGTCCCCCCCCGGGTACTTTAATGCGGGAATAGCTCAGTTGGTAGAGCACGACCTTGCCAAGGTCGGGGTCGCGAGTTCGAGTCTCGTTTCCCGCTCCAAAAAAAGAGGCCTGATTTCTCAGGTCTCTTTTTTTGTCCGTATTTTCGAGTTTATTTTGCTTTCCGTTATGCCTGTTTATACTACTTCGTCATATAGTTTTTTCAAAAGATCACGGGATACATACTCGTTATTGTCTGTCTTGAACAAATGGGGTGGGAACGCCATATACTCAAGCCGAGATATAGCCTCGTCATTAGTTCCTTCTTTCAGCCGAATATCCTTCAATTCGAGGTTGTTGAATAAGTCGGCGTTTAGGTACAGCTCCCGTGTTTTGGGTGTTGAGAGTGAGCCGAATGAATTAAAAAACAGCAGCACCAATTCGTACTTAGACAGTTGCGCTCGGAATATCTTCGAGTAGTTTTTCGGCGAATTGAACTCGGAAGCCATCTCCAAAATGTAGTATGCATTTCTGAAATATGTGCCGAGTTGGTTTTTGTATGGAGCGAAACAATGATCAGCGACTTTTGCACAGGCTTCAGCAACCGGCTTCGGATTGCCCTGCTCAAAATAAACCTTTATCGCATTCAGGCATAGATAATCATAGGCGTTCAGATGCACCGGATAAGTCTCGATATGTCCTCCGTGTGTATGAAAGGAATCTTCTTTATAGATGTTGTCGATGGCTGTGGCCAATGGACCGAATGTCATCGCCCATTGTATTTTCGACATTTTTGGAGGAATAATCCTTTTTGTGAACTCCTCTCTTGCAAAGTTCTTCGGGATTGTCCTACGGATTTCCAAGTAGAAAGTGTTATACAACTCAACAAAAATCTGTCGATATGTCTTTTCGGGCGTACAAAACTCATCGTATGGAGTTATTTCCCATTGTTGCTGGTCTTTATCGTATATCCAATCGATTCGTTTCACTCGCAAGGCATCCCGATATGAAATGAAAATTTTCAACAGTTCAAAGAACACCGATCTATCCTCGCTGTCAAGAGACTGCTGCTTGGTTTGGCGTAGCGTAAAAAGTACTCCCACAAACGCGATCAATCCTGCAATCGCACCCAACAATTCTCCGAATTCACCCCAATTTAAAGTCCTGTCGATTTGGGTAAAATACAGCACCAATATAACCACTATAATTAACACAGAGATTGTGGCGACCCAGACGAGCCAATCCTTCAAGTATTTTTTCCTTACCTCCATAGGACATCGGTTTTTTCAAGTTCGAAAGTACAAATTTATTGCAATAATTGAACATTTCAATAGCGATTATAAATGATACATTAGCGAGATGTGAAAGTACATGGCAGGAGTACATAAAAGACCTTCTGAATGCAAAGAGAGTGATCGACAAGTTCGACAAGGTGCAATTTTCGGTTTGTACAGCCATTTCCGTGACCGTTACTCCTACCCAGCTGACTGTCGCGCCGGTTTCCATCGCCGGTTTTTGACAATCATGCGCACAATGATTAAATCTCAATTAGCAGAAAGCACAATCATGCGAACAGGTGAGGCGCCGAACGCACAAGGATATTGTCCTAAGCTCTCGGAGGGCAATATCTCACGGGAGATTATGAAATTCAGAACGTTATTAAGCTAACGTCACACGATAAAAGCAATATTATTATGTCGTATTAGCATAAAACAGAAAATATTCCGTACGTATTATAAATAAATTTTTACGTTTCGTGAATGTTGTAAAAATACCTTAGATTTACACCGTAAAGAAGTATAAGAAGAACAAAAAATGGATTGGATTATTTTAATTATTGCAGGTTTTTTTGAAGTAGCATTTGCTTTTTGTTTGGGGAAAACCAAAATAACTACCGGAAATGAAATGTATGCCTGGTATTTAGGATTTTTAGCTGCTCTCAGCATTAGTATGATACTGCTTATTAAGGCCACCAAAACATTGCCAGTAGGCACGGCTTATGCAGTATGGACAGGAATTGGGGCTACAGGAACAGTTTTAATAGGAATTACGGTGTTTAAGGAACCGGCCACCGTTTTGCGATTATTTTTTCTTGCCACTTTAATTTTATCTATTATCGGATTAAAAATAGTTTCTGCCTAAAAAACTAACCGCACCTCAAAAGTTGTACATAATTTTAGAGGTGCGGTTTAACCCCATATTTATTCTTATAAGTACAAATACAGGGAAGTAATGTCACACAATATTATTTCTTACTCCATAACTGTTCCATTTCTTCCAACGTTTTTCCTTTGGTTTCGGGAACCATTCTCCAAACAAAAATAAACGAAAGAATACTCATGGCTCCATAAAAACAATACGTTAATCCGCTGCTAAACTCCATCATTGCAGGATAAGTTGACGAAATAAAATAGTTTGCCGCCCATTGTGCTGCAACGGCAACGGCAACGGCTTTTCCTCTTATTTTATTAGGGAATAATTCTGAAATGTAAACCCAGCAAATTGGCCCCCACGACATCATAAACGATGCAGTGTAAATAATTATAAATACAAGAGTGCTTATTCCTATAATTTTCAGGAAAGCCAGCGTACCTATAGCAAACATACCAAATGCCATACCTATGGAACCTATCATTAATAAGGGTTTTCTTCCTAATTTATCGACAGTGGCAATTGCAACACATGTGAAAACTACATTTATTAGACCCATAACTACTGTTTGCAGCATTGAAGCATCTTTTGCTGCCCCCATGCTTTCGAAAATACGAGGCGCATAGTACAATGCAACATTAATACCAACAAATTGCTGAAAAATGGAGAGTAAAATGCCTATAATAATTACAATTTTCCCGTAAGAAAACAATTTTGTAGATGATTTTTCAACACTGTTTTTAATCTCATTGAAAATAATTTTAGCTTTCTCTGTGCCGTTAATACGTGTTAAAATATTCAATGCTTTTGAGTCTTTATTCTTCAATGCCAAATAACGTGGCGTTTCAGGAACAAAAAAGAGCAAAATTCCAAATATGGCTGCCGGTATAGCTTCAGACATAAACATTCTTCTCCAGCCAACGGTGTTAATCCATTCTATAGTTTGCCCGTTGGCAATACCCCAGTTTATGAAATAAACTACCAACATTCCGAATATAATTGCAAACTGGTTTAATGAAACCAAACGGCCCCGTATATCGGCAGGCGCAATTTCGCCAATGTACATGGGGCTTACTGCCGAAGCTAAACCTACACCTATACCGCCAATTATCCGGTAAAAATTAAACATGTACAAAAGGGCGTACGTTGGTTCGTTTTTTGTGAAAAATAAAAACTCAGGTTCACCTGAACCCAGTGCCGAAACAAAAAGTAATATGGCTGCAAAGAACATAGTGTTTTTACGACCGAATCTTGATGCAAGAAGCCCCGAAACAGCGCCGCCGATAATACAGCCTATTAAGGCACTTGATATGGTTGCCCCATGAGCAAGAGAACTTAATCCGAGACTGCTGATAAGGTAAGCCTGTATTGATTTTTCGGCTCCAGATATAACGGCGGTGTCATAACCAAACAGAAGGCCACCTAAAGTGGCAACTAAAGTTATAACAACAATATAAAGTGAATTTCTTTCTTTCATTAAATGTACCAGTTAATAAGTTGTTCGAGCAATTCCTGTTTACCGCTTATTTGTTTTGGTTCGCCAACTTCTTTGGCAATTTCGTGTAAAACTTCCAGTGAAAGTTTTCCTGCTTCGAATTCGGCGCCTTTTCCTGAGTCGTAAGAATCGTACCGTTTTTTACGCATTTCAAGATATGGTGATTCGTTCAGAATTTTATCTGCAATAACCAATGAGCGTGCAAAAACATCCATTCCGCCGATGTGGGCAATGAATATATCTTCCAAATCGGTTGAATTTCTGCGGGTTTTTGCATCAAAGTTTATACCGCCGTCAACAAAACCGCCTGCCTGTACAATTTCGAGCATTGCTTCGGTGGTTTCGTAAATGTTTGTCGGAAATTCGTCGGTATCCCATCCGTTTTGGTAATCGCCTTTATTTGCGTCAATAGATCCGAGCATGCATGTGTCGGCGGCCATTCTTAAATCGTGTGCAAAGGTATGGCCTGCCAGTGTGGCGTGGTTAACTTCGATGTTCAGTTTAAAATCGTTTTCCAGCCCGTTTGCTTTCAGGAATCCTATTACTGTTTGTGCATCGTAATCGTATTGGTGTTTTGTTGGTTCCATTGGTTTTGGCTCGATAAGGAAAGTTCCTTTAAATCCGGCTTTACGTCCGTAATCGCGCGCCATGCGCAGGAATTGCCCGAGATGTGCCAATTCGCGTTTTGTGTTGGTATTATGCAGGCTCATGTAACCTTCGCGTCCGCCCCAGAAAACGTAACCTGTGCCTCCAAGCGCTATGGTTGCATCAATAGCGTTTTTTACCTGAACGGCGGCGTTTGCCAAAACGTTAAAGTCGGGGTTTGTTGATGCTCCGTTCATGTAGCGTGGAGCAGAGAATACGTTGGCTGTTCCCCAAAGCAGTTTAACACCCGATTCGGCTTGTTTTTCTTTTGCGTATTCTACCATTTTTTCCAGCCGTTTCTCTATTTCGAATACTGAACCTTCGCCAACAAGGTCAACATCGTGAAAGCAGTAGAACGGAATATTCATTTTTGTGATGAATTCAAAAGCTGCATCCATTCTTTCTTTGGCGGCGCTCATTGCGTCTGAGGCGCCGTCCCACGGGAAGAGGTGTGTTCCGGGGCCGAACGGGTCGCCGCCGGTGCCGCAGAATGTATGCCAGTATGCAACAGCAAAACGAAGGTAATCTTTCATCGTTTTGCCGCCTATAACCTTGTTTTCGTCGTACCATTTGAATGATAACGGGTTTCTTGAGTCGGGGCCTTCGTATTTTATTTGGCCGATACCGTTAAAATACTCTTTGTTTCCTTTTAATACTTTCATAAATAATTGATTATTTTAAAATGATTATTGAATTAATTAAATCGATGCAAGGCTTGCAGTGGCAGGGGTCAGGTTATAAATGGGGTTAAGCATTATGTTTTTATTTTCCTAACCTTGCCGCGTTATGGCGGTGTTGTATTTATTGTTTTACATATTGTTAATTGTTGACCGTAAATGTACGGATATGTTTTTGAATATCCAAATTTATTAAAGTAATTGACAATGGACAATTGATAATTGACAGTTACCCCGCCCACTAAAGGGTGGAGCAGTTGAGCGGGAAAGTACTCTTCGGGGGATTCGGGGGTGAATAACAATTACCCGCCGGCCGCTGTTTATTATTAA
>JAITWJ010000008.1 GCA_031285325.1 Bacteroidales bacterium
GGCTCACAAATAGATTTTCAGAAGACATTGATATTGCCGTGATTGAGGCAAATTCTTTTTCCGGCAATCAACTGAAAATGTTGATAAAACGACTTGCCAAAGATATGGCAGCGGATTTAGAGGCAAACAAAAACGATAAAAGAATCACCTCTATTCACAGGTTTTCCAAACATTTGGGCAAGTTTACGAATCATCTGTCAAAATGAATTGTCAAACTTGGCTTTTGCAGAGATACCAGATGAGAAGGCGGTAGAAAAAAACGTTCAGCAAATAGTTAATGTTTTAACTATTTGAAAGAGATGGCATAAACCTTTCTTTGTGCCGAACACAAAGGTATGTTCCAAGAATAAAACATCAAGGCTGAAATGAATTTTATCGGAAAAACAAAGGGAAAAAATATGTATTGGTTTCAGAAATAATGCGTACTTTTACGGTGAATTATTTGAGGAAATGCAGTACAGAATATATATTCGGGCATGGTTGCTGAATCATCGCCCTGACTGCCAAAAGTCATTGCTTACAGCCTTTTATTCAAAAGCTTATGTCTAAAGATGTTTATATTAAAATAAAATAATACTTTCGTAACAGATTTATTACGTAATAATAATGGAAATTCTGAAAGTTATATTAGTGTCAATTGTTTTGATTGCTATTGCCGTAGTTGGCCTTACAGTAAATATTTTGGTTAAAAAAAAAGGGAAGTTTCCTAATACTCATGTTAGCGGAAACGAATACTTAAAACGAAACGGTGTTTATTGTTCGCAAATACAAGATAGGCTGGAACAGGATCAAATAAAAAAGAAAGTTAATTTTAATGATGTAAGGATTACAGGTATTTAACAAGTCTTTTATCTCCATATTGGTTATTTAACAATATAGTTTTCAAGGTTTTCCGACATGTAAATCTGATTGTTTCCGAGTGAATCGGCATAAATAAAACAGACTTCAATTTCAGGGATTTTTTTTGCTAATTCAATTCCCTCTTCAAGACCTAAAACCATAAAAGCTGTGGCCATTGCGTCGGCAGTCATACAATCGTTTGCCAAAACAGTTGCACTTAAAATGCTGTGTTGCACAGGATAACCTATTCTCGGGTCAATAGTGTGCGCATATTTTTTACCGTTTTTAATATAAAAGTTGCGGTAATTCCCCGATGTTGCCAGCGCATGGTTAGGTAGCCTCAGTGCTAATGCGTAATCTGATGAGTCAAAAAAATTATTTTCTTCAGGATTGTTAATCCCAATCGTCCATTCCTTTTCTTGCGTATTTTTACCGAGGGCAACAATCTCGCCACCAATATCTACCATGTAATTTTCACAACCTTTATCAGCTAAAAATTTTGTAATCAGATCGCATGTATAACCTTTGGCAATAGCGCTCATATCAAGCTTCATATTCGGGGTATATTTAATGATTTTCCCATTTTCAAGACTAATTTTATTATAACCGGTAATTTTTTTCAGGCTGTCCACTTTTTCCTGAGTCATATTTTGTTTGGTTTCAGGGCCAAATCCCCAGGCATTTACCATTGGGCCTGCAGTAATATCGAAAGCCCCACTTGTAATTTCTGAGATTTCAATTGCTCGGTTAAAACATTTTACAAATTCAGGAGTAAGTTTTGTTTCCTCGTTATTGTTGATTCTAGCTATTACCGAAGAGGTATCGAAAGGTGAAAACATAAGATTATATTCACTCAGCTTTGTTCTAATTTCTTCGTGAAAATCATTTCCTGTGGGACTCTCGTACACGAAATGATACATTGTGCCATAAACAAATCCCTCGTTGTAAATGTATTTTGACTGTAGTTGTCGGCATGACGATAAAACTGTGAGCAGAAATAAAATTACAAACAATCCGGTTCTCATATATTTTTCTGAATTTGTTATAAAATTTGAATATTAATTCTTTAAAAAAACGGAATAATATAAATTACACTGTACTATTCAATTATTTTTTTACTCTTAGAATGAACAAACAACGTTGTTCCCTGTTTTTCATATCCTTCAAAAAGTTTATCTTTTTCATGTTTTACCATTTCTTCGTGGATGCCGATAAGTGTCAGTCCTGCATTTTCAGAATACTGATTTATTATGGATTTTACAGAAACATCATGTTTCTGCTTAATTATTTTAATATTTTTTGCAGTTATAGGCAATCTTCCTGAGGTTACCAGATCGTTCATTTTTTTCTTGGTTTCATCAATATGCTCCGGATAGCATATTGCAAAAATCTGTATGTATCCTTTTTTCCAGTCGGGATGGCTTAAAATTATAAAACTCAACAAAATCATAAGATTTGCATTTTCCGAGTCAAACGTGTTTATCCAAACATGTATACCGTTTTTGAAAGCAATATTTTTTGCGCTGCTGCCCAAAATACAAATATCAAAATCCCCCGCATTCACAAGTGAGAAATTATCGAGAATATTTTCAAGGTTATCAGGATTATCTTTATTGTATTCAAAAATAATCATGTTGTTTTCCATACCTGCAATTCCGGGAATCTGAATAGCCTGCGCAATTCCTGATGTATAAGAAGGGGAAATCAACGTATCGATATAAACATGATTACCTGTTTCGTTAAACATTTCCAACAAACGTCTTAGTTCTATATTAGCCTGATGTACGGTCGCTTTTGAATAATATCCTTCAATGCGGTGAAGATATGTGCCAAAACCATATTTATATGAAATCCAGTTTAATAACAGAAAGGCTTTATCTCTTGAAAACGAATCTTTTGATATACAAATGGCACTTGGCCTCCACTCTTTGAATGTTTTTTTGCTGTTTTTATTTTGGATAAGAACCTGAAGATTGCGATTAAGTTGGAATAATGCGTTTGCAAAAATAGATGTAAATCCTTTTCTGTGTTTGTGATAATAGTTTATATAAATATAAATAAGTGTTATTACGCCAAATGCAAGTAAAGCATAAGGGGTACTTATTTTAAACATTACCCACACCGAAACTATAAAACCAATAAGCGAAATATACCAGCGTGAACGAAAAGTTGGCCTATATGAAGGCGAAGAGCCAAAATGGTTCAGAAATGAAATTAAACAAAGCGAACCGTAAGTTACCATAAAAAACATTGAAATTATGGCAGCTACAGTATTTACATTGCCAAGGGCGACAAAAATAAACGCTATTACAGCTGTAACAAGTGATGCATTTTGTGGTTCACCATCTTTTTTTCGTGAAGAAGAAAGCCATCGATTTAGTTTTTTTGATGGAAACGACTGGTCGAATGCGAGTGCCTGCAAAGTTCGTGGAGCAACCATTATAGAACCAAGTGCCGACGAAATTGTGGAAGCTGCCAGGCCCAATGGAATTATAAAGGTGCCACCAATTGCAATTTTACTCATAAT
>JAITWJ010000066.1 GCA_031285325.1 Bacteroidales bacterium
TACGTGTCGTGCCCCACCTCTTCCAGGTCGTTGTGCTTGCCGCTAACGCGAAGGCATTTCTGACTGTCGGCCACGCGTGGATGCCCTGCGGGATGGTTGCCCAGAAAAATATCCTTAAAGTGGTTCATGCCCGCGTTGGTGAACATCCGCGTGGGGTCGTTCTTCACCACCATCGGCGCCGACGGCACGATGTGGTGCTGTTTGGATTTGAAAAAATCAAGGAAAGAGTTCCGAATCTCGTTGGATGTCATGGTTAGTATAAGTATAATTAAAAATTGGAGGTAAAGATAACAAAAACATGGTAAAAGTTTAGAAACTGTTTTGAATTTCGGGAAACAGGGAAAAACAATTGATAATTGACAGTTGACAACAATTAAAAGAATAGTAGCTGTCAATTATTAATTGCTGTGGATTGCTTCACCCTGCGGAGTTCGATGACGGTACTACAACGCCCGCCGCCGCGGTTTCTATCGCCGGTTTTTTAACAATCATGCGCACGTTGGTTAAAACAGGCAATATACCCAAATTCCGCCTGCGGGAGTGTTCAAAGCAACCGTAAAGCTCACTGTGAAACACGAACCGCGAGCTTGCGAAGCAGTGTTGCTGTTCTTATGGACTGTTACGGCGCGCTATATAACTGTCAAATGTTCATTGTTCATCGCGAAACAGTTCATAGAAAGGTTTCAAAAAAAACTTATCCGGTAAATTCAAAACAGTTTCTAAACAAGGCACTATATTACATAACTCGCTGTGCTTTTATGAAAGATTAATTTTATATATGTTCATTTTAAATTGTCAGTCAAATTGCAGAACAAAGGAAGTATTCAATATACTTTCGCCTTTTTGTAAAACAACAATAAATGGAGTATGTACTATATTAAAAAACGTTTGGAAATAAGCTCGGCACATCAACTCTACCTGTCGTATCAAAGTGCGTGCGAGAGTTTACACGGACATAATTGGATTGTAACGGTATATTGCAAAGGCAAAGAATTGAATAAAGATGGTATGCTGGTAGATTTTTCGGAAATCAAGCGTCTTATTCACGGTGCGCTCGATCACAAAAACCTGAATGAAACGCTGCCATTCAATCCGACAGCTGAAAATATGGCGAAGTGGATTTGCGAAACCGTTCCGCATTGCTACAAAGCGGAAGTACAAGAGTCTGAAGGCAATACAGCATGTTATGAAAAAGATGAAGATTAACGAAATTTTCTACTCATTACAAGGCGAAGGTTTTTGGACAGGTACACCTATTGTTTTCATACGTTTTGCAGGTTGTAATCTGCAATGTGATTTTTGCGACACACAGCATGATGCATTTACAGAAATGACAGAAGATGAAGTTTTGTCTGCCATACAAGCATTTTCCATCCATCGCGTATGCCTTACCGGAGGCGAACCGGCGTTACAGGTTACACAATCATTTGTCAACCTATTGCATCGCAATGACTACCTTGTACATATAGAAACCAACGGTACGCAAACCCTGCCGGATGGCATCGACTGGATAACACTAAGTCCGAAAACCAATAAAACAGCACTCACGTATGCCGATGAATTGAAAATAGTATATACGGAAGGCTTAAATCTGGAAAAATGGCACTCATTCCATGCCGCACATTTCTTTCTGCAGCCATGTTCAAACCGAAATGCAGATGAAACTGTTAATTACATATTGCTGCATCCGAAATGGCGGCTTAGCCTGCAAACACATAAACTTACAGGAATACGATAATTATACTCTATGAAAAGGTTAGTAATTTTCGACTTGGACGGAACCCTGATAAACACCATAGCCGACTGGCCGAAAGCACCAATTATGCACTGAACGTGCTCGGATTTCCTACACATCCGGTAGATTCATACCGTTTTTTTGTAGGAAATGGTATAAACAAATTGTTTGAAAGAGTTTTACCCGAAGGGTATAAAACAAAACATAAAATACTTGAAATGCGCCAGCTATTCATTCAGCATTACAGTTTACACAATACGGAAAAGAGTTATCCATACCCAGGTATTCCAGAACTGCTCGGCAAACTGCACAAAACAGGTATCCTTTTGGCTGTGGCTTCAAATAAATACCATGAAGGAACACGCAAGCTTATCAATCATTATTTTACCGGTATTCCTTTTGTGAAAGTATTAGGACAGCGGGAAGGTATTGTCATAAAACCGGATCCATATATTATACATGAAATATGTGCAGCAGCACAAGTGAGTAAAGAAGAAACATTGTATGCAGGCGATTCAGGTGTTGACATGCAAACAGCATTAAATGCCGGAGTTTCTGTTTGCGGTGTAACCTGGGGATTTCGTCCACGTGCGGAGTTAGAATCTTTTCATCCGGATTATATTGTAGATAATGCAGATGAAATAAGAAACATTGTACTTTTATAGGACTATACTTTATTCACCAAAATAAAATATCGCGAAAACCAATCACCTTTTATTAACGGTTTTGCTGTTATGCGGCCTGGTGTTTTTGTTCAACGCTTTCTTGAATTCCCTGTTCTTTCCTTCAAACAATTCATAACAACGGTATTCGCATTCCAACGAACCGTTCATGAGTTTCATTTTTTCATTCGGACGAAGGCCTATCTTGTCAAAACATTCGTCCTTATAACTTATTATCCAGGCACGGTAACCGGTGAATACATGTTTAAGCCGTTCGCCTATCATGCTATACAAGCCGAGCATATCTTTTAAAGATATACGTTCGCCATACGGCGGATTAGTTACCAGTATGCCCGGCCTTGGGGCTTCGGTAAATTGTTGGAAAGGCTGTGTCTTTAATTCTATATACTTAGTCAGTCCGGCATTCCGTACATTATTTCCGGCAGCTTCGATAGCTGCGGGCGAGATGTCAAAACCATAACATTTATACTTAAATTCCCGTTCCTGACTTTCGTCGTTGTATATCATGTCGAATAATTCCCTGTCGAAATCTATCCATTTCTCAAATGCATATTCTCTTCTGTGTACACCTGGGGAAATGTTAAGAGCAATCATAGCCGCCTCTATGAGCAGTGTTCCCGAACCGCACATCGGATCAACAAAGTGTGAATCTCCTTTCCATCCGGTTTTCAGAATCATACCGGCTGCCAGCACTTCGTTCAGCGGCGCTTTTGCCTGATCGGTACGGTAGCCACGTTTGTGAAGACTTTCACCGGAACTGTCGATCGAAATGGTACAATCGTTGTGCGAAACATGGATGTTAATATATATATCCGGATTATTGACCCGCACCGATGGGCGTTTCTGAAATTTCTCCATGAAATAATCAACAATGGCGTCTTTTGTACGATAGGCTACGAATTTGGAATGGGTAAAGTCTTCCGAATAGATAACAGAATCGATAGCGAAAGTTTTTTCAGGCGAGAGATAATTTATCCACTCCATTTTCTTTACTTCATCGTACACAGTATCTGCATTTTTAGCTTTAAAGTTATAAATTGGTTTCAATATACGTAATGCTGTGCGGCAACAAAAATTAGCCCTGTATAACAACTCCTTATTTCCTGTAAAAGAAACCATTCTGCGGCCTGTACGCAGATTGCCGGCTCCCAGCGATTTTAATTCTGCAGCCAGTATTTCTTCCAACCCCTGAAGGGTTTTAGCCACCATTTCAAAGTTCTCGTTTTTCATGTGAAAAATGTAAAAACAATGTATTATTATGTTTTATAAGTAACAATCCTGTTTACAATGGCAAATGTATATGAAATTTTCGATATGTATTCCGAAAACATAAAAATCGTACCTGCTACTGCCGAGAACCGTAATAACCGTGTTGTAGTGGATATTGTTCGATTATTTGTGTAAATAATTTATCTATCATTTTACTTATTTAATTTACATATAAGGAAAAATTACTATTGTAAAAATTAATTTAGTCCAAATACATAACATATTTGTAAATAATAAATCTCTAAAATCATAAAAAAGTCAAAATCAAGGTTTATTTTAAGAAAATACAAGAAATTGCGAGAATATGATATTAATTTGTGGAAATCTGATATTTTTCTTGGATATTACAAAATTAATTTTTACTTTTATCTAAAATTCAAGTTTGTTGAACTTAAACTTTTATTATGGTTTTTATTTATTTTCC
>JAITWJ010000074.1 GCA_031285325.1 Bacteroidales bacterium
ATTACCGAAGCAATAAGACTGATTTGCCAATAAACTACCGGCGAAATTACTTTACCTTCTTTTTCCGATTTAAACCATTGAATAATGGTACGGATAAAAAATAAAATCTGGGCTGTAAACCCCAATGCATAAATAAAATAATTGTTCATTTGCTACGAAATAGAGCAAATATAAGTAATGTCGTTTAATTTTTTTTTGAAAATTATAAATTCTCAATTTTTTTCAAAGTTTGCTGTGCAGCATTTTGCTGTGCCTCTTTTTTTGATACTCCAACACCTCGGCCAACTTCTCTATTCCCAATTTCAATCACTGCCATAAATTTTGGTGGTTTTGTTTTGTCGGTTGGTTCCTCAGTTGTATTGAATTTTATTTCTTTTTTGTTTTTTTGACTCCATTCAATTAATTGGCTTTTAAAATTGTTGTCCGCCTGTTCAACCTCATCAATGTTTACAAATTGAGAGAGAATTCGCTTTGTTACAAAAAATTTAGCGGTTTTAAAGCCTTTGTCAAGATATATAGCACCAATAAGAGCCTCGAATGCGTCACCGTAGATATGACTACTGTCAATATTCTTCGTTGTATTAAGGTTTATATAAGCGTTAAGCCCTATGTCGAATGTTAGCTTTGTGAGAAAAGCTCTGTTAACAAGTTTCGACCTGGTTTTAGTCAAAAATCCCTCATCTTTCTGTGGGAACCGTTTATATAGAAAGTCGGCTATGATTGCCCCCAAAATAGCATCACCCAAATACTCAAGTCTTTCGTTGTTTACATAACCTCCATGCGAATCAACGATTGATGCCGATTTATGTATAAAAGCGATATCATAAAACTTCAGATTTCCAGGATAGAAACCTATAATACCTTTCAAAAACAAGTAAAACTCTTTTCGTGGCGACAAAAAGAGCCTTACTTGTTGTACTATTTTCCTAACCACAACTTTTTATAGTTTTTTGAAAACTAAAGTTGCATTATGACCACCAAAACCAAACGTGTTACTTATTGCAACATTTACTTCACGTTTTTTAGCAACATTGAAAGTAAAGTCAAGTTTATTATCAATTTCGGAGTCATCAGTAAAATGGTTGATTGTTGGTGGAATCGTGCTGTTCTGGATAGCTAAAACACAAGCAAGTCCTTCAACAGCACCAGCTGCACCAAGCAAATGGCCTGTCATCGATTTTGTAGAGCTAATACTTACATTGTATGCATGTTTGCCAAAAACATTAAGTATTGCTTTAGGTTCGGCAATATCACCCAAAGGAGTTGATGTTCCGTGTACATTTATGTAATCCACATCTTCAACTTTAAGATTAGCATCTTCCAATGCCCACTGCATTACTAAAGCAGCACTTCTGCCTTCCGGATCCGGAGCAGTCATATGGAAAGCATCCGATGACATTCCTCCTCCACCTACTTCGGCATAAATTTTTGCTCCTCGTTTTTTAGCTCTTTCATATTCCTCAAATATAAATGACGCAGATCCTTCTCCCATTACAAAGCCATCGCGGTCTTTATCGAAAGGACGCGATGCTGTTTTAGGGTCATCGTTGCGGGTTGAAATGGCTTTCATTGAATTGAACCCGGCTATTCCTGCCGCATTAACCCCTGCTTCAGAACCACCTGTGATCATGATATCTGTTTTACCCATCCTAATCATGTTAAAAGCCTCAATCATGGCATGTGAAGCCGATGCACAAGCAGTAACAGTGGTAAAATTAGGCCCTCTGAATCCGTATTTGATAGACATTAATCCTCCGGCCATATTGGCAATTATCTTAGGAATAAAAAACGGCGAAAATCGCGGATTTTCTGAATTGTAACTCCTGACTTCTTCGAAAAAAGTCTGAAGTCCACCAATTCCAGCACCCCAAGTAATACCTGCCCTGTTGCAATCAATCTCTTCAAGAATTAAATTCGAATCTTTAAATGCCTGGTCGGTACTTGCAAATGCATACTGCGTGTACAAATCGTACTTACGTGCATCCTTTCGATCCATATATAGTTCAAGATCGAAATTTTTCACTTCGCACGCGAATTGGGTCTTGTGTTTGGATGCGTCAAATTTTTGTATTGGCGCAGCACCACTAACCCCATTTTTAAGATTCTCCCAATATTCCTGAACGGTGTTTCCCAAAGGATTAACGGTTCCAATCCCAGTTATAACTACCCGTTTAAATTCCATAAAAAAATTTTATGTGTAAAATTACTTTAACGACTCTTCTATATGTGCAATAGCTTCACCTACAGTCGAAATCTTTTCAGCCTGATCATCCGGAATGGCAAGATCAAACTCTTTTTCAAACTCCATAATTAATTCAACTGTATCAAGTGAATCGGCTCCCAAATCATTTGTAAAAGAAGCTTCAGGTGTAACTTCACTTTCATCAACACCTAATTTATCAACAATAATTGCTTTTACTTTTGCTGCAACGTCAGACATAATTTATAAATTTTGATTAATACTAATTTTTGTTTTTAAATAATTCGGTGCAAAGTAATAAATTTACGTTTTATATTTCAAAGAAAAATCTGAAAAAAATAAATACAATAAAATATAGGACATTTACAATGTTCCTTATTTGAATAAACAAGTCGAATATTCTAATTTTAATTTGCCATACAAATGAATGTTAAGAAAGTTGTAATTTTTGCCTCCGGTTCGGGTACGAACGCAGAAAACATAATTAAGTATTTTGCTGATAATGAACTCATAAAAATTGACTCTCTTTGGTCAAATACTCCAAATGCTTATGCATTGAAAAGGGCTGAAATGAGAAATATTGAAACCTTTGTATTTAACAGAGAAGAATTTTATAATTCGGAAAAATTATTGGGAAAATTAAAAAAACGCAATGTAGATGTTATTGTACTTGCCGGTTTTTTATGGTTAGTACCTGGTTATTTGATTCGAAATTTTACAATAGTTAATATACATCCGGCATTACTGCCTAAATATGGAGGGAAAGGAATGTACGGCATGAATATTCATAAGGCTGTTATTGACAACGAGGAAACAGAAACAGGAATTTCAATTCATTATGTAAATGAAAAATATGATGAAGGGCAAATTATATTTCAGATTAAATGTGAGGTTTCAGGAAATGACACACCCGAAAGTGTTGCAAAAAAAGTGCATGATTTGGAATATAAATATTTCCCCAGTGTTATTGAAAATATACTTATGAAAAAAGATTAAAATCATTTTCAAACTTTTTAAATTACATACAGGTTAATAATATTTACATCCTTGTTTACTGATGTTAAATAATGTTAAGCACATAATGTGTTGCAAATCATTAAAATTATATTTGCTACATGAGCAGAAAAATGTTGGTTACATTGATTTTTTTGATGTCTTTCGTATTGGCAGGACTGATTTTTATTCAATTGCATCTTATAAAAAATGCAGCTGATATTCGTGAAGAACAATTTAATCAACTGGTTAAGAATATTTTGATCAAGGTTCACGACCAGCTTGAAAGTAACGAAATTGAAGAAGCCAGAATTGTGGCGGCAAGTGAAGGAATGCAATTATTAAACCAATATCCAATTGATAGTGATATATTCCCCCGTAATAATTTTAGTGTTGGACTACAATTAGAGTTAAGTATATCAGACAGTGATACGAGCCAACAGAGTCAAAGTATTCAGGAAAATTACAAGTTACAACCAGGTAATTCGTTTGGAATTCAGTATGAATTAGAAAATTTTATGCTCCTAAGTGCTTCCTATCTAAACAAAATGATACAGGAAAGAGAACAAAGGAGGGAACAGTACCTTAGAAATATGGATTGGATAAATTACAAGCCATTTTTAGAAGAACGTAACATAGAAGAACGTATAGATTCCGTATATCTACATCAGTTATTATACAATGAAATTGCTGACAAGGGTATTGAAACTGATTACAGTTATGCCGTTAAAAACTCTAATTTAGGAGTTGATAGAATAATTATAGGTTCCCAAAATTATACACCAGGGAGAAGAGACAAGGAATACTCTCAACTATTGTTTCAGTCTGACAGGAATGGAGTAAAACCCAATTATTTGTATATTTATTTTCCCGAAAGGCCGAATTATCTGCTTTCGCAAACCGGATTGACAATAATACCCACAGTTATTTTAACTGCATTATTAATTGGTATTTTCGCATTTACAATACTTATTATTTTCAAACAAAAAAAATTGTCAATAATAAAAAATGACTTTATAAACAACATGACCCACGAACTTAAAACTCCTATCTCAACCATTTCGTTAGCAAGCCAGATGTTACAGGACAATACTGTTTCGAATACAACAAAAACTATAGGGCATCTTTCACAGGTAATAAATCAGGAAAGTCAAAGGTTAAGTTTTCAGGTTGAAAAGGTTTTACAAATGGCTGTTTTTAATGAGGGGCATTTAAAATTCAAATTCAAAGAATTCGATGTCAATAAAATGGTTAATTCGGTTGTGGCAAATTTTGAACTTAGAGTGAAAAGCAAAAATGGTACACTCGAAACAGATATAATGGCTCAAAATAATTTTATGAAAGGAGACGAAGTTCATATTACCAATATTATTTTTAACTTGCTAGATAATGCTGTTAAGTACAGCAAAGAAATACCTGAAATAAAAATTACAACAGAAAACAAAAAGGACAATATTGTAATTTCGGTACAGGATAAAGGGATTGGAATAGACAAGGAACACCGTATGCAAATTTTCGACAAATTTTACCGTGTACCAACAGGAAATATCCATAATGTAAAAGGTTTCGGACTTGGCTTAAGTTATGTGAAAAAAATTGTTGATTCGCATAACGGGACCATCAAGGTAGAAAGTGAATTAAACAAAGGCACAAAATTTAGTATCTATTTTCCACAAATAAACAAATAAATAACAATGGAACAAAAAACAAAATTACTTCTGGCTGAAGACGACGAAAATCTAGGACTTCTGTTAAAGGAATATTTAGTAGCCAAAGGTTATGATGCCAATCTTTTCCCCGATGGCGAAACTGCCTATAAAGGATTTCTGAAAGATCATTACGATGCTTGTATTCTCGATATTATGATGCCTAAGAAAGATGGTTTTACGCTTGCTAAAGATATAAGAGTTATAAATCCCGATATACCGATTATTTTTCTTACAGCAAAAAACCTTAAAGAAGATGTACTTGAAGGTTTTAAACTTGGTGCCGACGATTACATGACCAAACCGTTCAGCATGGAAGAATTAATACTAAGGATTGAGGCAATTTTACGAAGGACCTCGCAAGAAAGCCAGTTAGGTTCACAGCAAGTTTTCACACTTGGACAATATATTTTCGACACGCATAAACAAACCCTTACTTATGGTGACAGCACCGTTAAACTTACTACAAAGGAAGCTGATTTACTGAAACTACTCTGCCAAAATGCCAACAAAGTTTTGGAAAGAAACTATGCGCTTAAATTGATTTGGATTGACGATAACTATTTTAACGCACGAAGTATGGATGTTTACATCACCAGACTTAGAAAACACTTAAACAAAGAACCTTCAATTGAAATAATCAATGTTCATGGGAAAGGCTATAAACTGATAATTTAGCAACATTGGTATTTACACGAAAAAATATGGGTTAGTTTAATCCAGCTTTAAAACGGCAAGAAATGCCTTTTGCGGAACTTCAACATTTCCAACTTGTTTCATGCGTTTCTTCCCTTTTTTCTGTTTTTCAAGTAATTTGCGTTTACGGGTAATATCGCCGCCGTAACATTTTGCTGTAACGTCTTTACGAACAGCTTTTATTGTTTCCCTTGCAATAATTTTTGCGCCGACAGCGGCCTGAATAGCTATGTCAAATTGTTGTCTTGGTATTAATTCTTTTAGTTTTTCACACATTTTCCGACCAAAACTATATGCGTTGTCAAAATGGATTAGTGTTGACAAGGCATCAACCATTTCTCCGTTCAGAAGTATATCAAGTCTTACAAGTTTCGCAGGTTTAAACCCACTTACATGATAATCAAAAGAAGCGTAACCTTTTGAAACGCTTTTCAGTTTATCGTAAAAATCGAATACAATTTCACCAAGTGGCAGATTAAAAATCAATTCGGCTCTTTCGGCTGTAAGGTAGTTTTGATTTAACAATACCCCTCTTTTATCAAGACATAATTTCATAACCTGCCCTATAAATTCTGATGCAGTTATTATATTTGCCCTTATATAAGGTTCCTCTATTTCGTTTATTGTTGTTGACGGTGGCATACCTGAAGGATTGTAAACAGCCATTGTTGTACCATCAATTAAATGTACTTGATATGAAACATTTGGAACAGTTGTAATTACATTCATGTTGAACTCACGCTCCAGTCGTTCCTGAATAATCTCCATGTGCAAAAGGCCAAGAAATCCGCATCTAAATCCAAAACCCAGCGCTGCTGACGATTCAGGTGCAAAAGTTAACGATGCATCGTTCAATTGCAACTTGTCCATTGCCGAACGAAGATCTTCATAGTCGTCGGCATCAATCGGATAAATCCCTGCAAAGACCATTGGCTTTACTTCTTCGAAACCTGAAATTGCCTTATTACACGGGTTTTCTACATGAGTAATTGTATCGCCTACTTTTACTTCCTTTGCTGTTTTAATTCCTGAAATAATATAACCAACATCTCCGGTTGAAAGTAAGTCTTTTGGCATCAATGCAAGTTTAAGTACGCCAATTTCATCAGCATTGTATTCCCTACCTGTTGCAACAAACTTTACAAGATCTTTTTTTCTAACTTCTCCATTTACAATCTTAAAATAAGCAATTATTCCACGGAACGAATTAAAAACAGAGTCGAAAATTAAAGCTTGTAGCGGTGCATTTGGATCTCCCTTGGGAGGTGGAATTTTTGTAATAATACGGTTAAGAATTTCTTCAACCCCCATACCGGTTTTTCCACTTGCTCTTATTATATCTTCACGTTCGCAGCCTACAAGGTCAATAATTTGTTCTTCAATAATTTCAGGCATTGCATTATCAAGATCCATTTTATTCATAACCGGAATAATTTCCAAATTATTTTCAATTGCAAGATAAAGATTTGATATGGTTTGTGCCTGAATTCCCTGAGTTGCGTCAATAATTAAAAGCGCACCTTCACATGCTGCAATAGAACGTGAAACTTCATACGAAAAATCAACGTGTCCAGGAGTATCAATTAAATTCAATTTATATTCTGTACCACTATGTATATAGTCCATCTGAATTGCATGGCTTTTAATTGTAATACCACGTTCCTGTTCAAGTTCCATACTGTCAAGCACCTGATCGTGCATTTCACGTTCCTCAATGGTTTTGGTGTATTCCAAAAACCGGTCGGCCAGTGTACTTTTACCATGATCTATATGTGCTATTATGCAAAAATTACGAATGTTGTTCATTTGTTATTAACGTTATTATGAACTAAAAATGTTCAAATAAAATTCCGCAAATATATTTATTTTTTAAATCTTTATAATTCGACTTAAATTTATGAAATCAGCATGCAAAAAATTGTACGAAAGATCATTTATATAATTATAATTCATCTTTACTATTGTACAACAAAATTACTTTATAAATTAAAAATAAATTGATTTTATTGTTTTGGCATATTATTTGTTATATTTTTTTATATAAAATAATTGAGGAAAAATAGAAATATTTTTCAAAGGCATTTTTAGTAGATTTTTGTTTTTTTTCATAAGTTTGGTTTAGTTAGATTTGAGGCAAATCCCGGAATCTTTTCCCGGGATTTGCCTTTTTTAGAACCAAACACAAACCCTATAAAAGCCAAATTTATCCCGGCAACAACATTTTTATCTCAAAAATTAAAAAACTGTTTTATTACGTATTAATTGCAATGCATACTCAAGGTCTTCAGGGGTATCAATCCCAATGCTTTGGTAATCTGACACGGCTGTTTTAATTTTAAACCCGTTTTCAAGCCAACGCAACTGTTCCAATGACTCAGCCATTTCAAGCTTTCCTTGTTTCAGGTTTGTGATTTTTTGAAGAACATCAGCCTTGTATGCGTACATACCTATGTGTGTCCAATATTTATTTTCATTTAGCCATTCACTTTTTTCTTTTCCACGAAAAAAAGGTATGGGTGAACGGCTGAAATATAGAGCGTTGTTGTCGTTATCAATTACCACTTTGGGTCTATTGGGATTAAAAAGTTCTTCTTCCGTTTCAATATGTTTTATTAATGTAGCAATTTCTACATCTTCTCGAAAACATGATTTTAATAATTCAATCTGATTTGACTTAACAAAAGGTTCATCTCCTTGGACATTAATAATGACATCAAATTTTTCATGTTTAATGATGCGTGCAGCTTCGGCACAACGGTCGGTACCACTTTGGTGCATACTGGAAGTCATGACTACTTTCCCTCCGAAATTTTCAACTGTATTAAAAATTTGTTCGTTATCGGTAGCTACCCAAATGTTTTCCAATTTACTCGAAATATTTTCATATACTCTTTGTATCATTGGTTTTTCATTAATCAAAGCCAGAGGTTTCCCGGGGAAACGGGTAGAATGATAGCGTACCGGTATTATCCCTATGAAATTCATATTAAATCGTTTGAGGCAAATATAACAATAATAGAATATGGCCGGTATATGTTAATACAAAGTTTCTTTTAATATTTGAAAGCAAAACATAAAAAACGATACCCTAAAAAAAGTTAATATTATTTTGATTTGAAGTATTTTGGATGAAAAATTGTAAATTTGCGCTTTATTTTTAAATAAACTATGGACATACAGGGGATAAAACAAAGATTCGAAATAATAGGAAATTCACCAGGACTGAACAGGGCTGTTGAAATTGCCGTTCAGGTTGCCCCAACTGATCTTTCTGTTCTTATTACCGGGAAAAGCGGCACAGGGAAAGAAGTATTTCCTCAAATAATACATGCATTCTCAAGCCGTAAACATGGTAAATACATTGCCGTAAACTGCGGTGCAATTCCCGAAGGGACAATCGATTCTGAACTTTTCGGACACGAAAAGGGAGCTTTTACAGGTGCTTTGTCCGACCGTAAGGGTTATTTTGAGGAAGCTAACCATGGTACAATTTTTCTCGATGAAATTGGAGAATTACCACTTTCAACTCAAGTTCGTCTGTTAAGAGTACTTGAAACTGGCGAATTTATTAAAGTTGGTTCCTCTAAAGTTTTAAAAACAAATGTCAGGGTAATTGCCGCCACAAATGTAAATATTTCGCAGGCAATTGACGAAGGAAAATTCAGAGAAGATTTATATTACCGGCTTAACATAGTGCCAATCAGCATAAATTCATTACACGAAAGGCAAGAAGACATACATTTGCTGTTTCGAAAATTTGCCCGCGATTTTGCAGAAAAATACAGAATGCCTCCCATTCATCTTACTGACGATGCCCGTATTGTTTTGACCAATTATTTGTGGCCAGGAAATGTAAGACAACTAAAAAATGTTACCGAGCAAATTTCAATAATTGAACATAATCGTGAAATTTCGGCAGAAATACTTCGTACATATTTACCCGACAATATCAGAAAAAACCTACCGGCAATTATGTCAAAAGAGCAAGAAAATACATTCTCAAGCGAACGTGAAATTCTTTACAAGGTTCTTTTCGACATGAAAAAAGATGTTAAAGATCTAAAAAAACTTGTTTTTGATTTAATGGAAAATCGTAATGAATCAATAACAATAGATCAAGCTCAAACGATCAGAAACCTGTATAAAAACGATAATGGCAATTTTGTGGCTGCCGAAACACCGATTAAACGCATACATGTTGATAATGTCGTCAAAGAGAATATACAGGACACAGAAGAATATACCGAAGAATCTCTTTCACTCGAAGACAAAGAAATTGAATTAATTAGAAAAGCTCTTGAGAAACACAGTGGTAAGCGAAAATATGCAGCTTACGAACTCGGTATTTCTGAACGTACATTATATCGTAAAATTAAAGAATATGATATTGATGCTTGAAAATAAGAAAAATGCTGTAATAATATTTACAGTATTAATTTGTGTAAATGTTTTTTTTAACTCGTGTAGAATTAGTTACTCGTTCACAGGCGCAAACCTATCACCACAAATAAAAACATATTCAGTTTACTATTTCCCTAATAGATCAGGGTTAAATCCTACTTTAAGCCAATTATTTACCGAAGAATTAAGGAGTAAGCTCCAGCGTCAGTCTCCTTTAAAAGAAATTACTGAAGATGGCGATTTGATTTTTGAAGGTTTTATAGAAAGTTATGACGTAAAACCTATGACTATTCAACAAGGTGATGCTGCAGCCCAAAACCGTTTAACTATAACCATTAGAATTAAATATACAAATAGTTTTGATACTTCCCAAAGTTTTGAAAGAGCGTTTTCAGGATACGAAGATTTCAGCAGCTCCATAAGCTTACGAGATGCCGAAGATTCAATTGTTCCAACTATAGTTGATAAAATTCTGGAGGACTTATTCAATTCTACCATTGCAAACTGGTAAATTATGCTTAAAGAAAAGTTTTACACATTAATTGAAAACACCGAGTTACTGAACGAAGAATCAGAACAGGAGATAAGAGATATAATTATGAGATACCCTTATTTTCAGGCTGCTTTGATTTTAAATTTTAAAAGCTCGAAGTTGAACAATTTTGATGAAACATTAAAAAAGATTGCAGTTCAGATACCGCAACGTAAAAAACTTTATACCTGTTCTAAGGAACAAAACAATATACAAAATCATTATTCGGAAGAATATCATATTGAAAAAAATCCAGTATTTCAACTCAGTTTTAATGAAGAGAAAATTCATCGAAATTCTTTAATCGACAAATTTCTATCTTCAAATACAGAAATAATAATTCCCAAAAAGACAAACTACGATTCTGAACAGTTTGTTGAAAATGAAATTATTAAAAAATCCACAAAAGACAATGACGAAATAATCACCGAAACATTGGCTATTTTATACTATAATCAGAAAAAATATGATAAAGCATTGGAAACATTCCGTAAATTAAGTTTGAAATATCCGGAAAAAAATACTTACTTCGCAACCAAAATTTATGAAATAGAGAAATTAAAAAACACTTAAACAAGACAAAATGTACACATTAATAACAGTTTTAATACTTATTGTTTGTATCCTTTTAATACTTATTGTGCTGGTTCAGAACTCTAAAGGAGGTGGGTTGGCAAGTAGTTTTCAGTCATCGAACCAAGTAATGGGGGTACGCAAGACGGCTGATTTTCTTGAAAAAGGAACTTGGTTTTTAGCCGGTGCTTTGATAATATTCTCAATTACAGGCTCTGTATTTATTCCACGCGACCGAGCAGGCGAAGATCAGTCGATGATACGAGATCAAATTGACAATACAATAGATCCGTCACAAACACCTATCTTTCCTTCTGCAGAACCTGAGGTACAGACTCCTGTACAGGAACAGGAAAGTGAGAATGCACAGTAACTTTTCTGATACAATATTTTCTAAAAGTTTCAGCTAAAATGATCTATCTGACAACATATATGCCATGCTGTCAGATAGATTGTCAATAATACTAATACATTGGTATTAAGATATTTAGTATGATTATCTATCCTCTATCTTTTTTTGTGATGAAAAATTGTCGTGTTTTACAGTATTTATGAGTTACAAACTTATAATGGCACACAATATGATTGATTCGATATATCTATATTTTAAAATATTAATGTTTAATAAAACTATAAACTATGACAGATTTAAAAGGAAAAATTTTGGCAGGCAAAATCCTTGTTCAACCAAGAGATGCCGAAGAAAAAACAGTAAGTGGTATAATTATACCTGATTCAGCAAAAGAAAAACCGCAAGTAGGAACTGTTGTTTTGGTAGGAAGTGCTAAAAAAGACGAGCCTATGGAAATAAAAGTCGGCGATGTTGTTTTTTACGGTAAATACTCCGGAACCGAATTGAATATTGATGGTAAAGATTATTTGTTAATATCACAAACTGACGTTTTATACATTGCTTAATTAAAACTAAAAAAAGAATAATAATGGCAAAAGAAATTAAATTCGACATTGAAGCCCGCGATTTACTAAAAAATGGCGTTGATAAATTGGCAAACACTGTTAAAGTAACCCTTGGTCCCAAGGGCCGTAATGTGGTTATTGAGAAAAAATTTGGTGCACCTCTGATTACGAAAGATGGTGTAACTGTTGCAAAAGAAATAGATTTGAAAGATCCGTACGAAAATATTGGCGCACAAATGGTAAAAGAAGTTGCATCTAAAACTGGCGATGATGCTGGCGATGGTACCACAACTGCTACAGTTTTAGCACAGTCAATTATTCATGTTGGGTTGAAAAACGTTGCTGCCGGCGCAAATCCGATGGATTTAAAACGCGGTATCGATAAAGGTGTTGCAAAAGTTGTTGCAAGTATCGCTAACCAAGCACAAACAATTGGCGACGACTATGCAAAAATAGAATCAGTTGCCAAAATTTCGGCAAATAACGACGATACTATTGGCAAACTTATTGCCGAAGCTATGCAAAAAGTTAATAAAGAAGGTGTTATCACTATAGAAGAATCAAAAGGAACCGACACCTACGTTGATGTAGTTGAAGGAATGCAATTCGACAGAGGTTATTTATCAGCTTATTTTATTACAGATGCTGAAAAAATGGCCGCAGAGCTCGACAATCCTTTCATTTTAATTCACGACAAAAAAATCAGTACCATGAAAGACCTTCTTCCGGTACTGGAACAGTCAGCTCAAACTGGACGTCCGTTACTAATTATTGCTGAAGATGTTGATGGCGAAGCACTTGCCACTTTGGTTGTAAACCGCTTACGTGGTTCTCTTAAAGTTTGCGCTGTTAAAGCCCCTGGCTTTGGCGACCGCAGAAAAGACATGCTCGAAGATATTGCTACATTAACAGGTGGTACGGTAATTACAGAAGAAAAGGGTATGAAATTGGAACAAGCCAGCCTGGATATGTTGGGATGTGCTGAAAAAATTACAGTTGACAAAGAAAATACCACAATTGTGAATGGCGGAGGAAAACCTGAAAATATTGCGGCTCGCGTAGGCCAAATCAAAAAACAAATTGAAATAACAACTTCTGATTACGATAAAGAAAAACTGCAGGAACGTTTAGCTAAATTGGCAGGTGGGGTTGCAGTAATTTACGTTGGAGCTGCCTCCGAAGTTGAAATGAAAGAGAAAAAAGCTCGCGTCGATGATGCATTAAGCGCAACTCGTGCTGCTGTTGAAGAAGGCATAGTTCCCGGTGGTGGTGTAGC
>JAITWJ010000079.1 GCA_031285325.1 Bacteroidales bacterium
AGCAACTATGATGAACGTGCTGGAAGATGTTTTTCGCAGCGTATTGATAAAACAGTTCGGTTCAGATGAAAAGTTTGATATCATCATTAATATCGACAAAGGTGACTTTGAAATTTGGCGTAACCGCGAGGTAGTTGCCGATAATGCCTTGGAAGACCCAAACCTCCAAATTACACTTACAAACGCACAAAAAATAGACAGTGATTACGAAATAGGAGAAGAAGTTACCGACGAAGTGAAACTTGCCGATTTCGGACGACGCGTAATTTTAAATCTGCGCCAAAACCTTGCCAGTAAGATCCTTGAGATGGAAAAAGATCACATCTATGAAAAATACAAAAATAAAATCGGCGAAATTATTACGGGTGAAGTTTACCAGGTGTGGAAAAAAGAAATACTTATACTCGATGACGAAGCAAATGAACTTATTCTTCCAAAATCGGAACAGATACCATCAGATTTTTTCAGAAAAAGTGACAGTATTCGTGCAATTGTGTATAAAGTTGAACAGCGCAACAATAATCCGCTTATAATATTGTCGCGTACATCGCCAATATTTCTTGAGCGTTTGTTTGAACTCGAAATTCCTGAAATTTTTGATGGACTTATTACAATTAAGAAAATTGTAAGAGTTCCGGGCGAAAGAGCAAAAGTTGTAGTTGAATCGTACGACGAGCGAGTTGATCCAGTTGGTGCTTGTGTTGGCATAAAAGGTTCGAGAATACATGGTATCGTGCGTGAACTTCGAAACGAAAGTATAGATGTAATCAATTATTCATCAAATATTCAACTTTATATTAAAAGGGCTCTAAACCCTGCAAAAATAAATTCAATTAAAATATTTGAAGAAACAAAAAAAGCTAACGTTTATTTAAATCCTGAAGAGGTTTCTCTTGCCATTGGTAAAGGTGGTTTAAACATTCGTTTGGCCAGTCAGCTAACAGGATACGAGATTGATGTTTATCGTGAAATGGAAGATGATGACGAAGATGTGAATCTCGATGAATTTGCTGACGAAATTGAAGACTGGGTAATAGACGGATTAAAAGCCATTGGTTGCGATACAGCTAAAAACGTTTTAAGTATTCCAAGAAACGAATTGATTAAACGAACCGATTTTGAGGAAGAAACAATTGACGAGGTACTCCGGATTCTCAAATCTGAATTTGAGTAATCGATGTAATTTATAGGAAGTTATTACGTTCAACTGGTTTTAGCGAAGAATTTGATAAAAAAGATTTTATATGGGAACAGGCAATTCAATAAGACTTAGTAAGCTGGCAAGAGAATTTAATGTTGGAATTCATACAATTGTTGAATTTCTGCATAAGAATGGATTTGATATTGATTCAAACCCAAATACTAAGATTGACGATGTGGCTCTTAGGCTCCTTGAGAAAGAATATAAAATCGACATTTCGCTTAAAAAGGAATCCCAAAAAATAAACACTAAAAGCAACCGTCCTAAAAATGAAATAATTTTAATCGACGGCGAAAAAGACAAATCAACAAAAGAACCTGAAATTAAACATGTTGCCGAAATTTTTCAAAAAATTCAACATCCGCAAATAAAGTTCGGAGAAGAAGGAATAAAAGTTTTGGGGAAAATTGATTTGGACAGTATCAATAAACCAAAAAAAGAAAAGAAAGAAGAACCCCAAAAAGAGGAAATAATTGAAAAATCAATAGAAAAGGTGCCAGTAGAAGTAAACAAAGCAACAAAAATGCCTACGATTGAAGTTGTTGAAACAGAGATTCCAAAGATTGAAGACGTAAAAGTTATTGGTAAGATCGACTTAAAAAACATAAACCAAAAAACGAGGCCTGCGAAAAAAACTCGTGAAGAGATAGAACGAGAAAATCAAGAACGTTTAAAAAAGAAGGCCGAAATAAAAAAACAACTTGAACCTGAAAATGTTATCGAAAAACAGGAACAAAAAATTGAAATGATAAAAACGTCGGTTGAAACAATTAATGGGCCAACAGTAATAGGGAAAATAGATTTACCAGACGATAAACGGGATAAAAAACCAGCACAGAATAACCAGGCAATTTTCAATAAAAAGAAAAGAAAAAGAATTTCAAATGTAGCCGGTAAAATAATTTTTGAAAAAAAAGACGAAAAAGGGAAACCAAATTTAAACATAAAACCAATAAAGAAACATATCTTTAAGAAAGAAGTAAACGAAGAGGATGTTCAGAAACAGATAAAAGATACACTGGCGCGATTGACTGCAAAAGGAAAATCGAAAGGCTCGAAACATCGCCGCGACAAACGTACGTTAGTTAGTGAGCGAATGCAGGCCGATGCTCAAAAACGAACCGAAGATCAGAAAATTATAAAAGTAACTGAATTTGTTTCGGTGAGCGAATTAGCTAACATGATGGATGTTGGTGTAAACAAAATTATTGCAGCTTGCATGAGCCTTGGCCTCTTGGTTTCAATTAACCAGCGGTTAAATGCCGAAACCTTGTCGCTTGTTGCCGAAGAATTCGGATTTTCGGTTGAATTTGTAAGCGTTGAAATCCAGGAAGCAATTGAAGATTCAGAAGACTCGGAATATGACTTAATTTCGCGTCCACCTATTGTTACGGTTATGGGGCATGTTGACCACGGAAAAACATCATTGCTCGACTACATTCGTAATACTAACGTAATTGCCGGCGAAGCAGGAGGTATTACCCAGCATATTGGTGCTTACCATATTACTCTGGATAATGGAAGAAAGATTACTTTTTTGGATACTCCAGGACACGAGGCTTTCACTGCAATGCGTGCCCGCGGAGCCCAAATAACTGATATAGCTATAATAATAGTAGCAGCCGACGACAGTGTGATGCCTCAAACCGTTGAGGCCATTAACCATGCAACAGCGGCAGGAGTACCTATTGTTTTTGCTATCAACAAAATTGATAAGCCAAGCGCAAACCCTGATAAAATAAAAGAAGCACTTGCCAATATGAATTTTCTTGTTGAAGAATGGGGTGGGAAATACCAATCGCACGATATTTCAGCAAAAAAAGGAATTGGTGTTGAAGAATTACTTGAAAAAGTATTACTCGAAGCCGATCTTTTAGATTTAAAAGCAAACCCTGATAAAAATGCCAATGGAACAATTATTGAGTCGTCGCTCGACAAGGGGCGCGGATATATCGCAACCATACTGGTGCAGTCGGGTACATTGCGTGTTGGCGATATTGTAATTGCAGGGCAGTATTATGGTAATGTTAAAGCTATGTTTAACGAGAGAAATCAAAAGATTGACTGTGTTGGACCAGCCGAACCAGCAATTATTCTCGGATTGAACGGTTCGCCGCAGGCCGGTGATAAATTTAACGTCCTCGATAATGAACGCGAAGTACGCAATATAGCGAACAAGCGCGAACAATTGGCGCGCGAACAGGGTCTTCGCACGCAAAAACATATTACCCTCGACGAAATTGGTCGCCGTATTGCAATAGGGAACTTCAAGGAACTGAATTTAATTGTAAAAGGAGATGTTGACGGTTCTGTTGAAGCACTTTCAGATTCTTTGATAAAACTTTCAACCGAAGAAATTCAGGTTAATATAAAACATAAGGCCGTTGGACAGATTTCGGAATCAGATATTTTATTGGCGGCAGCATCAGAAGCTATTGTAGTCGGATTTCAGGTTCGTCCGTCGTTGAATGCACGTAAACTAGCTGAAAAAGAACAGATCGATATTCGTTTATATTCAATAATTTACGATGCAATAAACGAAATAAAAGCAGCAATGGAAGGTATGCTTTCTCCTGAAATTAAAGAGGAAATTACCGGAACTGCCGAAGTTCTCGAAACCTTTCGCATTACAAAAGTTGGTACAGTTGCCGGATGTATTGTTCGTGATGGTAAAATTACCCGAAATTCAAAAGTAAAAATCATACGCGATGGTATTGTTGTATATACCGGTTCGCTCGGTTCGCTAAAGCGTTTTAAGGAAGACGTAAAGGAAGTGAAAAACGGTTATGAATGCGGATTGAATATCGACAATTATAATGACATAAAAAAAGGCGATTTAATTGAATCGTTCCGCGAAATAGAAATTGCAAAACACTTGTAAATGCTTGTTTGGTATTTGATAAATTCCATAAAAGATTGTTTTATTTTTCAAAAGCAGTGTAATTAATTGTATTTCAAGGTAATTAATAAAAATTAACGATTTTTCAGAAAAAATATAGGTTTGTAATATTTTTTGTCTATTTTAGTTAACCAGTTTTAAACGTTTAAGTCAGGAAACTGAGACTTGTTTCTTAAAAAGGTTAACTAATATGTCAATTAAAAACAATATTTCTGATTATGAATTGGTTGAAAAACTAAATTCAGGCGACCTGGTTGCTTTCGACCAAATTTTTCACTTATATAGCAAAAGATTATATGGATTTGCGTTTAAATATTTGAAAAACAAAGAAGAATCAGAAGAACTCATACAAGATGTTTTTCTTATAATTTGGGAAACCAGAAAAAGCATAAAAAAAGACGAATCGTTTAAAAATTATTTGTTTACTATAACATACCATAATATTGTCCATGTTTTCAGGAGAAAACAGATAGGTTTGAAAATTATTCAACGAATTGAAAAAAATAATGTACAGCTATCAAATATAGAAGAGCGGCTTGACTACAAGATTGCCTTAAATAAAGTTGAGTCATTGATTGAGGAATTACCTGAAAAATACAGGACAATATTCATAAAAAATAGAAAAGAAGGAAAAAGTGCCCGTGAAATTGCTAAAGAAATGAACCTTACGCCTGGTACTGTGGATAATATTATTTGTAAAAATTCAAAATACATAAAAAATAAATTGCTCGCTTGGGGTCATGCTTATTGAATTTTTTTCGGAAAAATCTATTTGGGGCGGAATAGCCGCTGTAACAATTGCATTCACGGGAATCATGTAAAAATATATGAATATTTGGTTTTGTTACAGGTAAGATTACTTACAATAAGGAAAGAAACAGGCTTTGGGCTATTAATGATAATCCTGAAATGATTTATTTTGACTTGTAACAAAAATTGGAATGAATAAAAGAACTCAAAATTGTTGACATAAAAAACATCTCTACCCTACTCTATTAAATACAATAACAAAATATTACGACAAATAACAGCACATCAATAAAAAAAGAGAAGCTTTAACAAACTTCTCTTTTTATACGTTACAGTTACGATATTGAATCTGACAATTCTGAGCCAGATTTAAATTTTACCACTTTTTTAGCAGCAATTTTAATTTCTTTTCCTGTCTGGGGATTTCTACCTGTTCTGGCGCTACGTTCAGAAACGAAAAACGATCCAAAACCAATAAGAGCAACCCTATCGCCGCTTTTTAATGCGTCAGTAGTTGCAGAAACAAATGCGTCAAGAGCTTTTTTTGCGTCAGTTTTAGTCAGGCCAGCTCCAGCAGCCATTGCATCGATCAGTTGTGCTTTGTTCATAAGGCAATTTTTAGATTTACAGATTATTAAGTAAGTTATAGTAAAAATTATTGTCTGTTTAAATTCTTTAAAATCAATGATTCTACATAACTTTCATTTAAAAAAGCTAAATTCGGAATTTAGTTTTTAATAAACAAATTTATTTTAAATTTTTAAACAAAATATATTTTAAAAACAAAAATTGATTGTCAAAATCAAAAAGATTAATACCTTTGCAGCGTTTCGAAAATTAAGGAGAGATGGCAGAGTGGTCGATCGCGGCGGTCTTGAAAACCGTTGAACTGAGAGGTTCCGGGGGTTCGAATCCCTCTCTCTCCGCTGGAACATATATAGTAAACAATCACTAATATATGTTGAATAGATTATTCTGTCTTGTATTTATATTTGGCAACTTGACAGGTGCAGTTAATGCACAGGACTACTATGTAACTTACAATCTGAAAGATGACTATCATCTTCACAGGATATACATAAAAAACGATACTTTAGCCATTGCGTTTAAGGGAATGGGGTTATTTCCGTCATATAATCATAAATTGCTATTTACACAAATCAATGACACATTATTAAAGACCGCTGCTTTTGACACCGGATTATCCGGTATAGGTATAACGAATCCTGTAATTGAAGCATTTTCCAAAATAATTTCAGATAATGAGCTATGCTTGCTGACCAACAATCGTATCTATGTTAGAGAAGATTTTATCAACAGCAAAATAGGGAAGAGCAACTACTCATAATTTACAATGATTCTATTATCAACAACACTGAACTTCTCAATTCATTATTTTTAAAACGTAAAAAAGTTAAGCTTTATGATGGAAAAAAATCTTACAGTAAATATGGCGCACTTGGAATTTACGGTAGTATAATAATTTCTGACAGATAAGTATTTGAAATGGATACCACAAACAATATTCGAAATCAATTCGCAAAATTAATACTGTTATTCCAACTCGTATTTTTAAGTTGTTCCCATAACAGTCAATCTTCAACAAGTTCAAATGACTCTACAACTATTGAGAGTCGCAAAGTACCTATTGACTCTATTTGCAGTCTTGATAAAAACTATCTTGAGAAAATATATGGTACGCCTGTTGAGAATGATACATTCTTATTGAACTTAGGAGTTCACGAGTTCAGGGTTGAACTATATAACATATTCAGACCTAAATATTTGGAAACACACGAGGTTTATATTAATGAAAACACATGGAAAATAGACAGCATATACAATTTCACAGTATGGTATCACATGGATAATGATAGCCTATTACCGGTTGACTCCTGCCGATGGGATATATATACTGAATTTTAATCTTTGGTATATGAATGGCTGTCAAAACAAATATATTCCCAACTCAAAGAGAAAGAAGGTATCATTCTTTGATAATATTTTCTATTGGCTTTGGTTTTGTACAACATCAAAAGGATTTCCTGAACGGAGTTTTGCAGTGGTTACTATATTTCAATTTGCTTATTTGATATTTGTTGTATCCTTAGTGTTGATAACGCTGAGCGATAGAACTCTGCTTCTACTATATGAAAAACCTGAACCTGTTTTGTTTTCCTTTATTTCTAATATTAATAGTACTGCTTGTGGTTAATATAAAAATATTTGATGAAAAAAATATAAGGATTTAACTTGTTTAAGCAAATGAACATCGCGGAAGCGCAGAAATACAAAAAGAAATTTATTGTTTTTGCAATTATTACCATAGCTGTCGTAATAGCTGATGCTATACTGCTCACAATGTATTACGACCATCTTAAAGAATTAATACGTTGAAATGCATTATGTATCAAAATAGTAACAATGCAAAAAGCCATTGGAAATGATCAGAGAGATTGCCTTTGGGACTTATTATTTCTTTATATAAAAATACAGGATGTTAGGGGCTGTTAGATTCAGAATTTTACTTGATCTTACCTTATAGACTTGGCGGAGGGAGCGGGATTCGAACCCGCGATACGCTTTTGGCGTATACACGCTTTCCAGGCGTGCCTCTTCAACCACTCGAGCATCCCTCCAAATTGAGGCAAATATAAATAATATTTGAAATACACCAACTATTTAGATGTTGTATAAATTTTGTCATATTGAGCATTATTCTAACTGTTACCAGATGCATAAAACAACACGGTACTATTCTCTCTCAATATTTGGCAAGTATTCTGAAATTAAACTAACAAACCGTGTGTTACCTGTAAAAATTCATTTCTTCGAGGTATTCCCATGCTTTGGATGGAACATAATAGCGGATGTCTTTCCCTTCGCGTATTGCGCTTCGTATAAAAGATGACGATATATCCATAATTGGTGCATTTGTTATACAAATATTCGGGTGATGTTCGAATTTAGATGTACTAAAACCATGGCGTGGATAAACTAATATACCATAGTTATCTAAGATCTGTTTGTAATTTTTCCACTTTTGAAGATCTTCGATATTATCAGATCCCATAAGAATTCGGAACTGATATTTGGGGTATTTTTCTTTCAGATATGTAAGTGTATCTATGGTGTAACTTGGTTTGGGCAGGCTGAATTCAATATTTGAAACCCTGAAACGAAAATCAAGACCTACCGCACGATGAACCAACTCTAATCGCTGATAATCGTCTAAAAGACTTGTTTTCTTTTTTAATGGATTTTGCGGCGAAACTATGAACCATAGCTGATCGATAGAAGTGTATTCCACCATGTAGTTGGCAATTGCAAGGTGCCCGATATGTATAGGATTAAATGTTCCGAAATACAAACCAACGGTTAATTTCAGATCTATTTTTGGTGCGAATATATCGGTAACCTTGTTCATGTATAAAGTATTTCACTATCAATTTTGGATGAAAATATATATTTTCGCCTTAATATTTAAATTGAACTGCTTAAAAAACATGAAATTAATTTTTCTGCTTCTAAACATGCATCTTCCAGATTATCATTAATCAAAATTACGTCGAACTGTTTTGCAAAATCAAGTTCATATTTTGCTTTAGCAATACGTATTTGAATTTTATCATCGGTTTCGGTTGAGCGATTTTGGAGACGTTTTTCAAGTTCCTCAATAGAAGGAGGCATAATAAAAAAAGCATACGCTTCGTTACCGTAGTATTTTTTAATATTCATTCCGCCAACTACATCTACATCAAAAACCACATTTCTTCCTTTTTTACGTATGCGTTCCACTTCGCTTTTTAAAGTACCATAAAAAATTCCTTCATATACTTCTTCCCATTCCAAAAATTCATCATTTTTAATTTTTTGCTGAAATTCATCAAATGTAAGGAAATAATAATCTTTGCCATGAATTTCGTTTGATCGGGCAGAACGGCTTGTTGCCGAAACTGAGAACTCAAGATTTAGCCCCTTTTTAAGTATTTGTTTTAAAATAGTAGTTTTGCCAGCCCCAGACGGGGCTGAGAATATTATCAATTTCCCTTTTGATTTTAACATTTCAGCCATAAGATTATTCCTGAATTATAATATATTCAAAAGCTGTTCTTTAATTCTTTCAAGGTAGTCCTTCATTTGTACTACAATGCGCTGAATGTTTACTTCATTAGCTTTCGAACCAATAGTATTAATTTCGCGGCCAATTTCCTGTGAAATAAAACCAAGTTTCTTACCAATGTTAGTTTCTTTTTCCATTGTTTCGACAAAATAGGCACAGTGGTTGGCCAACCGTACTTTTTCTTCGTTAATATCAAATTTCTCAATATAAAAAACAAGTTCCTGCTCAAAGCGATTGTCGTCAATATTCATATTTAATTTCAATCTTTCAAGACTGTCTTTCAACCGTATTTTTATTGATTCTATGCGCTGTTCCTCGTAAGGCACAATTTCGTCAAGTAAATACAATATATTGTTTATATTTCCAATTATATCGGTTTTCAAAGCGGCGCCTTCCTGTGTCCTGAACAAGTTAATTTCTTCTAATGCTTTAATAATGTTTTCGGAAATGTGTTCCCATTCTTTCTCGTCGAGTGTTTCATATTCAGTTTTGATAACGTCGGGCAATCGTACAGCTGTTAGCAGAGTCTGATTGTCGATTACAATACCCAAGTCGGCACTTATGTTTTTCAGATGACTGTAATAACCTTTCAGAACCGATTCATTTATTTTTGAATTAGATTCCTCGCCAAGATATTCTACATATATATTTAAATCAATTTTTCCACGTTCAAGTTTTTCGGAAAGAATTTTCCGTATATGTATGTCTTTTTCGCGGTAGAGTGCCGGTATTCTGGTATTTATGTCAATTTGTTTGCTGTTTAGCGATTTAATTTCAATTGTAATTTTTTTGTTGTTTATTTCTAATTCGGCTTTACCAAAGCCGGTCATTGATTTTATCATTTTAAATAATTTTACACTATATTAATACAAAGTAAGGTGTTTAAAACAGAAAGTTTCCTCATGAAATTGTTCCTGAACCGATTAATTCTTCTCCCAAGTACCAGGCAGCAAACTGCCCCGAAGTTATACCACGCTGCTCATTTTCAAAAATAATATACATACCTTCTTCTTTCATGTGAACCATACCCTTTTCAAGTGGTTGCCGGTAACGTACACGAACATCGAACTGTTGTTTTTCACCGGGTCTCATTTTCAGGTCAGGTCTAACCCAGTGCATGTCTTTTCCTGCCACAAACAATCCTTTGCGAAATATACCCGGATGGTTTGGACCTTCGCCAACATAAATTATGTTTCGAATTACATCAGTTGCAATTACAAAAAGAGGATCTTTATGACCGCCAATGTTAAGGCCTTTCCTCTGCCCTATTGTATAAAAATGTGCGCCGTTGTGCTGTCCAATTATTTTCCCGTTCCATGGTTTATATGGAAAAGCAAAACACAGTTTTCTGTAATTTTCTTCGGTTATTTCAATCTGTTTTTTACTTTCTATAAATTTTGCCGGCACTTCAATAATATTACCCAAACGGGGCTGCAGTTGTTGCTGTAAAAATGTGGGCAGATCTATTTTTCCAACAAAACAAATTCCCTGTGAATCTTTGCGCTCGGCTGTAGGTAAGTTTTGTTCTTTCGCAATTTTTCGTACCTCGGACTTCAATAATTCGCCAACAGGAAATATCGCTTTAGATAACTGTTCCTGGTTTAACTGACATAAAAAATAACTTTGATCTTTGTTCGGGTCTATACCTGCCAAAAGGCGGAATATGGTATTTTCTTCTACTTTGGTTGCGCTTTTTCTGCAATAATGGCCGGTTGCTACAAAGTCGGCGCCAAATTTCATAGCTTCCTCAATAAAAACATCAAACTTTATTTCGCGGTTACAAAGAACATCGGGGTTTGGCGTACGGCCTGACTTATATTCAGCAAACATATAATCAACTACACGGCGTTTATAATCTTTGCTCAGGTCAACAATATGAAAAGGAATATCGAGTTTTTTAGCTACCATTTCGGCTATTAGTGCGTCTTCCTCCCATGTGCACGAACTTGTAACAGCACCGAAACGTTCGTGCCAATTCACCATAAAAAGCGCAACAACATCGTACTTATGTTTTTTTAGCAGATAAGCGGCAACACTGGAATCAACACCTCCGGAAAGTCCAACTACAACCCGTTTCATTTTAAAATTTTCAGAATACAAAAATAAAGAAGAAGAAGTTGATTAGAAAATTTAATTTAACTGTAAATTATTTTTTATCGGGTTTCTGACGTTGTCCTGAACCTTTTTTGCCGTTGAATCTTTTGAAGTTTCTTGGTCCGGTTTTATGCTTGCTTGAATGTGTGTCCCACTTCGGGCCTGCACCAAATTTTTCCGGAATTGGAATTTTAAATATCTGTTGTTCGATAAACTGCTCAATCCTGTGAAACTTAATCATGTCATCTTCATTCACTAAAGTGAGCGCCACTCCGGTTGCATCAGCGCGAGCAGTTCTACCAACCCTGTGTACATAGTCTTCGGCATCGCCGGGTACATCAAAATTAATAATAAGATTAATTTCCTTAATATCAATTCCTCTACTTAAAACATCGGTAGCAACTAAAATGCGTGTTTGTTTAGACCTGAATGCCAACAAAACTTTTTCTCTTTCATCTTGTTCCAAATCGGATGAAATTGCCTCCGATTTCAGATTATTTCTTTTAAGTGATTTAGCAATATCGGTTACTTTCTTTTTGGTTGAACAAAAAATAAGTATGCTGCTGTATTCGGTGTTTTCAGAAACAAGATGGTTTATTAAATCAATTTTTTGGTAGTCGTAACATAAATATGCAGCCTGCAAAACTCCTTCGGCAGGTTTCGAAACGGCAATGTTTATTTCCGACGGGTTATTAAGTATTTTGTTGGCTAACGTACGTATATTGGGGGCCATTGTTGCACTGAACATAAGTGTTTGCCTTTCTTTTGGCAAATATGAAATTATTTTGACTATGTCGTCATAAAATCCAATATCAAGCATTCTGTCGGCTTCATCAAGGATAAGGAATTTTATTGTGTCAAATTTCACGTAACCCATATTCAGGTGCGAAATCAATTTCCCGGGCGTGGCTACAACAATATCAGCTCCTTTGGTCAGTGCTATTTTTTGCTGTCCCCAATCGTCGCCTCCGCCTCCGCCATAAATAGCAATAGAATTTACGCCAATGTTGTATCCAATGCCTTGTACTTGTTGGTCTATTTGTATGGCCAATTCACGAGTGGGGACAATGATGAGAGTTGTGGTTGTTCCTGCAGGTAAACTTGTAATTTGATTTAGAATTGGCAACAAAAAAGCTGCTGTTTTACCTGTACCTGTTTGTGCGCATGCAATTAAATCGTTTCCTTTTAAAATTTCAGGAATAGCCTGTTCCTGAATAGGGGTTAGTTCATTAAAACCCATATAAGTAATTGCATCAAGAAGATGTTCGTGAATTTCGAGTTCGGTAAATTTCATTTATAATGTATCATTCATTCCGCCGTAAAGATACGTTTTAATTGTATTGAACGACTTTAACCGTGGAATGGTAAATAATTTAGTTCCTGTTGTTGGGATTAATCTGTTTTCTACAATTTTAATTCTGACGACACATAGGTTGATATTTCTTCCGTAAGGTTTATAAGGTCAGGATCAATTGCCTTGTCCATCTTTATTGTTTTGTTTAGTGGTACATGTACAATTTCATCATTAATCAAACCTATCATTATACTCTTTTGCTGGTCTATCAACGCTTCTACGGCTGCCGCTCCCATACGGCTGGCAATTATGCGGTCTTTTGCGCTTGGCGACCCGCCGCGCTGTATGTGCCCCAATATGGAAACACGCATGTCGAATTGCGGAAATTCCGGTTTAAGTATTTCGGCTACTTCCATGGTACTGCCTTCTTCTATTCCTTCGGCAACCAGAATTATGCTTGATCTGTTTTTGCGTGCGCGTTCAGACAGGAAACGGCGGGCTTTTTCTATTTGATTTTTTTCTTCCGGTATCATAATTACTTCGGCGCCACAGGCAATACCGCTGTGTATGGCTACAAACCCTGCCTCGCGGCCCATAACTTCAACAAAAAATATCCGGTTGTGCGAACTGGCCGTGTCGCGTATCTTGTCTATTGCATCAACTACTGTGTTAACAGCCGTATCAAAACCAATGGTATAATCGGTACCGTATAAGTCGTTATCGATAGTTCCGGGTATTCCAATGAACGAAACATCGTATTCGTTTGCCATAATGTTAGCGCCTGTAAAAGAACCGTCTCCACCGATTATGACTACGGCGTCGATCTGAAACCGTTTTAACTGTTCGTAGGCAGTTTTTCTGCCTTCCGGTTCGCGAAATTCCTGACTGCGTGCGGTAAGCAAAAATGTTCCTCCTTTCTGGATAATTCCGCTTACCGTTTCCGAACTCATAGGTACTATGTCGCCCTCAATCATTCCCTGATATCCGCGCATTATACCAAACACTTCCATTCCACTGTTTATGCCGGCACGGGTTACTGCCCTTATCGCCGCATTCATTCCCGGGGCATCGCCTCCCGAGGTCAAAACTCCAATACGTTTAATATTTGCCATCAAATAATTATAAATACTTTAATGAATGTTGATTGAACGGCAAATTTACGTGTTTTTCCTGTACGGAATGACTTTTTAATAGATTTTAACTCACAAATGTATGTCTTCAGTTCTTAGAAACTGTTTTGAATTTACAGGATAAGTTTTTTGAACTCTTCCTTGAACTGCTTTACGGTTGTTTCGGCACCGGCCGAAACAATCTTTTTACTCTCGAAACAAGTTTCGGCCTTGGGCGAAAGTATATTTTTATCATTGAAGCATGTTTCGGCGCTAGCCGAAACCATCTTTTTGCTCTTGGAACATGTTTCGGCCTTGGGCGAAAGTACTTTTTAGCTCTTAAACATGGTTTCGGCGCTGGCCGAAACTACTTCCTTGCTTTCAAAATTCTTAAACTTTCAATTCTAAAAGCGTCGCGAAAGGCTCAAGGAGAGGTTACATGAAGTACAAGACTGATTAAGACAAAACGAACAGCGCCGAAGTTGAAGAAAATATGTAATTTTGCGAAAACAAATTCAGTAAAACATATTTATTTAAAACAGGGCACGAAAGTGTATTACCAGGCCGGTTAAGGTATAAAAAGAAATTTCAGGAATAAGGAATATAAATTACGGAGGAAACATATATGCAAACTATTATTTTAATCTTACTAATTGTGCTTGTAATTACCGGAATTATAAATTTGTCGGTTTCATTAATTAAAAAAACAAAAACAGACGGAAATATTGAAAACGAGGTTGTACGTATAGGTCCGTTAATAAAAGACGAGTTTAGCAGAAACAGAAGCGAAAACCATGAAACTTTTAAAAGTAACCGGGAAGAATTAAGCAATTCTTTTAAGCAACTAAGCGAAACCTTAACCAAGAGTGTTTCCGATTTAACAAAATCTTTCGACGAAAAAACACAAAAATTGCAGGAACAGTTAGACAAATCGGCAAAAGACAACAGAATAGAACAGGCCTCTTCGTTAAAATCGTTTGAAGATACATTCAGCCATAATGTAAAAACTTTTAACGAACTGCAGAAACAGAAATTTGATGATTTAGGGAACAAACAGGAAAACATAAAAAAGGAAACGGAAAACAAGTTGAAAGAAATCCGCGAAACGGTAGAGGGAAAACTCAGCAATCTTCAAGAAGACAATAACAGGAAACTTGAAGAAATGAGAAAAACCGTAGATGAAAAACTGCAGGAATCAATAAACAGACGCTTTAACGAATCGTTCGAGCTAATAAGCAAAAGGCTTGAAGAAGTTCAAAAAGGACTTGGAGAAATGCAAACGCTGGCAAATGATGTTGGCGGACTGAAAAAAGTACTCACCAATATAAAAACACGCGGAACATTCGGCGAAGTTCAGCTGGAAAATATACTCGAACAGATACTTTCTCCGGAACAATACGAAATACAGGCCGCCATTAGCAAAAACACGCAGGAACGCGTAGATGCAGCAGTAAAACTTCCAGGACAAACCACAGACAATACAGCATTATTACTTCCGATAGATTCAAAATTTCCGGTAGAAGATTATCAGCGTCTTTTCGATGCGTACAACACCGACAAAACCAAAGAAGAAATTACCGTTTTAAGGAAACAGTTTGAAAACTCGGTAAAAACAACAGCAAAAAGCATTTCGGATAAATACATAAACCCGCCCGTTACCACCGACTTTGCCATAATGTTTGTTCCTTCGGAAGGCATATACGCAGAAATTATACGAAGTGTCGAACTTTTTGAATCGTTACGCAGAGATCTTCGCATTACAATAGTAGGGCCAACAAACTTGGCAGCATTTCTGAGCAGCCTCCAAATGGGATTCAGAACACTTGCCATTCAGAAACGCACAAGCGAAGTATGGGATATTCTTGGTGCAGTGAAAACAGAATTTGGAAAATTCGGCGATGTGCTGGAAAAAGCCTCAAAACAACTGCAAACTGTGGCAAACAGTATTACAGACGCCGGAACAAGAACACGTGCAATAGAACGTAAATTAAAAAGAGTAGAATCGCTTCCGCAAGAACAGTCGGCAACAATACTTGGCGATGTTGTAGATATAGAGCATAATGAAATTACCGCACATACAGACAATTATTAATAAATATGTTGAAAGGTTCAGATTTTACAGAAATACAAAAAGAAGAACAGAAAAACTCCCTTTCTTTGACAAGAAATATCTTTCCAAATATATTTGAATGCCAAAAATTAATCAACAACAAGGATTATGAACGTTATGCATGAATTCTTAACTACACAAAGCATTGCATCAACCATGCTGTACCTGTGTATGACTGCTTTTACAGGTGTAATGCTCGGCAAACTTGAAATTAAAGGAATTAAACTTGGTATTGCCGGAGTGTTGTTCACCGGCATATTTATAGCTCATTTCAGAGCGCCTATAGATACGCACATACTACATTTTATCCGTGATTTTGGGCTTGTACTTTTTGTTTACAGCATTGGGTTGAGCATGGGGCCACGCTTCTTTTCTTCGTTCAAAAAAGATGGTATATTACTGAATTTTTTAGCCATAGGCACAGTTTTAGGCGGTTTTGGAATAGCCTGTTTTATTTATTATGTAACCGACCTGTCGCCTGCAATTATTGTCGGCATATTATGCGGAGCGGTAACCAATACACCCAGTCTGGGCGCAGCTCAACAAGTTCTGGCTGAACAGGGGGCTGGAGCAGCTGTTGTTTCCGAAACAGGAATGGCGTACGCTATTGCTTATCCTTTCGGAATATTGGGAATTATTATTACAATGTTTTTAATTCGGCTGATTTTTAAGATTAATATTAATTCAGAAATTAAAAGTTATGCAGAAACACTCAGCAACAGCGAAATGAAACTCCAGAGCGTAGAAATTACGGTGTCTAATTCTAATATTTTCGGGAGAAACTTCGATTATATACAGCATATTACCGATAAGGAATTAGCTGTTTCACGCATTATTCGCAACGGAGAGTCTATTGTTGCTGCCAATACGGAAATAATTTTGGAGGGCGATATTATTTGCGGTGTTTCATCTCAAAACCTTATAGGAAACCTGGAATTAAAAATCGGGAAAGTGAAAATAGTTGAAAACAAGAAAGGCGTTCCCGGACCTTTTGCCATGATAAACATATTGCTTACCAACAAGAAACTTACCGGAAAAACAATAGAACAGATAGGAATCTACCGCCGCTATCCAGCCAATATAACACGCATATACCGGTCTGACGTAAAAATACTGCCTACCTTAGATACAACATTAGAACTTGGCGATACAATACGTGTTGTGGGCAAGAAAGAAGTTTTAGATGATATAAAAAAAGAATTAGGCAACTCTGTAAACGAATTAGCCAAACCCAATGTAATAGCTGTTTTTCTTGGAATATTCACAGGAATATTGCTCGGCAGCATTCCTTTTTTCATACCGGGGCTTCCTGCCCCTGCAAAACTCGGACTGGCAGGAGGACCTCTTATGGTTGCCATTCTTCTGGGTTACAAAGGGCGTATTGGCAAACTTAGTTTTTACATGACTCCCGGAGCTAATTTATTTATGCGCGAATTGGGTATTATACTTTTTCTTTCATGCGTAGGTTTACTGTCGGGTGAAAAATTTGTGGAAACACTTTTTAACGGAGGATGGCAATGGATGCTGTATGGTATGGCAATTACATTCATCCCAATTATAGTAACCGGAATTATCGCAAAATTAATGAAGGTAAATTACCTGAAAATATGCGGTTTTATTTCAGGGTCGATGACTGACCCTCCCGCGTTGGAGTTTGCAAACAGTATAGCTCCCGGACAGGCACAAGCCGCCGCCTATGCTGCAGTTTACCCAATAACCATGTTTTTGCGGGTACTGCTGGCACAGATTTTTGTGCTGCTTACTTTATAAGTGCTTGCGGGAGTTCCCGCAAGTGTATCTGAGGGCTCGGCTAAGGTTGCAGAAGTAAAAACAGTTTTAAGATATATGTCTGTGAATTTTAACTGCGTTGCCTGATAGCTTCGTAAATAATAAGAGTTGCTGCAACCGATGCATTCAGCGATTCTATTTTTCCTAATATGGGTATTTTTACCTGTTCATCAACTAATTTAAGTATTTGACTCGAAATACCTTTTTCTTCAGAACCTATTACAATACCAACAGGATGGGTCATTTCAACTGAAGTATATAATTTGCCTGCCTTTTCGGTGGCTGCAACAATTCTGATTCCGGAATCTTTAAGAAATTTTATTGTTTTGGGCAGGTTATCCGATTTACATACAGGTATGTGGTATAAAGCTCCTGCGGATGTTTTAACAGCATCGGCGCCAATTCTGGCTGTTCCCTTTTCAGGAATTATAATGGCATTAACCCCTGCACATTCTGCCGAACGTGCTATTGCGCCAAAATTCCGTACATCTGTAATTTGATCCAGAATTAATATTAACGGGGTAATTCCTTTTTCGAAACAACCGGGCAATAAAATTTCAATATCCAAATATTCAATTGGCGATATAAGTGCAACTACTCCCTGATGATTTTTCCTTGTTATCCGGTTAATTTTTTCAACAGGTACAAATTGAAAAGCAATCTGGTTTTCGCGTATCAAGTGAAACAATTCCTGAAAAAGTTCATTATCTAATCCTTTTTTTATTAAAACTTTATCGATTAAACGATTGTTTTTTATTGCTTCAATAACTGCACGTGTACCAAAAATAAATTCATTATTTTCCATTACCATGTTTTCTTTAATTTTAATTCTTCCAAATCGTTATGTTCTTTTTCCCATGTTTCCATAGCATTTTCCATCTCTATTTTTAGCTTTTCGTATTTGTTGAAGAAATTATGATTATCAATATTTTCAGGTGCAGACAAAAGCTTGTTTAACACAGTAATTTCTTCTTCAAGTTTTGCTATTTCAAGTTCGGTATTTTCTACTTGTTTTTCCATGTTGGCAATGTTACGGCTAATTTTTTTCTTTTCTTCAAAACTGATTCTGTTTTCCGGAATACATTGCTGCCTTATATTGCTGCCTTGGCTAATCGATTTTACATTAAGTTCTTTTAAAGACTCTATCTTATTCTTTTGTAAGAAATCGTAAATACCACCCAAATGTTGTTTGGTTTTTTTATTTCTGAATTCATATATACAAGTGGCCATTCCATCTAAAAAATCACGGTCATGCGAAACTACAAGTACCGTACCGGCAAAATTTATAAGTGCATTTTTCAAAATATCTTTAGAACGCATATCGAGATGATTTGTGGGTTCGTCTAAAATCAAAAAGTTAACAGGTTCGAGCATTAGTCTTATCATTGCCAGTCTGGATTTTTCTCCTCCACTCAAAACCTTAACCTTTTTGTCAACATCTTCGCCTGGGAAAAGGAAGGCCCCCAGTATGTCTCTTATTTTTGTACGTACTTCACCAACAGCAATTTCGTCAACAGTTTCAAAAACAGTTAATTCTTCATTTAATAATTGTGCCTGATTTTGGGCAAAGTATCCAATTTTTACGTTATGTCCAAGTTGTACTATTCCTTCATGTTCAAGTTCCTGCATTATTATTCTTGCAAGTGTAGTTTTTCCTTCACCGTTTCTGCCTACAAATGCTACCTTATCTCCATTTTCAATTGTTAAATTAATATTCTCCAGAACAGTATGCGAATCGTATTTTTTTGTTACACCCACACATTTTACCACTTCACGGCCTGAACGGGGAGCCGGTGGAAAATTTATTTTCAATGATGAATTATCTTCCTCTTCTATTTCAATTCTGTTTCTGTCAAGCCTTTCCAATTGCTTAATTCTTGATTGAACCTGAACAGCTTTAGTCGCCTTATAACGAAATCGTTCAATAAACTTTTCCGTATTATCAATTAATTTTTGTTGGTTCCTGTATGCAGAAATCTGAATGTCTTTTTGCTCTTTTCTCCATTTTATGAAATTTGAATAATTCATTTTTTGATCGGTAATTTTACCCAGCGAAATTTCAATGGTTCTCTCGCAAATGGCATCTAAAAACGCTTTATCGTGCGAAACAAGCAGTATTGCCCCTTTGTAGTTTCGCAAGAAATCTTCAAGCCATTGAATTGATTCAATATCCAAATGGTTGGTTGGTTCATCAAGAAGAAATATGTCTGGTTTTTTAAGCAAAAGTTTAGCCAATTCTATGCGCATTCTCCAGCCTCCACTGAATTCTGCAGTTGAACGGTGAAAATCTGACCGTTCAAAACCAAGTCCAATTAATGTCTGTTCAAGCTCTGCCTCATAATTATCGCCTCCCAATATGGAATATCTTTCGTTTAATTCTGATAATTTATCAAGTTTATTTAAATACTCAGCAGACTCATAACATTTACTAAAAACAACATCGTGGTTTAATTGGGAAATTAATTCTTTAATTTTCAGTAATTCACCAAAAGCAAGCGATGTTTCCTCTTTTACAGATCTAGAATCAAAATGAAACATCTGCTGAGGTAAGTAGCCAATTGTAATGTCTTTAGGTAATGAAATTATTCCAGATGAATATTGTGATAAACCTGCAATCATTTTTAACATGGTCGTTTTACCTGCACCATTTTTCCCAATTAATCCTATCCGGTCTTTATGATTAATTAGAAGACTAACTTCCTTTAACAAATCAAATCCACCAAAATTTAAACTTACTTTTTCCAGCGATACCATATTAAATAATAAAAGTTGCCGAAGATAATGTAAATAAAAATATGTTCATGAACATAGAACAGATAGTTTAACAGAGAACTACCAAACTTCCATTCGGGATTATTAAACTCCTAATTGATAACAAACGTTTATCGTGGAGATTACCGGACTTACAATAATGGCATTGTACAATTCAATGAAATGCCAAAATGTTGGAAATTATGATAATTAGCTTAAATGTGATATCGTATAATTTCATAAAATACCACTTTTACATCAAAAAACAGTGTACATTTTCGTGTACGCTATTTGCTGTTTTTGTGTTCAAACATACTGTCGAATTTCGACATTTCCTGTTCTTTCAGTTCATCTACAATTTTAACGTATGGTTTCATTGCTTTATAGTCTGAATGCCCTGTCCAGCGAATTATTACTTCGGCCGGTATTCCCAAACGAAGGGCATTTACAACAAATGTCCGCCGTCCGCAGTGGGTTGTAAGCAACTGCCATTTAGGGTAAACTTCTTCGTGCCTGATGTTACCTTTAAAATATACAATACGTTGCGGCTCGTTCAACTCACACACCTGCCCAAGTACTTTCAGATAGTCGTTCATTTTTTGGTTTGATATTACCGGCAGGGCTTTATTGTTTGGAAACTCAACATTTTTGTATTTTTCAAGTATGGTTTGAGAATGCTTGTTTAATTCAATGCGGATACCGTCAACGGTCTTTTGTGTAACTATTTGGATGAATCCGTTTTTAACGTCGTCTCGCGTCAGTTTGGCAACATCAGAATAACGCAAGCCACAGAAACAGGTAAATAAAAACACATCCCTTATTTGTTCAAGATAAGATTCATTCGGTTTGAATACATGATTTTGTAACAATTTTATTTCTTCGGGAGTTAAGAAAATAATCTCTTTTGAATTTCCGTCAGTTCCTTTTAATTTCGGTTTAAATGCAGTATGTACATCACCGTTATAATACCCTTTAGTTGCCGACCAGCGAAGAAACCAACGTACAAACGAATAGTTTTTCAATACCGTTGTATTTCGCATTCCTTTTTTATGCAGAAGGAATTGTATGAAATCTTGCATTTTCCCATCTGTAATCGCATAAAAATCAAGTTTATTATCAAATTCAAGCAAATGTTCTTTTATGGTTTTGAATTTGGCAAAAGTGCCGCTTGTCCACTGATTTTGCAAACCTAATGTTTTCGTAAACATGTCGAATACATTGAAGAAACTTTCAGACGGGCCGGGCAAGTTAATTTTTGAACGCCCAACCATATCATTAAACAGGTCTTTGATTTCAACGACCGTTGGCACTCGCTTTTCAAGCAGCTCGTAGCGGGCAAACAGTTCGTTGGCAATTGAGCGGTATTCATCAACAGTACGGTTTATATCGGTTGTTGTCTGATTACCTTTGCCAACAAAGCCGTCAATGGCGCATTGTTTCTCTGCATTCCAAAATACGGAATCCACATTGTGCCCGGTTGGAAAATCGATAGTGGTTCCGGCATAGCTTATTCGCATACGGATGGCAAGATTTTTACCGTTTTGCGCATCGCCTTTCTTTCGCGTATGCAACAGGAATTTTATGTTTCGCCTTATGTGCATTACTTTTGCTGCTTGAACATTTTGCCTTTGCCTGTTAAAAGCCATTCTGCCGAAACATTAAAATCCTGACAAAGGTACATAAGCGCATCCAAATCAATTACTTTGTAGTTAGTTAATTTTGCCTGTTCGGGTTTGCGCATTTCGGTACGAATGTTTGAGTACTTTACACGATTTAAGCCGTGCGCCTTGCAAAATGTTTGCAGCCCGGCAAGTTGTTTGGTGCTTATCATTAAATCCAAAACCTCAAAGAAACGCTTTTGAATGGATAGTATTTCAGGACGGATTATTTTTAGCATTGGTGTATTTTCTCTTTGTAATCTCCTATCATTTTATAAAACTGCGTTTTATCTACTTCGGCATATTCATCACCGTTAAGTGTCGCCATTTCCAATGAATCGAAAATGGCTTGCGGCATCACCGAATAATAAGCCGGTATACCGTAGTAGCCGGATATTTTGATTTTTGCTATTTCCATTGTTTTGTTATTTATTTACATTTACATTGACACCTTGTATATTGTCACCTGTTACATTTGATTGATTTTGTGATAGCAATTCAACCAACTTTTTTGATTCAGAACATTTTTTGCATATTTCAAGGTATTTATTTTTAGTGCTATTCGACAATTTAAACAAATTACGATTTTCACTTACCAAATCCTCAATATAAGAAACAATACCAACCAAAGGTTCTTTATTTGTAGCGTTGTTTAAATCGTTTATTGCTTCAATAAACGAATCTAACGCTATATGTATGTCTTTTTCTATTAATCCCGAATGAAGGATGCCATTTAGTTGATGAATTATTGCTGAAATCGTATTATTGTAGTCTTTCATTGATTTTTTAATGGATTCTTCAACAGCCAATTTAATTTCCTTACTATATCTTTCAAGTTTTATCAAACTGAAAACTTGCCAACAAATAAGTCCTGCAACAAGTGCGGACAATCCCGAAACGAGAATACCTAAATATGTTATCATATCATTCATAAATTACCAAACTTTTCAATTATTCCAATCAGTCTATCAATCTGTTCTTGACTTTTACTTATTTGCTCGTCTTTTGTTTTGAGCAAATCAATAAGTTTATCGGCTTGCGTTTTGCCCACCGAAACATTATGTCCGTGAATGTTGTCGCCATTCACATTGTTTTGGTTTATTTGTTTTATCATTTCACCTTCACCTGTCCTTAGCCAATTCTCGTTCAATTCAGGATAGTTATCTGTTATTTTTTGTAAGGTATCTAATGAAATATTGCCTTTGATTTTATTAATTAACCCACGTGACAAACCTGTTTTTTCTTCAAATTTTGTTTGCCCAATCTCTAAATATGTCAAAAATTTTAATAATCTTTCTTTCATATTTTATTTTTATTTTACGGATATTATTCTGTATATTTGCAAAAATTTAAACTTTCAAGCTATGAGTACCACGGTCTTGTCTATCGTTATTTCTCTTGTATCACTGACAATATCGGTGTATGTCATTTATCAAGAGAGGAAACGACATTAATCAAACTCTAATACCCGTTCCCTTTCTCGATTCTCGCCGAAGTCGTCATCCCAAATAAATTTTATTATCGGTACGGGATTATGTCCCTGTGCCAACATTGCGTTCATTTCAAAGCTATCTCTATTGTTTAGTAGAGAGTAGGGAAAAGTACCTTGGCGTACAGTCAATTGTACTCCATTGTCTTTTTCGATGTCGTCTGATATAAATCGAATATTCCTTGCCGGAGCAACGCCATCATTCCATACCTTAATACCCCACGACCTGTCTTTTTTATAGCCTTTGGCACGTATCAATCACACAACCATCTTTATTCTTAATATCTGTTATTCAACAACTTGCAAATTATTTTCAAATTATGTAAAAATATCCGTAAAATATTTGTTTTCTACGGATATTATTCCGTATCTTTGCATCATTAAACTTTCACTATGCAAATGTATATAAAAAAATGAAGTTGAAAAATAGTGTAGAATACTCATTTTAAAAACGGAAAATATGAAATCGCAAGTAAAATCTCTGAAACTCACGAATGACCAAATTCAAACTCTTTGGATTATTCTCTCGGAAGTGCAAAAAACAGTAGAAACAGGAGATGTGCAGCCGGATGGCGATGTTTACACCAGTTACGAAAACTACCTGTTGGTGTTAGACAAAAATCAGGTAACAGATTTAAACGAAATAATCAAACAATTATAAATATGACAAAGCAAGCATTTCAAAAAGGATGGTACAGGATTCCTTACGGCAAGGTGTCAGAAGCAAGAATCCGTCTAATTGCTGCATTGGGCGTTACCACCTATCAGGCATTTCGTAATCACCTTAAAGGTGAGGCAGAACATACAGAAGAACAGATAAATGCGATAGAAGAAATATTCAAATCATACGGCATTACCGAAATATGGGGGACAGTATAATGGAAGAACAACTTTTACCCGAAGAACAGATGCGTATTGAGCAACAAGCGATTGAAGCCTTTTTGTTTGCCGCCGAATACGGCGATGCCGGAATTAATCACCTTATCAATGCGATAAAAGTCTTGAAAAAACGGCTTAATGATTTTGAAGTATAAACCACTAAAAATTACGGTGATGAAAGAAATTTTAAAAGAATTGTGTATGCCAAGTTTGACTTGGAAACAACGGCTAACTGTATGGTATTTTGCCTTATCGTTTTGCTCTCTATGCGTTTCCGATGAAACGCCGCTTTCTATAGTCCTGCTTATTGTTCTGAATTTCGCCAACTCCGCAAGACTTATCTGCAAAGTTCAATTACCCGAAACAGAAAAAGAAGAAAGGGTATGAATGCGGATACACTTGATTTGGAAAAACCCTTGTGGCAACTTACCGTTGGTGAGTTTTTGGAACTGACAGGACAGACGCCTACCGTTACGGTGGATAACACCCCAAAATCGGAAAAACGCTTGGTGTACGGCATTGCAGGAATCGCTCAACTTTTCAATTGCAGTATGCCAACTGCTAACCGCATCAAGCAGAGCGGGAAGATAGACAAAGCGATTTCCCAATACGGGCGAATGATAACAGTAGATGCCGATTTAGCTTTGGAACTAATGAAAAAAGAGTAAGTAAAATACAATAAAATTAAAAAACACAACAATGAAAAAAGTAAAATTACAAAGTATAACCCCGCGGAACTTCCATGGCGAAAAAGAACAGACAAAGCAATTTCAACCCAACCGGCTATGCAAGGCCTTTCTGCAAAAACAGGCAGTAAGCTTATGTATAAAGACAACGCGAAACAGACTATAAATGCCAATGCCCCTTTAGAAAAACTTAAAAAATAATCAAAACAGCCATGAGCGAAGAATTAACAGGATACGAATTATCAAGAAAATGGTTCGATTTCTGCTTTGAAAACACCGACTTGATTACACCTGCACATACGGCTGTATATTTCTTCTGTATCGAACACTGCAACCGTTTAGGTTGGAAAAACAAATTCGGACTGCCAACACAAATGGCAATGGAAGCAATCGGCGTAAAAAACTGGCGAACCTACATAAAAGCGTTCAACGATATTGTTGATTGGGGATTTATAAAGTTAATTCAAAAAAGTAAGAATCAATATTCTACAAATGTAATAGCCATTGTAAAAAATACAAAAGTAAATACAGAGGCGCTTAAAAAAGCAATACAAAAGCACAGTAAAAAGTACAACAAAAGCACTGCCGATATAAATAAACAACTTAAAACCAATAACAACATAAACAAAAAAAGCCTTGATTTTTCATTTGTCGAAAATGAGTTTAAGAAACTCTTTTTCGACTGGTTAGATTACAAAAAACAACGAAAAGAAAGTTATAAAACCCAAAAATCACTGGAAGCAGCATACCGAAAATTAAAAACAATTTCAAACGGAAATCCCGGTATTGCCGAAAAATGTATTGAAGAATCAATGTCAAACAATTGGGCAGGGCTTTTTGAATTGAAAGAAAAAACACCAAATAAAAATCAAACAACTTCAAATATAAACGATATATGGCAAAAATAGAAAACATTAAGGCTATTCTCGAAAAAATAAAAGAACGAGGCCTGTTTCAGGATATTACACGATTTCAATATTTGCCACTTCACATGGAAACAGCGCTCGAAATAGTTGAAAATATAGGCAAGACAAGAACCTCAAAATTTAAAATTGATAATGAAAACCGCTTCGCGTACGAAAACATCATCAGGTGGGTTCACTGCGATACCCAAATAAAATGCCTTAACCCCCAAACCAAACAAGAAACCACCGGACGCCTCAAAACAGGCATTTACATTGCAGGCAATACCGGTTCAGGCAAATCATGGGCGCTGGAAATAATGTCAGCCTATGCCATGGCATACAACTTCCAAATTCAAATCGGCCAAACAAAACGTTGCCTGCATTGGCATAATACACGAGCCGACGCCATTTGCGACGAATACATTACCACCGGCACACTCGAAAAATACAAAAAAATGCCAATCATTGGCATTCAAGACCTGGGGGCCGAACCCGCCGAATCACTATATATGGGCAATCGAATGAATGTATTACGCCAAATACTTGAACACCGTGGCGACCACACCGATAAAGTAACCCTTATATCTTCCAACATGCCAATAAATCATAAAACATTAATCGACCGATACGGCGACAGAGTTGAAAGCCGCCTGAACGAAATGTGCAACTATTTTGAAATAAAAGGAAAAGACAGGCGTAAATCATGAAAATATATATATCCGGAAAAATATCAGGGCTTCCATTCACCGAAGTAAAAGCCAAGTTTCAAGAAATGCAAGATTTTCTTGAAACCTTAAACTTTGAAGTAACCAATCCCATCAAAAACGGCCTAACCCAACAACACACCTGGGAACAGCACATTGCCCGCGATGTTGAACTGCTGTTACCCTGCAATGCAATATATATGTTAAACGGATGGCATAATTCGGTCGGTGCAAGTATTGAATACGATATTGCTATCAGAACCGGCAAAGATATATGGTTTGAATCGCACGTGGTGAAAAACCAAAACATGGTTTTGAAAATACAAAACGCCATTCACGAAGTAACAGGCATGAAATTCAATGAATACATAACCAAAAGCCGAAAAAGAGACGGCTTTTTTGCCCGTATGCTATTCGTTTACCATTGCCGCAAAAACCGAATGAAACTGGCCAATATTGCACAATACGTTCACCGCCACCATACCGCAATACTCTATATACTAAAAAAATATGAAGACGAAACAACATACAACCCCTATTTCAGAGAGTTAGCGCAAAAAGTTGATAATATATTAAATCAGCCACAATAAAACATAGAACCCCGCAGGGCAAAGCAATCCACAGTAATTAAAAATTAACAGTTGACAATATCTGAACCACAATTTACAGAATTTAAAAAACCGGCATGATTTTCTTTGTGAACTTTGAGTAAACCTTGTGTTCTGTGTGGTAAAATATAATAACAGAATAAGGGCTGCACCGTCACTGCGAGCCACCCTCGGCAAAGCAGCCCAGAACAATTTACAGTTGACATGGACAATTGATTGTGCCGTCACTGCGCCCCGCGTCACTGTGAGCCTGCGAAGCAGTCCAGAACAATTAATAATTCATAATTGCGCACTTCGTGTGCGACACGTTCTTTGACATATTGGGTTACACGTTTAATTATCGTATCTTCGCATTTGATTCAATGAAATAACGATGGCGAAAGAGACAAACATCAAACTGTTTGAAAACAGGAAAGTCCGCTCCCTGTGGGATGCGGAAAGTGAGAAATGGTACGTATCCATTGTGGATGTGATCGAGGCGCTGACGGAAAGCCCCAATCCCCGCAAGTATTGGAGCGTACTGAA
>JAITWJ010000136.1 GCA_031285325.1 Bacteroidales bacterium
TTTGACCGGGTTTATTGATGTGGTACTCATGTATCTAATCTTTGGTTTTGCTAATACAAAGATAAATCAATAAGCCCTTTATTTTTACTTGTTTTGTTTACGTTGCAACAATGTCATTAATAATTGTTAATTATCCATTGTTCATTACAACCTTCCACACACTGTCCCCGAACTTCCACACATCGTCCCCGAACTTCCACACACTGTCCCCGAAGTTCCACACATCGTCCCCGAAGTTCCACACACAGTCCCCGAACTTCCACACACTGTCCCCGAAGTTCCACACATCGTCCTTGAAGTTCCAGCCCCAGTTCTTGAAGTTCAATCCCTCGTCCCCGAACTTCCACTCCCAGTCCTTGAAGTTCAATCCCCAACCCCTGAACTTCCAGACCCAGTACTCGAAGTTCCGCGCACAATGGATAATTGATAATTGACAATTAAAAGAGAGGATACCTGTCGTTACCAGCGAACTGCGAGCGGAGCGAAGCTCTTGAATCGGCAGAACAGCTTTTATTATCTATCACAGAATGTAATTAAATGAGTTCAATGCCTACAGGACAATGGTCGGAACCCATAATTTCAGGTAAAATAAATGCATTTTTAACCGCCGGTAAAAAGCTCCGGCTAAGTAAAAAATAATCTATTCTCCATCCAACATTTTTTTCACGTGCTCCTGCTCTGTAACTCCACCATGAATACATGCCGGTTTTTTCGGGATAAAAATGCCTGAACGAATCAATTAATCCATTATTAGTGTAGCGGTTCATTCCATCTATTTCTTCTTGCATGTATCCTGCAAATTTATTGTAGTTTTCTTTTGGTCTCGCCAAATCAACAGATTTATGTGCCACATTAAAATCTCCGCAAACAATAACATGTTTTGCCTGTTCAAGATTTTTAAGATAATTGAAAAAGGCAATGTCCCATTCATGCCGGTACGAAAGCCTTTTTAAGTCGCTTCCTGAGTTTGGCACATAAACATTTATAAGGTAGAAATCGTTGTATTCGGCACATAAAACCCTGCCTTCGTTATCGTGTTTTGCAATGCCAATATTAGGTGAAACCGAAAGCGGCTTGATTTTTGAGAGTATAGCGGTACCGGAGTAACCTTTCTTTTCGGCAGAATTTGAAAAAATATGATAGTCTGTAATTTGAGAAAGAGTTTCGGCAACCTGGTTGTCTTGTGCTTTAGTTTCTTGAATACATAATACATCGGGAGTTATGTTCTGTAAGTCGGCAAAGAAATTTTTCTGGGCTACAGCCCGTATCCCGTTTACATTCCACGATATTATCTTCATTTTATTGTTACTTATTAGTTCTCAAAACAAATCTTAAAACTACAATTTATATTGTTTCAAAGTTATAATTTATTTTCTACGGTGAAATGATAATTATATATTTGCTGGTAGATAAAACGTTAAACTATGACTGAATTTAAATACCAAAAGCCATTTCCTGTTTCAAATGACGATACTCCGTATAAATTAATCACAAAAGATTTCGTATCAACTTCGGAAATTGATGGCAGGAAGATTCTGAAAATTGCTCCTGAAGGGCTTGAACTATTGGCACGCCAAGCATTTACCGATGTTTCTTTCTACTTGAGGCCTGTGCACCTCGAAAAATTGGCAAAAATTCTGCGCGACCCTGAAGCTACCGATAACGACCGCTTTGTAGCTCATACAATGTTGTTAAACCAAATTATTTCGGCCGAAGGGCAATTACCAAGCTGCCAGGATACAGGAACTGCCATTGTTATAGGTAAAAAAGGTGAAAACGTATATACAGGCACTAACGATACCGAGTTTATTTCTAAAGGAATTTTTGACGCTTATCATAATGAAAACCTGAGATATTCGCAGGTTGTTCCATTCACCATGTTAGATGAAAAAAATACTGGAACAAACCTTCCTGCACAGATTGATATTTACGCAGAACAAGGTAGTGAATACGAATTTTTATTTATTGCAAAAGGAGGAGGGTCGGGGAATAAAACCTTTTTATATCAGCAAACAAAATCGTTGTTAACCGAAGAGAATCTTACCAAGTTTGTAAAAGAAAAAATTATGGATTTAGGTACATCAGCTTGTCCGCCTTACCATTTAGCCTTTGTAATTGGAGGTACTTCAGCTGAAGCTACGTTATCGGCAGTAAAAAAAGCATCGGCTGGATATTATGACAATTTGCCGACTTGTGGAAATGAAGGAGGCCAGGCGTTTCGTGACTTAAAGTGGGAAGCCAAAATAGAAAAAATATGTCAAGAAAGCGGGATAGGAGCCCAGTTTGGGGGCAAATATTTTATACATGATGTTCGCGTTATTCGTTTACCCAGACATGCCGCTTCGTGTCCAGTTGGGTTGGGTGTTAGTTGCAGTGCTGATCGTAATATCAAGGCAAAGATCACCGAAAACGGTATTTTCATAGAAGAATTGGAAAAAAATCCTGCACGTTTCCTGCCTAAAAATCCTCCTTACACGCAGCCGGCAGTTGATATTAACCTTGACCAGCCTATGGATGAAATTAGAAAAGAACTTGCAAAGTATCCAATAAAAACACGATTGAATTTAACCGGTACCTTGATTGTAGCTCGTGATATTGCTCATGCTCAAATAAAAGAAATGCTCGATAAAGGTAATCCAATGCCTGAATATTTTAAAAACCACCCTGTTTATTATGCCGGTCCTGCAAAAACGCCTATTGGAATGGCTTCAGGAAGTTTTGGGCCAACTACAGCCGGAAGGATGGATGTTTACGTAGATGAATTTCAAAGCCTTGGAGGTTCACTTTTAATGCTGGCAAAAGGTAATAGAACCAAACAGGTAACAGATGCCTGTAAAAAACATGGAGGTTTCTATCTTGGGTCAATTGGCGGCCCAGCGGCAATTTTGGCAAAAAACAGCATTAAATCGGTTGAGGTTATCGACTTTCCGGAACTTGGAATGGAAGCAGTAAGAAAAATTAAAGTTGAAAATTTCCCTGCATTTATAATCGTTGACGACAAAGGCAACGATTTTTTTACAGAATTATAAAATTTATATTTGGAACTGTATCAAAAGTCCCTTCTAACATAAAACCAAACGAATAAAAAATGTCAGTAATAAATTATTAGAAAACATTGTTATAAATATATTGACTTTTGATACAGTTCCAAATAACATAATAGGTTACTTATTCACCTTGTAACTTTTTATAAGTTAAACCGGCAGCAATCGCTCCAATAATCGGAATCAGAATAAACAACCAAAGTTGAGAAATTGCCCAGTCGCCAACGAATATTGCCTGACTTATACTTCTTGCCGGATTTACTGAAGTATTTGTAACCGGAATGCTAATAAGGTGAATTAATGTCAGTGCAAGACCAATAGCGGCTCCTGCAAATCCTTTTGGTGCTTTTTCGTCGGTTACTCCCAAAATAATAATAAGAAACATAAATGTCATTACAAATTCACAAACAACAGCAGCTAACAAACTGTAACCTCCGGGCGAATGTTCACCATAGCCGTTTGCAGCGAAACTACCAATATCCGATCCGTTGCCTGTGGCGAGTACATAAAGAACTGCTGCTCCTGCAATACCTCCCAATATTTGGGAAATAATGTACGGTAAAATTGTTTTCCCACTAATTCGTCCGCCTGCCCAAAGTCCGATAGTTACAGCCGGATTTAAGTGTGCTCCTGAAATATGCCCCATAGAATAAGCAATGGTTAACACTGTAAGACCAAAAGCCAACGAAACGCCGACAAGGCCTATTCCCATTTCTGGAAATCCGGCGGCAAGTACTGCACTACCGCAGCCGCCAAGTACTAACCAAAAAGTCCCGATAAATTCTGCTACATTTTTTTTCATGTTTTTACTTGTTATTAATTAACTTCCGTATATTCAACTTCTTATAAGTGTAGGGAAGTTATTTTCGTTATTTGTTTCCTGTGTAAAATTAAATTTTAAAATTCAACAATTACTGTTATTACAATTATTTTTGAAAAAAATGTATTTTTCTTTCTAAAGTCTGTTGCTATTTAAAAACCCTGCAGGTTTTAACTTGCAGGGTTTAATAACGCGTTATAATTGTATTTTTATATAACAGACAGGTAAAGTGTAAATATTTTTGGGAAACCGTATAACAATATTAACTTTGTAAAAATGTTCTAATACCTATTGCCTTTATGAAAAAGAGGGTTGTTTTAATAATATGCTTACAATAAAAAATCTATATGTTTCCGTTGAAGGAATGGAAATTCTCAAGGGAATAAATTTGGAAATAAAACCAGGCGAAGTACATGCTATTATGGGGCCAAACGGTTCGGGAAAGAGTACGCTTGCCAATGTTCTTGTCGGGAAAAAAGAATATGAAGTTATTTCCGGTGAAATTACTTATTTCGGGGACAATTTACTTAAAATGTCACCTGAAAACCGTGCACGTAAAGGTATTTTTCTTAGTTTTCAATATCCTGTTGAAATACAGGGAGTTTCTATGGTTAACTTTCTGAAAACATCAGTTAATGAACATCGTAAATATAGAGGTGAAAAAGAATTAACAGCAGGAGAATTCCTAAAGCTTATGCGCGAAAAGATGGATTTGGTTGATATGCACACAAAACTGGCTAACCGATCGGTAAATGAAGGTTTTTCGGGTGGAGAAAAGAAAAAGAACGAAATTTTTCAAATGGCGTTGCTGGAACCCAAGTTAGCTATTCTAGATGAAACAGATTCAGGTCTTGATATTGACGCATTAAAAGCTGTTGCACATGGTGTTAATGCATTAAAGACGCCGGAAAATGCGACCATTGTGGTAACACATTACCAGCGTTTACTTGATTACATTGTTCCTGATTACGTACATGTTCTTTATCATGGGAAAATAGTGAAATCGGCCGGTAAGGAACTGGCTTTGGAACTTGAAGAAAAAGGGTACGACTGGATAAAAAAGGAAAACGGAAATTAAAATGAGTGCATTGATTGAAAAAACAGATTTATCGCTCAGATATACAATACATTATAACAAAGTAAAAGAACAGTTTCTCAGAGAATCGCCATTAACGCTTAATGCTCCGAGAGACAAAGCTTTTTGTGATTTTGTTTCACAAGGCATTCCTACCACAGAAAACGAAAACTATAAATACACGAATCTCCAACCACAATTTTCGCATGAATTTAAATTTGCGCATCAACCCGAAAAAGTTGAACAATATTTGAATGAGAAGTTTAACTGTGATATCACTCAATTAGATACACAAATTGTTTTTACCATAAACGGTTGGTATTGTCAAAGGAACAAAAAGTATGAACTATTTCCTGAAGGAATTATTTTGTGCAGTCTTAAAGAAGCTGTTATGAACAATCCTGATCTAATTGAAAAATACTATACAAAACTTGCTAAAACCGAAGAGGATCCATTGGTAGCACTTAATACTGCTTTTGCCCAAGATGGATATTTTTTATACATTCCCAAAAATACAGATGTTGAGAAACCAATTCAGATTATAAATCTTTTAAAGTCGGACGAAGACACTTATACAACTCATAGAAACCTTGTTGTTATTGAAGAAGGAGCAAATATAAAAATGGTATTATGCCATAACACGCTGAACAATAACAAATACATGAGTAATTCGGTAACCGAAATTTACGTCGGCACCAACGCTAATTTAGATTATTATACTATCCAAAATCAACATAACGATTCCTCTTTGTTGAACTTTGTATTTATTCAACAAGAAAAAAACTCGAAAGTTACCGCCCACACATCATCGCTTCACGGTGGATTAATAAGAAACAACCTTAAAATTATTTTGAACGGCGAAAATTCAGAGATAAACGTATTTGGTATGGCTGTTATGGACAGCAGTCAACATATTGATAATTTCGCACAAATTACTCATACTAAACCAAATTGCCAAAGTAATCAACTGTACAAAAATGTACTTGACAATTTTGCCACAGGGGTATTTTCTGGCCGGATACATGTAATGCGTGATGCACAAAAAACAAATGCATTTCAACGCAATAATAACATAATGCTTACCGACAATGCCACTATGAAAACTAAACCACAGTTGATTATTGACGCCGATGATGTAAAGTGTAGTCATGGTGCTACTGTTGGACAAATTGACGAAGAAGTACTTTTTTACCTGCGTACTCGCGGTATTGAAGAAAGCAAAGCAAGATTGATGATGATGAATGCATTTGTACATGAAGTGATTCAGGAGATTAAAATTGAAGTTTTGCGTGAACAGATTAATGAACTTGTTGAGAAACGATTAAATGGTGAATATCCCAATAAAAAATGAACTATGATATTCAAAAAATAAGGAGTTGGTTTCCGGTACTGGAGCAGAAAATTTATAACCGACCGCTGATTTATTTAGACAGTGCTGCGTCTTCACAAAAACCCTTGCAGGTATTAATGAAGGAAGATGAATTGTACAAAAGTTTTTACGGAAACATACACAGGGCAGCACATTTTATGGCCGATAAAACCACACTTGAATTTGAGGCAGTTCGCACCCAAGTGCAAAAGTTTATTAATGCAAAATCGAGAGATGAAATTATTTTTACTAAAGGAACAACCGACAGTATAAACCTGGTAGCTCATTCTTTTGGCGAAAGGTATCTGAATGAAGATGACGAAATTATTGTTTCAGAAATGGAACATCATTCAAATATTGTGCCATGGCAACTAATTGCTGGGCGAAAAAGAGCAAAAATAGTAAAACTGCCTTTTACCGAAACCGGTGAAATTGAGTTTGATGTATTTCAAAAACTAATAAGCCCTAAAACCAAACTGGTTGCTATTGCCCACGTATCTAACGTTTTAGGGACCATAAATAAAATTGAAGAAATAATCAAAATTGCACATAAAAATAACGTACCTGTTTTAATTGATGGAGCACAGGCAATTCAGCATATTCCGATAAACGTGCAAAAACTTGATGTCGATTTTTATGCTTTTTCAGCACATAAAATGTATGGTCCCAATGGTGTAGGTATTTTATATGGCAAAGAAAAATGGCTCAACGAAATGCCTCCATACCAAGGGGGAGGGGAAATGATTTCGGAAGTTACATTTGAAAAAACAACGTTCAACGACATACCTTATAAATTCGAGGCAGGTACACCAAATATAACAAGTGTTATTTCATTTGGAGCAGCCATAAATGTTATCGAAGAAATTGGATTAAATAAGATTGCAGCTTGGGAACAGAAAATTATGCATTATACGACGATAAAACTGAAGGAAATTCCCAATTTGAAAATTTACGGTGAAGCCTCTGAAAAATCAGGTGTAATTTCATTTAACATAGACAAAATACACCCATACGACATTGGCGCACTGTTAGACAAAATGGGAATTGCAGTGCGTACAGGTACTCATTGTGCCAGTCCGGTAATGCAACACTTTAACATTCATGGTACTGTACGTGTTTCTTTCGGAATGTACACCTCCATTGAAGATATTAATTCTTTCATAGAAGCACTGAAAAAAGTTGTCAATATGCTTAAGACATAAAATCATACCCCATTAAATAAGCAGATTTTACAACTATTCTTTACAATATTTCCTTTGCTTAATGCGGCTTAATTAGTTGCTTTTCGTATATTTGCCGTATATCTAAACTCAACCGTCAAAAATGAAACAAACATTCAACTACTGCGAGCCGGTTATCGCCTCAACAGCTAGCAAAATAGATGTCGAGGCTTTCGACCGAAGTGTCGAACTGTTCAACGGGCAGTCATACCACGAAGCGCTGCTTACATTGCTCGACTATATCAGTCCCGATTTGAGAAAGCAGTACGGCAATCCCGAACAGACCCGGTTCAGCATACCACACGGGTCTATCGTTGTCAACCTCGATATAGCAGACGGCCAACTGACGATTACTGCCCCCTTTTTGGCGCTGCCTGAGAAAGGGCGTATTCCGTTGTTGAGACAAGTGGCCGGCCTGAACATCAACGTACTCGACCTGCCGTGCATTGCCATGGAGAATGACAAACTCTTCTTCCGTTACAATTGCTCTCTGACGCTGACGCATCCGGCCAAGATATACGATATATTCTACGACATCTGCACTACGGGCGACTGCTACGACGACGAGTTCGTTTCCAAATTCGGGGCTCAACGCATATGCGAACCACAAGTAACCCCCTATGACACGGCGACAGTCGATCGGATTTACGATAACCTGCAGCGACTCTGCAGCGAATGTCTTGACGGTGTGAAGTTCTTCGAAGCGGAACGCATGTTCGGCTACTGCTGGAACCTGCTTTCGACCACATTCTATCAGATCTTCTACTTCGCCTCCCCGCAGGGCGAACTGCTCAACATGCTCGACAAGTCGATACGCGAGATCGACCGCAACGACATTCCGCAGGCCGAGATTATTGCCCGCGGCAAGGAGAACATCCTGAAGTTCCATGCTCTCACTCGCGAACAGCTCGCCGCGAGCTTATATTTTGTAGGTACATTTGTTTCGGACAGGCGCCGCTCGAACCTGAAGAACATTCAGGATAATTTCGAGGAGGCTTTCGACAATATTACGTCCTATCTCGAAACCGGCGACGGTCGTGCTTGCTGTACGGTGGCCATAAACAAATTCTATCAGATGTACTATTACAATAACGTACAGGACGACGTGAACGAAGTGGTCGCCAAGGCGCTCCGGAACTCTTCAGGCAAGTCGTGGGATGAAGCGGCACCTATTCTGCATGATGCCATGCGAATGATCATGGAGGACGAGCTGGACGATGACGAGCCAGTCGAAATACCCTTTGCAAATATGGATATGCAGGCCGTGCAGGAGGCTGCGCAGGCCATGCAAGCCCAGATGCAGCAAGCTATGCAGGGCTTGAACATGGAGGAGTACATGAAAAATATGATGGCCATGTTCGGCGGCCGGAAAGAGGATGAAAACAAATAAAAAGACAAAATAATGCAACAGAATAACAACATCTACAATGCGGTTTTCAGGGTCAACCATTCGGAAGGTTCGGGCAGCTGTTTCTATCTCAAAAGCACCGGTCTTTTCGTTACCAACTATCACGTGGTTTCAGGATTTCGTAAGGTGGCCATTCGTGACGACAACCGCAATATCTACTTGGCGCATGTGGTGCTGGTGAATCCTCAAGCCGACATTGCCCTGCTGAAGGCTGACGGCGATTTTTCTACCGTACCCGAGATAACGATACCCGAAGGCGGAGAGGTCGGCATTGGACACCGCATTGTCGTGGCCGGCTATCCTTTCGGTATGCCTTTCACCGCGACCGAAGGTACGGTATCCTCACCCAGGCAGCTTATACAGGGGCAATATTATATACAGACTGATGCTGCTGTAAACCCCGGCAACAGCGGCGGCCCTATGCTCAACGAGAACAACGAACTGATAGCCGTTACGGTTAGCAAGTTTACCAATGCCGATAACATGGGTTTCGGAATCCCCGTGTCGAAGCTCCGCGAAGTGCTTTCCACCGCAGGTAATATCGACATGTGTTTCCATCTCCAATGTCCATCGTGCGATGGATTGACGACAGAGGAGGAGGAATATTGTCCTTCGTGCGGCGAAAGACTTCCAGAAAATATCTTCAAGGAACGCACCCTTACCGACCTCGCCGTTATTTGCGAGAAGACCATCGAAGACATGGGGATAAATCCCCTGTTGGCTCGTATGGGCAACGAATCGTGGGTGCTTCACAAAGGCAGTTCGGAGATCCGCCTGTTTGTCCACAGCCGTTCCTATCTGTTCTGTACATCGCCGATAAACCTGCTCCCGAAGAAGGACCTCGAACCGATCCTAACCTATCTTGTGAGCGAAGATATGCGCCCATACAAAATGGGTGTCGATGGCAACCAGATTTACATCGCTTACCGCATACACATATCAGACCTCTTCTCTGAGCAGCAGTCTGATGTGATGCGGCAATTAGTAGATTTGGCCCACAAGGCCGACGAACTGGATAACATGCTCGTCGAAAAATTCGGATGCGAATTCTCGGAATACACCAACAAGGATGCAATTTGACTGTACGAATAATTTGACTCAAGGCCGGAGGATTTATCTTCCGGCCTTTTTTATGTTCAGTATGAGATGGAGTGATGCGGAAACAGACTTATTCGGTAAATAATTTGGATCATGAATTATCTTTGCATCAAGTTGGAGGCATAGATGGTTTTGGTCATAACGTTTAGAACGGCTAAACATGAACCACCCAACAATTAAGGCATCACGGCAGGTTCAACCCATTTCTCAGGGGCGTTATTAACTGCCGGTATTCGTTGTTGTGGAGGTTATGCTTTCAGTTTCATGGTAATCATTTTTTATTGTTGTTTTTGCGGAGTTTCCTCCGGTTAATTATTTCGGTTTACTGTCGCCCGAACTTCGGGCGGGGCTGAATTGCATGATTTGACAGTTGCCGAACTTCGGGCGGGGCTGAATTGCATGATTTGACGGTTGCCGAACTTCGGGCGGGGCTGAATCGCATGATTTGACAGTTGCCGAACTTCGGGCAAGCCGTGAACCGTGCCGTTTGCCTGTTTCGTTATTGCGAACAGCGAAACGGTTCATGTAAGAGTATCAAAAAAGCTTATCCGGTAAATTCAAAACAGTTTCTTGGAATATTTCATTTTAATTGACTATTTCCTGATCTTGTTTTGTGTTTGATTTTTCGCCTTGCTTAATGTTCTAACTCATTATGGGTAAGAACAACATTTACCGGAAATTTTTCTTTCAGATATTCTGCCAGTTTTTCTGCTGAATATACCGAGCGGTGTTTTCCTCCGGTACAGCCAAAATTTATGGACAGGTCTGAAAAACCACGTTCAAGATAAATATTTATCGATTGGCCAACTAATGTTTTAACCGAATTCATAAAAATATCTATTTCTGAATTCTCTTCGATAAATTTCTGAATTTCGAAATCTTTTCCGGTTAAATTTTTGTATTCGTCGTAGCGTCCGGGGTTGTTTAAAGCCCTGCAATCGAAAACAAAACCACCGCCATTTCCCGATTGGTCATACGGAATACCTTTTTTATATGAGAAACTGCTCAAATGAACCGTTAATAATGAATTTCCACTACCAATATTCATTAAAACCTCAGACTCCGTCAGCGCTCTTAGAACCCTGGTAAGTTCGGGCAAATTAATTGGCAAGTCCAAATGGTCGAGCAAAAGTTTAAGATTTTTAAGTGCATACGGAATACTTTTTAGAAAATGTTCCTTTTTTTCATACCATCCTCTAAAACCGTAGGCGCCCATTGCCTGCATAATACGAATTATGGCAAATCCTCTAAAATAGGCGGAAAATTCTTCCTTATTTACTGGTAAATATTCTTGAAGTTCTTTTAAATAGAAATCAAAAAGCTCTTTGCGTACATTTTCAGGAATATCGGCTTTGCTGTCGTATAGCAAAGAAACTAAATCGTATTGTAATGCCCCGTGGCGGCCACCCTGGTAATCTATAAAATAAACCATGCCGTTTTTTAACATTATATTCCGAGATTGAAAATCGCGAAACATAAAATAATCACAACCGGCACCTGTTAAATAGTTGCTTAATTCATTAAAGTCGTTTTCTAAAGCCTGCTCATCAAAAGAAACCCTGGCCAATTTTAAAGAATAGTATTTGAAATAATTCAAATCCCACATAATGCTTTGTCTGTCAAAAGTTGCGCATGGGTAGCATACTGAATAATCCAAATCTTTTCCGGCAATAATTTGTATTTTTGGTAAAAGTTTAAGTACCTTTTTGTACTCAGTTATTATTCTTTCCGAAAAATCTTCCTGTCCGCGTATTTTACAAATAAAATCAAACAGTGTTGTATCACCTAAATCTTCAAGTATGTATTTTTTTTTATCAGAACTTATTACATAAATTTCAGGAACAGGTATGTTTTGGTTCCGAAAATGTTCTGTGAAAGAAAAAAACGCTTCATTTTCTTTTACATCAGAATTTAAAGCACAAATTACTGAACGCCCGTAATTTTGCATTCTGCAATATTCGCGGTATGACCCCGACGGAGACAATAATTCAAAACTGTCAATCTGTTCAATAAAACGCTTTTCAAAAAGCAGTATAAAGTCATCTATATCTGAAGTTTTCAATTTGATTATTTTTTAATGTTAAAACTTATTTGACTCAAAAAAATGGTAATGATATAACTATTTATGAGTACATTATTTTCTCACATTTTAGTTTTAATTATAAAAGCCATTTCTTACATTCTTGTTATTCTGGCACCGAGTTGGTTTAGCCGTTTGTCAATATTTTCGTAGCCTCGGTCAATTTGTTCAATATTGTTAATGGTACTTTTACCTTTTGCCGACATTGCTGCAATGAGTAAAGCAATACCTGCTCTTATATCAGGCGAAGTCATATTTGTCCCCCACAAGGCATACTTGCGGTCAAGTCCAATAACAGTTGCTCTATGCGGGTCGCATAGAATTATTTGAGCGCCCATATCAATAAGTTTATCAACAAAAAACAGGCGGCTTTCAAACATTTTTTGGTGGATGAGCACACTTCCCTTGGCTTGTGTGGCTACTACCAGAAATACGCTCAACAGGTCGGGAGTTAGGCCAGGCCAAGGTGCATCGCTTATTGTCATTATAGAGCCGTCTATGTACGATTCTATTTCGTAGTGTCCGGTATCTTTTACATGCAGGTCATCACCCTGCTGCTGAATTTTTATACCAAGCCGCCGAAATGATGCAGGAATGATGCCAAGTTGTTCAATACACACATTTTTAATTGTAAGTTCGGAAGCAGTCATGGCTGATAAACCAATAAAACTTCCAACTTCAATCATATCAGGTAATATTCTATGCTTACAGCCGGTAAACGAAGTAACACCTTCAACGGTAAGTAAATTTGACCCAATTCCTGATATTTTTGCACCCATAGAAACGAGCATTTTCGATAATTGCTGAAGATATGGTTCACAGGCTGCATTATAAATAGTTGTTATTCCTTCAGATAAAACGGCTGCCATTAAAATATTTGCTGTACCTGTAACCGAAGCCTCATCAAGCAGCATATAAGCCCCTTTCAATTTTTTTGCTGAAATTGTATAACACTGGTTTTGTACGTCGAATTTAACGCTGGCGCCTAATTTCTTAAACCCAATAAAGTGGGTATCCATTCGCCGCCGTCCTATTTTGTCGCCTCCTGGCTGTGGTATAAAACCTACTCCAAAACGTGCAAGAATGGGGCCCATAATCATAACAGAACCGCGCAAACTTGATGCAAGTTTTGCATATTCAGGTGTTTTCAAAAAACCTGTGTTTACATGGGCGGCATTAAAACGATAATTTCCTTTACCAAGACGTTCGGTATCAACACCCATTTTCTCTAAAATTTCGATGAGTTTTAATACATCGCTTATTTCAGGAATATTTTCTATTGTAACATCTTCAGTGGTTAGCAAAACGGCACAAATTACCTGTAATGCTTCATTTTTGGCGCCTTGTGGTTCAATTTTGCCTTTCAATGAAAATCCGCCTTCAATTTTGAAAGTTGACATGAATGTTCAGAGGTTTTTTATTTTGCCCGATTTGTTTTTATTATTCTTTTTGTTCTTACTCTTGTTTTTATTCTTATTATTGTTGTTGTTGTTTCCCAATATATTTTTTGTTTCAGTAAGTTTAAACGCAGGATTTAATTCTATTTTTTCACCTGAAAGTTCCTCCAAGTCTGAAAATATTTTTTCATCCTCAACAGCACCTTTGTTCCAAACCAAATATGATTTTTTCATGTGGTTTGCCAACTGCTGAATAAGTATTTCTTTTTCTTCACCTTCGTATTCAGGTATTTTGTTGATCATTCTTTCCATAATAAGGCCATAATGCCTGTATTTAATGGGAAACTGAGCGTATGGAATTTTATTTGGTTTTTCATTCAAAATATTGGGAGAGATATGTTCGTAAGGATAGTCAATATCTAATTTGAAATCGGCCATAATAGCCAAGTGATCCCAAAGTTTATAGTTGAATTCGGCAACATCGCGCAGGTAAGGATATAAATTCCCCATTATATCTACAGCTGTTTTTGCTGCTCTGTTTCTTTCATCTCTGTCTTGAATGGTAATAATGTAATCTACTATGTTCTGCATATTTCTTCCGTATTCGGGAAGAACAAGTTTTTTCCTTTTAGAATTGTAATCCATGCAACGATTATTATTTTAATTTTAAAGCAATATGTTTATTTTTCAGGAACTTATTTCACCGCAAAGTTAATTAATTCATCTTAATCTGCAATTTTCTTTTTTAGAAAGTAAGAGTTTGTCTAAAAATTAGTGTTATAAAAGTTTAATCATCAGGGCGATGAATGCGAGATAAATCATTGTTTCAGACGATTCGATCGATCGTTCATAGTCTTTTGCTAGCCTTCTGA
>JAITWJ010000026.1 GCA_031285325.1 Bacteroidales bacterium
CCGGATATCCTTCGGGCGCCAACAGTTCTATCCAATAGGCCTCGCTCCCGCTGCTGGTCAGTCCTTCGGTAACGGTTACCGTCCAGTTGCCGGCAGCGGTGAAGTCGAGTGGTATTCCCGTGTCGTTCGCCCACAGGGTGATCCCGTTGTCTGAAGGTTCGATAGTGGTTTCAGCCCATTCGTCTGCCTCGGCATCTACCGTTGGCCCTGCCAGCATAACCGAACCGCCGGCCGTCAAATTATTGTCGTAGGTACGGGTGTATAAAGTTGTCGGGTTGTCGGTGTTCCACAGTTGTAAAGTGGTTTCACCCGCTTCTTCGCCGGAGCGCAGTACGTGGAACACCACCATATCGTTGTCGGTGAACGCCGGGTCGGGAACCGCCCCTGTGCCGCTCTCGGCGTCCGACACCGAGAACAGGCCCGGCAGTGCGGTATCAAAGGTGAAATCCGCGTAATCGGCCGGTGTGAACGTATTGCCCGTCAGCACCGAAACGCCCGGGCCGGCCAACCGCCACTTCATGTTATCTTCGAGGGTTCCCGTGCTTTCCATCTTTATGGCCGTGGTAAGGCCGCGCTGCATCGACAGGGTGAGCGTTATGGTCTGTGTGCCGCTGTCGTAGGCGTACGTGCCCGCGCCGTCGTAGAGCAGGTCGCCGCCTATGCCGGTGAAATTACCGGTGTTGGAGTAGCCGAAGCCTTCGTTTCCGGCGTGGAGCGCTATTACCTCGCCTGCCGCTGCGAGTTCGGCTGGCAGGGAGCTTTCGAGCCGCGTCCATGTTCCCGCGGCGTCGGCATATTCGAGCAGTGCGTAATGGGTACCCGCTATGTCGAACAGCACGCCTATGCGGTCGCCGTCGGCCCAACCGGTTTTGAGGGCGCGTGTATCGCCGCCTTCTGCAACGCCGGGTTTTTCGCCTGCATTCACCACGAATCTAAGATTGCTGTAACCGGTTTTCACCTGTATATTGTCTTTATTACAACCTGTTAATACGAGCGCCAAAGCAATAACTGCCGCCGCATATCTAAAAAACCAATGTTTTGTTTTCATTGCTTTATATTTTATTTGATTATTGTTTTATTTTGGTATGATTATGGATTTGTCCAATTGTCGTCATCGCTGCCGGGGCCGTAGCCGATGTTGTCGCCACCGTTGATTGCCGCTACTATCGAGAACACGCTGCCCCATGCCCCGTTACGATAGGTTTCAACGCTGCCGGAGAGAACATACAGGATGTCGTCGGCAGCAGCAGTGAAATTATTGGCGCCGAGTGTCGGCTGCATTGTTGCCAGACAGGTTACGTTCTTCAAAGCGGAGCACTCGTAAAAAGCCCCGTTCCCGACACTTTCAACGCTGGCAGGTATTGTGATTTTCGGCAGAGTGGTACAACCGTAAAAAGCATTGTCCCTAATTATCGTTACGCTTTCGGGGATGGTTATTGCAGTCAAAGCGGTACAATCGTAAAAAGCCCTATCTCCGATGTTCGTTACGCTGGAGCCCATGGCCACTGTTTGAATATCGCTGCGGTGCGAATACCACGGGGCGTAGTCCACTGGGTAATCTGGCATCGCTCCCGTTCCGGTAATGTTCAGCGTGCCGTCGGCGGAGAGGCTCCACGCGAGCGGGCCGGCTGTGCCCGAGGCGATAGGGCCCGTAACGGTGATGTCGAAATCCTGCGTATAGTTTGTGCTAATAGAAGTTCCGTTCACTATGGTTGCTGTAACGGTGGCCGTGCCCGCAGTTGTTGCGCTGAACGTGCTGCCGCTGATAGTTGCGCCTGTGGTTCCGGCATCTTTCACGCTCCACGCAATGGCCTTGTTGGTGGCGTGAGTCGGCGCAACCGTACCCGTAAGCGTGAGAGATGTTCCAGCCTTGGCTGTTGCCGGCACGCCCGCGATGTTAGTTACAGGAACGAATGCCGGCGGGGGTGGGGGCGGGGATGTTGTTACCGAAACAGTGATAGTGAAATCCTGTGTATAGTTTATGCCGGCAGAAACTCCGTTAACTACGGTTGCGGTAATAGTAGCCGTGCCTGCAGTTGTTGCGCTTAATATGCTGCCGCTGATAGTTGCGCCTGTGGTTCCGGCATCTTTCACGCTCCACGCAATGGCCTTGTTGGTGGCGTTAGCCGGCACAACCGTACCCGTAAGTGTGAGAGATGTTCCACCCGTGGCCGCCGAGGGTATGACCGTGATGTTAGTTACCGGAACGAATGCCGGATCGGCCATTGAAACGGTTCCGTAACCGATGGTAATCGTTTTGCTTTGCACGGGTGAGGAGCTGTCGGTTATGATGATGACTGCCTTGCCGTCGGGTGTAACTGTGGTTGGCGTACCGGAAATAACTCCCGCAGCGCTGACAGCAATACCAGCCGGAAGCCCCGCTGCCGTGAACGTATATGGCGCCTTGCCGCCCGACACCGCGTCCGAAAGGTCGATGTCGGCTATTTTAGCGCCTGTTACCATGGCTGGTATATCGTACTTTGCATTGTCGGTAACAATAAGTTCGACCGCTTTTTCTGAAACAGTTACCGTACAGCTGGCGGTAAGGCGGCCATCGTCAGTGGTAACGGTAACAGTGGCTGTACCTGCTTTAACGGCGGTAATTTTACCGTTGGCATCTGTAGTGGCTATGTCGGGCTTATCCGACTTCCATGTTATGTTCTTATTATCGGCGTTGGCGGGAGTGACGGCAGCCGTTAGCGTTTCCGAAGCTCCTTCAATAAGTACGAGTGCAGGTTTGTTTAAAGACACGCCCGTAACCTTTACCTCATCTTTATCGCAAGCAGTGAACAATACTGTTACCGCAAGCGCAATTGCAAAAAATCGATTCATTGTTTTATGTTTTTTATTTGAATAATAATTTACGATATACATATACACAAACAGCCGTACCGGTGAAATAATGCAGTATGGCTGTTTGTGTGTTGGAAGAATATATTGTGCGGAATTTTTTCTGTTTTGTAAGTTGCCGTGATTAATTAATTTACTCCCCCCCCCCCCCCATTTTGTGTTTCAAACTGAGGGAAGACAAACCGCTGGGCGCTGCAGCACGTGCAAAAGCAATGGTGCGGGGGAACTGTATGTATGCAAAAATATTCACACAAATTATATAATGGTGCGAATATAGTATATATTTTAAAGAGTAATAAGTGTACCGGAAAAATATTTGTGTTGTATGCAGGCAGCAACAGTATTTTCTTCTTTTACGGTTATAATTTTGTACGCGCTTTCGGTACGTATATTACGCCAACCTTGTATAACCTGTTTTCCATTAGATAAAATACACATTCGGCTATGGCGGCTTTGGCCTATTCGTTATGTAACCATTCGTACGGTTTGTATGTAATGGAACTTCGCTTATGTCCAAATGTAACGTGTGGCTGTGTGCGCTTAGGTTGCGAAAGTATATTGTTCTGTTTTTGACGTAACGCTTTCCCAAGTTTGGGAAACCCCCGCCGAGCCCTCGATGATACTTTCCCAACTTTGGGACACCCTGTCCGAGTCCTCAAGGAACCTTTCCCAAGTTTGGGACGCCTTCGCCGAGCCCTCAGGAATACTTTCCCAACTTTGGGATACCTTGTCCGAGCCCTCAGGGAACCTTTCCCAATTTTGGGACACCTTCACCGAGCCCTCGGAGGTACTTCCCCAAGTTTGGGACGTCTGTTTACTCTGCCCTTTATTCCACACTATATATTATTCATCATGAAAATTATATACCTGTTCGGGCACAGGTATAATATGGCGGCGGCATTGTATGCCCGGTTGCCCAATAACATTATTGGAACGAATATGTTTTTTGTTACTTTTGCCGAAAGAATTGAAATTTATGATACAGAAACCTTCTATCCCTAAAGGAACTCGTGATTTTTTGCCATCGGAAATGATGAAGCGTAACTATATTTTCGATACAATAAAAGATGTATTTTGTTTGTATGGTTTCCAGCCTATCGAAACGCCGGCTATGGAAAACATGTCAACACTTTTGGGAAAATATGGGGAAGAAGGCGACAAACTGCTTTTTAAGGTTCTCAATTCGGGCGACTTTATTTCAAAGGTTCCTGATGTTATTTATAATGAAAAAGATTCATTTAAACTTACTTCGCAAATTTCGGAAAAAGGACTTCATTATGATTTAACTGTTCCTTTCGCACGGTTTGTAGTACAGCATCGCAACGAAATAAGTTTTCCATTTAAACGATACCAGATTCAGCCGGTTTGGCGTGCCGACCGTCCGCAGAAAGGGCGTTACCGCGAATTCTACCAGTGCGATGTTGATATAATTGGCAGTAACAGTTTGCTTAACGAAATGGAACTGGTTCAAATTATTGACGATGTGTTTGAACGCTTTAAAATGAGTACGGTGTTAAAAATAAATAACCGTAAAATACTGTCCGGCATTGTCGAAATTATTGGAGAAGACGAACATGTTACCGACATAACCATTGCGATAGACAAGCTCGAAAAGATTGGCCTCGACAATGTGAACAACGAACTTTTAGAAAAAGGTGTTTCCAAAGAAGCCGTTTTGAAACTTCAACCAATATTTGCGCTGGAAGGAAACTCAGAAGAAAAAATTACTCAGCTTGAAAATATACTTATCAATTCTGAAACAGGAAAAGAAGGCATAGAAGAAATAAAAACACTGTTCGGTTATTTAAAAATGTTTAATTTAAAAACCGAAGTGGAATTTGATTTAACACTTGCCCGAGGATTGAATTATTACACAGGGACAATTTTTGAAGTAAAAGCGAAAGATTTTGCCATAGGAAGTATTTGCGGCGGCGGCCGTTACGACAATCTTGCCGGAATTTTCGGCTTGCCTGATGTTTCAGGTGTTGGCGTTTCGTTCGGAGCCGAACGAATTTTCGATGTGCTTGTACAACTCGATCTTTTTCCCCATGAATTTCCGAAAACGACAAAAGTTTTATTTATAAATTTTGGATTGAAGGAAGAAATTTATTGCTTGCCCATTTTGTCGAAACTTCGGAAAAGTAATGTAAATGCCGAGATTTTCATGGAAAATGCCAAAATGAAAAAGCAAATGGCTTATGCCAACGATAAAAAAATACCATTCGTGGTTATGGCAGGAGAAAATGAAATGAACGAAGGGAAATTTACATTAAAAAACATGAAAGACGGTTCGCAGCAGTTGCTAACTGCCGAAGAATTGATAAATGTCCTTTCAAAATAGTCTTTCAGTTTTCCCGCATACAGAGTAAACATGTATTATATTGAAAAATAACCGTTCTTTATAGCGAAAATAACAAGGTTCGCCGTGTTTTTAGACGTGGTTTTTTCAAGAAGGTTTTCACGGTGTTTGTCAACAGTTCGTTTACTGATTGTGAGTTCGCGTGCAATTTCGGCATTTGACAAGCCTTTGCATATATAAAACAATATTTCGGTTTCGCGTTCGGTAATTTCATCATTAACATTTTGCTGCTTTTTATGCATAACGCGGGTTAAGATTGATTGCAGTATCTCAGACGAAAAATAGTTTTTGCCTTCCCAAACATCGGAAATTGCTTTTTTTACTTCGCTGAAATTTGAATTTTTCATTAAAAACCCGACAGCGCCTGCGTCAATCATGCTTGAATAATAACTTTCCTCAGAATACATCGACAATGCAATAATTTTTAGCTCAGGACGAATTAATAGTGCCTGCCTTGTAGCTTCAATACCGTTCATCACCGGCATTTCAATATCTAACAGGGCAATATCAACAGGTGTATTATTTTTGAGGGCTGAAATAAATTGCATCCCGTTTTCAGCTTCATAAATATTTTCAATAAAATCAAAGTTCGAGAGCAAAAACTTCAAACCTTCCCTGAAAAGTGAATGGTCGTCAACTAAAAAAAGGTTTAATTTCATTTGTGTGAATTTTAAATCTTATTTTTAAAACTCTCGTTTATGGATTCGATGATTTATAAAATAAAAAAACCAGGTTTTAACCTGGTTTAAACCGCAATTTCTTTAGTAATTACTTGCTTGCCCCTGTAATATCCACATTCAGGACAAATAGTATGGTATTTTACTGTTGCACCACAGTTTGAGCATGTTGCAAGTGTAGGCGCAACGGCTTTGTAATGTGTACGCCTTTTGTCTCTTCTCGTTTTCGAGTGTTTATGTTTTGGATTTGCCATTGTATTGAGTTTTTAATTATTATTCAAATTTTTAAGTATATCCCAACGCGGATCTACAAATGTATTTCCGTCTTTCTCTTTATGTATATAATGTTTTAATTTATCAATCATTTCTTTCTTGCAACTTCTTTCTCCTTTTTTGCTTTTGGGATGAATATGTCGCAAAGGAATGCTCAGTACCGTGTATTCATAAATTATCTGAGCAAGGTTTAGCTGATGTTCTTCAGGTAAAAGCCATATAATATTTTCGTCTTCATCGAACTCTTTTTCACCGAATTTCACAAATATTTCGATATTGTTTTTAATTTTCTGCATGTAATTCTCAAGACACATATCACAAACAAGCTCAACCTCTCCGTCAATGTTAAGATGAATTTTCATGAAAGTACCTCTTTTTTCAAGAATAGCTGAAATTTTTACTTTCCCTTCATCAACAAGGTTTCTGTCAAAATGTTCAAAGAACTTGCCATCAACATAGAAATTGAACTCGTGCAACCCTTCTGTAAGACCTTTAAAGGCAATATCATATTTCGTCTTCCAATCCACGACTTTAAAAAGTGCTGCAAAAGTATAATTTTTTTATAAACACCCGAAAGAAAATGAAATTTATTTCAGATTTGCAAAATAACATCAGAAAATAATCTTCAGTCAGTGAAAAATTTTGTTACAAATCCACTTTTTTTATTACCGAAGTATCTTTGCAATTGTAAAGCATTTGTAAACTGTTTTTTTGTAAAACCGGATGTATTAAGTATGGGGCAATTTCTGACAGAGGTTTTAATACAAATAAGCGTTCGTGCATTAACGGGTGTGGGATTGACAAGAAATCGTTCTTAAAAATCAAGTCATCAAAGTATAAAATATCGATGTCCATCTCGCGTGAACTGTAACCATTACCTTTTCTGTTACGACCAAATAAAACTTCTATTTTATTGATTTCCTCTAATAGTATTTCCGGTTCAAAATCAGTTTCACTGTAAATTACCTGATTCCAAAAATTGTTTTTTGATGAAAATCCCCAAGATGGCGTTTCGTAAATAGTCGAAAATAAAATTATTTTCCCCAGCCTTTTCTCAATTAATTCTCGACAGCGAATGAAGTTTTCCTTTTTGCTACCAATATTTCCTCCTATTCCCAAAAAAAATTTATGCATAGAATTGTGTATTTATAATTCTGTAATTAGATTTACAGCAATTATTTATATAATGTCCAAAATTAACTAAAACGTATAAATTTACGGGAATATGAAAGAATTTTTTAAATATGTATTTGCCACTGTCGTTGGTATTTTTATTATTTCGGTAATTGGTTTTTTTCTGATGTTTGCCGTAATTGGGGCAATAATAGTTTCGGCTGAAAAACAAGTAGTTGTTGGTAATAATTCATTACTTGTAATAGACCTTGACAGGCAAGTAGTAGATCGTTCTATAAATGATGCGTTTTCAAATCTTGATATTCCCGGTTTTACTTCAGTTAAAACCATTGGCCTCAATGATATAAAAAAATCGTTAAGTAATGCTGTTAACGACTCTCGGATTAAGGGTATTTACCTTAAAGTTTCTGTTTTTGGAGGAGGAATGGCTTCGGCTGAAGAAGTGAGGAACATGTTGCTCGATTTTAAAAGTAAAAGCAATAAACCGATTTACGCTTATGGCGATAATTTCGATCAAAAAGCTTATTATGTAGCTACTGTTGCCGATAAAATTGTGATACATCCGATGGGGTCAGTCGATTTTCGTGGACTGAGCGGCGAAATGATTTTTTATAAAAATCTACTTGAGAAAATTGGTGTTGAGGTTCAGGTTGTTCGTGGCCCCGATAACAAATTTAAAGCTGCAGTAGAACCGTTTATGCTCGAAAAAATGAGCAACGAAAACCGCGAACAGCAATTGATTTATATGACAAGTTTATGGAAGCACATGTTAAAAGGAATATCGGAAACCAGAAATATTACAGAAGAGAAATTAAATGAGTTAGCCGATGAAGTACTTACATTTAAACATGGCAGCGACATGGTGGAAGTTGGGTTGGCCGATAAAACAGGGTTTAAAGACGAAGTCCTTGATGATTTAAGAGAAATAACCGGCATTCAGGCAAGAAAAGGCATACCAATTGTTAGTATTGCCGACTATTCAAAAACCCAAATAGATTTCGAGAAATTCGGAAGTGACAAAATTGCCGTAATTTATGCAAGTGGAGATATCGGTGGGGTTTTGGGAAATAACTCTATTATTGGCGACGAATTAGGGCTCGAAATAAGAAAAGTTCGCCAAGACAGTACTTACAAAGCCATTGTTTTACGTGTAAATTCGCCTGGAGGAGCAGTTTTCGATTCTGAAATCATCTGGCGCGAAGTAAAACTGGCTGCCGAAGAAAAAACACTGGTTGTTTCATTTGGCGATGTAGCCGCTTCAGGAGGGTACTATATTTCGTGTGCGGCCGACAGAATTGTTGCACAGCCTAACACCATTACCGGTTCGATAGGTATTTTCGGAACTATTCCTAATTTTGGAGAACTGTTGAACGACAAATTAGGTATTACTACTGATGTGGTAAAAACAAATAAAAATTCTGATTTACTCGCCACTACACGCCCGATGACGATGTATGAAAATGATTTGCTTAGAAAATATATTGCTCAGGGATACGATACTTTTATTTCGCACGTAGCTGAAGGGAGGAATATGACTAAAGAACAAGTAGATTTTATTGGGCAAGGACGTGTTTGGAGCGGTGAAAATGCTAAGGAAATTGGATTAATTGATGAATTTGGCGGTTTAGACGACGCCATTCAACTGGCTGCAGAGATTGCCGGCGTGGAAGAATACCACACTGTTTCGCTACCGGTTTTGCCAGGTTCATTCGAACAGTTTTTTAAAACCGGAACAGATAATATTCGCTTGAATATTATAAAAAACGAGTTTGGCGACAAATACAGGTATTATGAATATTTCAAAAAAGCAACCAGTTACAACGGAATTTTTGCCCGTATGCCTTACGATATTTATGTGAATTAATAAATACAATACCTTATAACAAACTACATTTAATGAAGTATCCAGTACAAATAACAGTTTATTTATTATTCTTATTTATGGTTTCATGTGGTCATTCAGAAGAAGATAAAGCCAGGGTAAAACTTGAGTTTGGGAGATCGCTTCTTGCCGGCAGAGATACATCAGGTGCGTTAATTCACCTCGACAGTATTGCAGTATTATATCCAAAAGCAGTTTACTCGGTTAATGCAGCAAAAAATTTAATCAACGAAATTCGTTTCGAATTTCTTCACCAGAAAGAATCGGAATTGGATTCGCTGAACAGCCAGATTGCCGAATTTGAAGAGCCGTTTGAAAAAGAAAAAACAGAATTCGACCGCTATACTCAATATATTCATAAAAGACAAACTCTTCAGCGTGCATGGAACCGTTCTTACATTCAGGTACACCTTGACGAACGCGGAGAATTGTACATAAGTAGTAATTATTTTGGCAAAGACTGGCTTAATCATGTAGGTTTGCGTGTTTACGACAAGGGCGATGATGCCAAAACTGACACCATTTCACTTGCCGACCCAAATAATCATCGAAGCGATTTTATGGAATTGAGGTGGGAGAAAGTTTCGTACAGAAATGGGAAAGACAACGGAGTTATCGAATTTGTAGCACAAAATGCCGGCCGTCAGCTAAAGGCTGTTTTCCTGGGCAATCAGAACTACTACATTATTCTTGAAACATACGACAAACAAGCCGTAATTGATGCATTAACCCTTTCTAATGCAATTAAAAGACGCTCGGTACTTGAAACCGAGATTAAAGATATAAGAGCGAAATTAGGTATCTCCTAAACAATTTTCTCAACCATTTCTGGCGGACGGGCAATAACTGCCTTGCTGCCATTAACAACTATCGGACGCTGAAGCAGTTTTGGGTTTGCCGAAAGAATTTTGATCCATTCTACATCCGAAATATCTTTCCCTTTGTACAATTCTCTGTATTCTTTTTCCTGAGTCCGTACAAAATAAAATGGTTTTTCACCTGTTTTTTCAATTATATCACGGAGGTCATTTTCTGAAATCCCACTTTCCAGGTATTTTATAATCTCTACGTCATAGCCTTTATTTTCGAGATATTTTAATCCCTCGCGACTTTTAACGCAGCGCGGGTTATGGTAAATTTTCATAACTATATGGTGCCTGTTTTTTATAAAGTTATAGCAATCTTCCTGTGCTCTGAATTTTCTGCCAATATCACCCAGATTATAACAATTCGATAAATCAGGGTCAAGAACTCGGGCTTTTACATTATCCTTCAGTTGTATTCTAAGCATCTCCTTCAGCTCTTCTTTTATTTCGGTATCGTAAATTGGGCATGCAATTTCAATACGGCGGTTCAGGTTACGTAACATCCAGTCTGCCGACGAAATAAACAGGCGTTCATCGCCGTCATTCCCAAAAAGAAATACTCTTGAATGCTCAAGGTATTTATCAACAATGCTTATAGCCGAAATATTCTCGCTTAGCTTTTTAATACCGGTTTGCATTCCAAATATCCCGCGAACAATAAGTTGAATTTTTACGCCTTCACGGCTTGCCTCATAAAGTTTCTGCATCATTTTAGGGGCTGTAAGGCTGTTCATTTTAAGAATCATCCAGGCATCTTTTCCCTTTCTTGCAAGTTCAATTTCACGGTCAATACATTCATTGAAAAATTCACGCATGAAAAAAGGGCTTACAATAAGATGTTTATAGTTGAAGTGTTTATAATTTTGCTTGAAAAACACAAAAATATTTTCAACCTCGTTAGAAATTCTCGGGTCTGAAGTAAGCAAACCTTCGTCGGCATAGATTTCGGCAGTGCCTTCATGAAAATTTCCCGTACCTATGTAGGCATAATTCCTGAAAGTATTTTTTTCCTTACGTTTTACCCATGCCAGTTTACTGTGAACTTTCATTTCCGGAACTCCGTTTATTACATAAGCGCCTTCTTCCTGCAGTTTGTTGGACCAGAATATGTTTGCCTCTTCGTTAAAACGAGCCTGCAGTTCAATTACAACAGTTACCGTTTTACCGTTCCTTACGGCATTAAGCAAGGCATTAAACACTTTCGAGTCGTTGGCAACACGGTAAATGGTTATGCCAATTTCCTTCACCTGTGGGTCTATGGCGGCTTCGCGCAGAAAATCAATGAAATGGTTAAAAGTTTGATACGGATAGTGCAGCATTACATCTTTCTTGCGAAGCGTACGTAAAACACTCGTGTTGGGCTTAAGGTCCTTATGCCTGAATGGCGAAAGCTGCGGATAATAGTGTTTCTTTTTCCCAATTTTCGGAAAATCCATAAAATCTTTATGATTATGGTACCTTCCTCCCGGAATTGCATTCTCGCTCGATCTTATTTTCATCTTTCTGAAAATAAACTTGCGTAAGTCGTCGGGCATTGTTTCATCGTAAATAAGCCGTACAGGCCTTGCGGTCTTTCTTTTCTTGAGGCTGTAACTCATTTTTTCAATAAAACTCTTTGAAATATCGTCATCTATATCAAGTTCCGCATCGCGGGTAATTTTCAGCGTATATGCTTCGTAAACATCATAATCGAAATAGAAAAACAAATCGGCCAAACAGTAACGTATAACATCGTCGAGAAAAGTAACGTACCTGTTTTTCCCAATTTTCGGAAGCACTAAAAACCGCTGCACCGAGCGCCCCGGTATTCTTATTAGCGAATATGCCTTATCGTTGGGGTTCTGTTTTTTTGAAAGCTTCACAGCAAGGTAAACAGACCGGTCGCGCAAGTGGGGGAATTTATTTTGCGTACTCAGCATTATAGGCACCAGATTGGGAAGCACCTTATCATAAAAATATTTTTTTATAAACACACCCTGCGAATGGTTAAACTCCTTTTCATTAACCAGAAAAATATTGTTTTCCTTCAGTTCAACAAGAATGGTATTAAAAATTTCGGTTAATTTATTCTGCTGGCGTATTACAATTTCCTGAATTTTATTGTGAAGTTCGTCGGGCTGGAAATTACCCAGCAAACTCTCCTCATCTTTTCCTATGGCAACCATTCTCTTTATTGCCGCCACACGTACCCTGAAGAACTCATCAAGGTTGTTCGAAAAAATACCTATAAAACGAATGCGCTCGAAAAGCGGCGTATTAACATCTGCAGCCTCCTGCAGTACACGCTCGTTAAACGAAAGCCAACTTATCTCGCGGTTTATGAAATGCTGGTCGGAATACATAATCTCAATTATATTAGGTATTGCAATATCAGAAAACCTTATGAAATTTCAAATAATAAACGGCAAAGAAATTTTATTCGCCGCCAAACTGCATCAGGTAAGCCTTTATAAAACCGTATATTTCGCCGTCGAGCACAGCATTAACATTTCCTGTTTCGTAGCCCGTGCGTAAATCTTTAACCATCTTATAAGGCTGCAGCACATACGAGCGTATCTGCGAACCCCATTCTATTTTCTTCTTCTGAAGCTCTATTTCCGTAATTTTTTCGCGGCGTTTACGCAGTTCTATTTCGTAGAGCTGCGACTTTAACAAACGCAGCGCATTCTCCTTGTTCCCAAATTGCGAACGGCTTTCAGTATTTTCAATAATAATACCCGAAGGAGCATGTTTCAGCCTGACTCCCGTTTCTACCTTGTTCACATTCTGGCCGCCGGCGCCGCTGCTGCGAAACGTATCCCATGTTATATCGGCAGGGTTAATATCTATCTCAATCGAATCGTCAACAAGCGGAGCCACATAAACCGAGGTAAACGATGTCATCCGTTTATTCTGGGCATTAAACGGCGACAGGCGCACCAGCCGGTGAACACCATTTTCGCTTTTCAGATAACCATAAGCATACTCGCCCTCTATCTCCACCGTGCAGCTTTTTATACCCGCCTCGTCGCCGTGCTGCATATCGGCAATCTTAACGCTGTACCTGTTCTGTTCGGCCCACCGGGTGTACATGCGAAACAGCATATCGGCCCAGTCGTTACTTTCGGTTCCGCCGGCGCCGGCATTAATTTTAAGCACAGCCCCCAGGCGGTCTTCCTCATTGCGAAGCATGTTTTTCGTTTCAAGCTGCTCAATTTTAGCCAGCGCTTCCCGGTAGCCCTCATCAGTTTCATGCTCCGAAGCCTCGCCGGCCTCAAAAAAGCCGTAAACAACCATAAAATCGTCCATAGCAAGGTCTATTCCTCTAAACCCATCAGTCCAAACCTTTATAGAATGCATTTTTCGCATTTGAACCTCAGCCTCTTTCGGGCTGTTCCAAAAATCGGGAGCCCTGGTTTTCAGTTCTTCCTCATGCAGTTGAATCAGTTTGGCATCGTAGTCAAAGATGCCTCCTCAGCGCAGCGCGGCGCTCCAGTAAGTCTTCTACCTGGTCTTTAGAAATCATTTTGTTTGAATTTTATGAAAAATAAATCAAATTAACAGTCAACAGCCAACAACCCGCAAATTAACAACTAATAATCGACAATTAGCAATTCACAGTTGACAATGAATTGTTAGATACCATTCTTTTAACCGTCCATTATCCATTTTTAATTATGCATTGTCAACCGTCAACCGTCCATTGTCAATTATTAATTATGAACTGTCAACTGCTGGCTAACGCAGAGGCTGCGTTAGGGCACCTCTCTGCAATCCACGTTAACTACGGCCAGATTAGAGGCGGTAGAGAATCACCTTTTAGGGATACGCGGTACAATGCATGACATGACGTATGAACTTAGACAACTTAATAGATGATAATTTTTAATTAAACAAAATTGACAGACGCTATTTCTCGGCCGAAAGAGTGTATTCGTTCTTCTATTTTACGTACTGTTCGCTCACTTGGATTTCGCACCCCGCTAATATAGTGCCCCAATTGTTTCTGATTAACCCCTGTAATACGTTCAAGCCCCGATAGCGTAAACGCATAGGCGTAATATTGGAGGAATGAAGGAATGTCGTACTTAAAATCAAATTCCAACGCAGGACATTTATTTCCTTCGTTGGCGTAATATGCCTGCATTTCGGCATACGAATTATTAAAATCGGCGATTGTTTCCGACACTGTATTACCCTGCCCCAACAGCCCGAAAGGGACGTTTTTATTAAACTCCATGTTTGCATCGAAAGTGCCGTCGGCGCCGCGTTCGATAATTACTTTAACTTTCATATTGTTGTTTTTTGTTTCTGAGTTAAAGTTTAACTCCGGATTGTTCGTTAATACTCTTTACTGTTGTCCGTTTTGCTTCTTCGCTTTTGTGCCGCGGTATTTGAAACCGTCTGTTTGTGATTGGGCTGTACCACCAATCGTGGTTGGTACCGTGAGAAACGAAACAGCATCCTGCTTTTCTCAACTTTCGTTCAATCTCAGAATATTTCATGCCCGCTTTATTAAACTATTACACTACAAAGATAGCAGTATTGCTATCAATATAAAAATATTTTATGAATAATTTTTAGGTGAAGGTAGATTTTAATGAAAATTCATGAATGTATTTGTTTGCAACGCCATCATTGCCAATTATCAATTGTCAACTCCCATCCTCCATTATCCATTATTAATTGTGCATTGTCAACTGCCAATTATACATGGGTTACTTCGTCTTTGCGAGGAGCGGAGCGACGAAGCAATCCAGTATTGTTTTGTTTTTCTGGATTGCTTTCCGCTTCGCAAGCTCGCGGTTCGCAATGACGGCGGC
>JAITWJ010000065.1 GCA_031285325.1 Bacteroidales bacterium
ATTTGTTTGGTTAATATTAAGTTTAGTTTGAAAACAGATTTCTTCATGCAGTTCAGTAATGATGTTCACTCTGATGCAGCATGCTGTTGCTACCTGCATAAGCAGGCATGACAGGCAGAGACAAAAAAGCTGTAACCTGCTTATTATTAGAGTAATGGGGGGGGGTAAATACTAACAACCTGCCTTAAAGACGCACGATTGCGCATTTTTACGGTTACAGAACAGGCAATGACCATTATGTTCATGTATGTTTTGCTGTCATTTGGCATTGTCTGTTTTTTATAGAAGAAAATTTTAGTAACTGCAAAGATGAAATTATTTTTTAGAAAAACAAATGTTTTTAGATTTATTTAAATTTATTATCAGCCAGAGTATGGAACATCTTATGGATTTTCACGGAAGCCCCTGAATTACAAATTCACGTTCTTTTGGCTGGAGTTGCGTCGTTGATGCAAGCGTGCCAAAGCGCCTGGCAGGTGTTGCGGGTATGTCGTTTAACAATAATTTATATAACTAATAAACCAGCCGCTACGATTAACGATAGTAAAGCGGCAGGTTTATTAGTTAGTTATCGAAATAATTTTGTTTTGCCTACGATTTTTTGCATTTTTTTTTCGCCATAACTCAAAAAATATCAGTTAACAGTTCAGAAGCCACTTGAAAATACTGTCGTCTGCCGACACATTCTGATGCTGGAGTGATAATCACCCTTACCATAATTACACAGAATGGTGGCTTTAATACCAAGACACAGTAATGGAGAAAAAGCAGAAATCGGCGCATATCTGTTCTATTTAAGGGGGGGCATTCTTCCGTTTTTAAAATAGATGGGGATTTTGTTTATGATAACATCATGATATTCAAAATAAAACAATCTTTTATTAACTGTAATACCGGGAATTTCATACGTTAACCATGACTTTTTTATTGATAATTTTTAAAATTAAATAAGGATTTATATTTTTGCAAACCAAAATTGAAGGTTATGACTGGTATATTTACAATACCCTTCAAAAGCTTAAAAGAAGGGCATTACAGCTATGATTTTAAGATAAATAATGAGTTTTTTGAAAAATTTGAAGAGTCGGAGATAAAACAGGGAAACCTTTCGGTATCTGTTGAAATGAACAGAAAAACGTCGCACCTTGAGCTGATTGTGAAAATATCGGGAACGGTAATGACAACATGCGATCGGTGTATGGAAGTGTTTCCGTATCCGGTAAGTTGTGAAAACGGATTGATAGTAAAGTTTGAAAATGATATTTCAATTGATGACACTGATATAATCTATATTTCAAACGATGAATACGAATTAGACCTGCGGCAGCATTTATACGATTTTATTCATCTGGCCCTTCCCATAAGGAGATTACATCCCCCCAATAAAGATGGGAAAACAGGGTGTAACCAGGAAATGATTAAAAAACTCAACGAATTGATTATTGGTGAAGAGAAACAGAATGATACAGATCCCAGATGGGATGAATTGAAAAAATTGATGAACAATAAAAATTAAAGACAATGCCAAATCCCAAACGAAAACATTCGAAGACAAGAAGAGACAAGCGCAGAACACACTATAAGGCAACAGCACCTACCGTGGCTGCCTGTTCCAACTGCGGAGCTGCTGTTCTCTATCACAGAGTATGTCCTGAATGCGGTTATTACAGAGGAAAACTCGCTATTGCCCCCAAGGCCACAGCCTGACCATAATAAAGACAGGTTTATGAGAATTGGCCTTGATGTAATGGGCGGCGATTTTGCTCCTGGCGCAATCATTGAAGGAGCCGTTGACGCTTTGCCGTTTCTGAAAAACAGCGACACTATCGTAATGATAGGCGATAAGGGTGCGATATGCGAAAAACTGGCTGTAATGGATGTAGATCCATCATTATTTGAGATAGTTAATACAACTCAGGTAATAGAAATGGGCGATCATCCTGCAAAAGCGTTTTCACAGAAAAAAGACTCAAGTATTGCCGTTGGATACGGAATGTTGAAAAACAGCTCGCTCGACGGTTTTTGCAGCGCAGGAAACACAGGAGCCATGCTTGTTGGAGCGAGTTATACGGTAAATGTCATTCCCGGAATTTTCAGGCCGGCGCTGGCAGTAGTTTTGCCGCGTATTGATTTCAGCAAATCGGTTATACTTGACGTTGGATTGAACCCCGACTGCAAACCCGATGTTCTTTTTCAGTACGGCCTGCTTGGAAGCATATTCGCAAAACATGTTCTTGAAGAGAAAAACCCGACAGTAGGGCTTCTCAATATAGGCGAGGAAGAAAGCAAAGGTACATCGGCAGTTAAAATGGCGTATGAACTGATGAAAGGATATCCCGAAATGAATTTTACGGGAAACATAGAAGCCAACTATCTATTCAGGGAAGCTATGCCCGATGTGGTTGTATGCGACGGCTTTGTTGGCAATGTTCTGCTTAAACTCGGCGAATCGTTCTACCATATTTACCGGCAGCAGGGTTTGCACGACAGCTATTTCGACATGCTGAACTTTGAAAACATAGGAGGCACTCCAATAGTTGGAATTAATGCCAATGTTGTTATTGCACATGGTATTTCAAAACGGAAAGCAATAAAAAACATGATTATAACAACAAGAGAGGTGGCGCACGCCAATCTTGCCCAAAAGATAAAAGAAGCTATTTAATTAATATGGAAAAAATACGAGCTGCAATAACCGGTATTAATGCCTGGGCTCCAGAGTACAGGCTGACAAACCGGGAACTCTCTGAAATGGTTGACACATCCGACGAATGGATAATGCAAAGAGTCGGTATAAAGGAAAGAAGAATACTTAAAGGAGAGGGGCTTGGCTCGTCTGACATAGGCGAGCAGGCAGTAAAAGGGCTCCTTGAAAAGACCAACACATCTCCCGAAGAAATAGACTTGCTTATATGCGCCACCATAACACCCGACATGATGTTTCCAGCAACCGCAAACATTATATGCGACAAGGTTGGAATTAAAAATGCATGGAGCTATGATTTAAATGCCGCCTGCTCCGGGTTTTTGTTTGCACTTCAGACAGGAGCCGAGTTTGTAGAATCGGGGCGATATAAAAAAGTTATTATTACAGGCGTTGAAAAAATGTCGGCAATTACAGATTATACCGACCGTGCCACATGCCCGCTTTTCGGCGACGCTGCCGGAGCGGTTCTGCTTGAACCTGTTCCGGCTTCTGAAAATGTCGGTATAATTGATCATATATTTCACAGCGACGGATCGGGAAGAAAATTTCTGCACATGAAAGCGGGAGGCTCGTGTAAACCGCCTTCTCACGAAACGGTTGATGCCCGCGAACATTTTGTATATCAGGAAGGGCCAACCGTTTTTAAGTTTGCAGTTTCAAACATGGCCGATATTGCTGCTGAAATAATGCAAAAAAACAACCTCAACTCCGAAGATATTGCATGGCTTGTACCTCATCAGGCAAACCTCAGAATTATAGACGCTACCGGAAGAAGGATGGGATTGCCGCCAGAAAAGGTTATGATAAATATTCAGCATTACGGAAATACTACGGCGGCCACAATTCCGTTATGTATGTGGGAGTATGAAAAAAGATTAAAGAAAGACGACGTTCTGATACTTGCCGCATTTGGAAGCGGATTTACATGGGGCGCCGTTTATTTAAGATGGGCATATGATCCTGAATAACGTGCAGCAGATAATATAAGAAATCTCAATATTCTGAAAAACATGGCAAAAACTAACGAACTCGATAGTACAGTAATAAACATTATCAGTATAGGAACAGATATTACCGGCGATATCAAATCGACCGGCGACATACGGATAGACGGCTCGCTGACAGGAAACCTGAATACAAAAGGCAAGGTTGTAATAGGCCCGACAGGAAAAATAAATGGAGAAGTTATCTGTAAAAACTCGGAAATATCGGGAATAATTGAAGGCCGAATAGTCGTAGGCCAACTTTTGAACCTGAAAGCCTCCTCTAAGATTTTCGGGGATATCGAAACCTTAAAACTTTCTATTGAACCGGGTGCTGTTTTTTCAGGAACATGTAAAATGAGTGAAAACAGTAATAATGGAGGAGCCCCGTTATATAAAGAAGGAGCCGAAAAACAGGCGAAGTAAAAACCTCAATGATTACGCAAAGTATTCGGGACTGGCATTTCAAATGACAGCAGTTATAGCTGCTACCGCATGGGGTGGTATTAAACTTGACAAATTGGCGGGAAC
>JAITWJ010000117.1 GCA_031285325.1 Bacteroidales bacterium
CTTCAGAAGGCTAGCAAAAGACTATGAACGATCGATCGAATCGTCTGAAACAATGATTTATCTCGCATTCATCGCCCTGATGATTAAACTTTTATAACACTAATTTTTAGACAAACTCTGAGATATAAGTTATTTGTTTTTTATGAATTCATCTATCCGTTTTTTTAACTGTCTGTTTTTGCTTGCCTTAGGGTAGAATTCAAATAGGTGATTAACTTTAATAAAATCCTGTTTCATGGCTAAATCAAGCATTTCAAAAGCTTCTTCGTTTCTTTTATTTTCGAGTAACAAACCTACCAATCTATATTTAAGAATAACGTCGCTATTCTTTTTAATAGCTGTTTTTAATATTTTTACTGCACTTTCTATTTCTTTGAAATTTAGATAAATATCTACCCATGTAAGCCATATTTCACTATTGTCTAATTCAAGTTTTACTGCCTTTTTCAAAGCTTTTACAGCATCTGTTTTGTGATTGAAATCGCTATATACTTTTGCAAGTGCATGCCAATATTCTGAATTGGTTTCATCGATTCCAATTGCATTATTAATAAAGGTAATACTATCCTTGTATTGCCTTTCCTCCCACATTACCAAGCCAACACCAAACCAGGCAGTATCGTTATTTGCATTCAATTCGATGGCTTTATGATAATATTTTTTTGATTTGACATAATTTTCAATATTAAAATAACATTCGCCAATGCAACAAAATACATAATCATCGTCGGATACCAGCTTTAAGTATTCTTTGTATTTTTCAATGGCTTCGTTATATTTACCTACATTAGCAAATACATTGGCAATATTCAACAATGCCTGGTGAAATTCTTCATTTGCAACCAACGCAAATTCATAAGCTTTTATAGCCTCATCGTGATTCCCTGCTTTGTTATACGTTATACCAAGATTAAACCATGAAGAATAATTATATGGGTTAACATCAATCAGACGATTATAATATTCTATACTTTTAGAAAAATTACCAATTTGATCGTAAATAAAACCTAACTCACAGAGTGTCATTTCGTCTTCGGGGTTTATTCTCAAAACTCTTTCAAAATAGTGTATTGCTCTTGGGGAATCACCCGACTGTATAAATGACAATCCGATGTGATATAAAATGTTGTCTATTTCGGAACCTGCGTATTTTATTGCATTTCCAAAAGCCTTTAAAGCATCTGTTCTTCTGTCCATAGCAAGCCAGGCGTTTCCTTTTATGAAATGAACATCCGGATTAGTTGGTTCGATTCTTTCAACAATACTCAGGCATTTTATGGCATCCTCAAATTTTTCTTTATTAAGCAAAACCTGTGCATATTTCAGATGAAGAGGTACAGCATTAGGATGAATCTGAATTCCTTGCATAACAGCAATCTCCGAAGACTTAAGGTCTCCTTCCTCTAACAGTTGCTCTACAATACATTCAAACTCAGAAACATCAAAGTATTTTTTCCTACCTGAAACCAGCGACCGTTTAAAACGATTTACAACTTCGCCAATATCTTCCTCATCAAACTGTATTCTTTCGTTTTCGTTCATTTTTTTGAAGAAATGAATACGCAAAGGTAATAATTTATGGTTTATAAACCACATATTTTATTTTTACTGATGCTGATCTCGTAACAAATCGTTAACTGTTTTAACAGGATTAAATGTTTCGGCTGGCACTTCCACAAAAATGGTAATCCAATTACTCATGGCTCCATTCCATAACCCCGGAAGTTCCTGTGCTTTTAATTCTTTTCCGTCTTTCGATTTGTTTGAAATAAAACCAGTTGCAGGATCGGTAAATTCAGTAAGGTTGTATTTTTCGCCTTTATAATTTTTTACTGCACAGACTAAATCAACAGGATTGAAATGTGTGGTATGCGAAACGACAATCTGCTGATGAATATTTTCCTGATTTATCTGTGAATTTTCAACAATTTGTAAAGAAACCGTCCCATCAGGGTTTGTTGCCCAAAATGGCCCGCCACCGGGCTCTCCTTCGTTTTTAACCATTCCGCAAATACGCAGAGGGCGATTATATTTTTCTTTTAAGTAATGGTATAATTCTTCCTTTTCAGTGTAATATTGACTTTCTGCCGGTTTAACATTAAGTTTATTTTCGAGAAAATTGGCAGCTTCAGCCAAGAAAACATGATTAAGCGCCGCCGAATGTTTATCATTCAATTCTTTTTGGTAAACGAAAATTTTTTCTCTGAAATCCAACAAAATACCTGCCAATGCTTTTTTGTATGTTATAGTTGGTTCTTTTATTTTGTCGGGAACCACATTGTCTATGTTTTTAATGAAAATTACATCTGCATCCAAATCATTAAGGTTTTCAATTAAAGCACCATGCCCGCCGGGGCGAAAAAGCAGACTGCCATTGTTTTCGCGGAAAGGTTCATTGTTTAAATATACGGCAATTGTATCGGTTGATGGGGTTTGCCGGCTGAAAGATACTTCAAAAGTTACATCCAGTTTTTTTTCGTATTCTTCTTTTATGTTATTAAGCAGATTTTCAAAGTTATTAAGGTGTTCGGGCGAAATAGTGAAATGTATGCGTACAATTTTGTTATTGTCTTTCGCATACTGCGCGCCCTCATACAAGTGTTCCTCAAATGGAGTGCGCCCACCGGTACTGTATTTGTGAAATTTTAAAAGACCTTTGGGAAGAGCGCCATAATCAAGACCTTTTTTGTTCAATAAAGAATAAATAAGGTTTTTACAATTTGGTTCTCTGTCGTTTTTTTCAATTACTACTTTTAAATCGTCGTAAAAAGCAAATTTTTTAATATTTTCAACAAATTGCCTTACTTCTTGGTTTGCAAGAACTGTGTCTTCAGTGTTTTTCTCCGACACACACTCTTCAAGCGCCTCGAATAACGTTTTAAACATACGGCTTGCAGCACCCGAAGCCGGCACAAATTTTAATGGCTTTATTCCCGAATCAATATAATGTTTATATTTCTCGATACCTCTTTTAACAGCATTTTCATCGAGCCTTATTATTCCATTTCCTTCTGTTGCTGCTTCCTCGACATGTAAAAGAGGAAAACCATTTTTAAAATTTTTAATCTGGCTGAGAACTGTATTAAAATCGCTTCCCCGCTTTTTTATCTGTATTTTATCCTGTTCCGAAAACATAAGCTTATCAATTTTTCATTAAAAATAGAATAAATTTATTTAACGATTACAAATTTTTAGAAACTGTTTTGAATTTACCTGATAAGTTTTTTTGATTCCCTTACATGAACTGTTTCGCGATGGACAATAAACAATGAACAATTGACAGTTATATAACGCGCCGTCACTGCGAGGAACGAAACAGTCCATAAGAACAGCAACACTCCGGATTGCTTTCCGCTTCGCAAGCTCGCGGTTCGATGACGAAGCAACCCGTTGTCAATTATCAATTTTTTATGTTTCACTTGGACTTGG
>JAITWJ010000119.1 GCA_031285325.1 Bacteroidales bacterium
TGCTTTCAAACGAAAGCATTTTTTGCTCTTTAGATATTTCTAAAACTGTTAACTCTTTTGAAAAATTTGGGGTAATGTTATCAATAGAGTCCTGTTCTTTGGAACAGGAAAAAAGTAAAGTTGCTGTTAAAGCAACACAAAACGAAAAAATGTTAAATTTGTTCATAATTTTAATAAATAAGTTATTTGCATAATCATACCCAAACTCGCTTTTGTTTTGAACTATAATACACTTTCGCAATATATATATATATATATTATGCAAGAACTACTGTGTGTGTTAAAAAATGTTAATAACCGTGATTCCGGCCGGAGTATTCCACAGAAATAAACACATAGCTCGACTCAGTTTCGTTACGTTATGCATAACGAAAGGGGTGTTCAATATTGACGGTGCGCTGTAACCGGGGGTAAATTAAAGGTGTTTTAGCTTATTATTACCTGATTTTATTTATTCAACGTCAGGAACATTTTTATGAATTCGTTTCCTTTAAGCAAACCCAGAGCTCCATTTTCCGTTGCAATTTCATCGTAAACATCAACACTGTCGGGCTTAATGCCTTTTTTATAAATCACAAAAGGCACAGCGCTGCGGGTGTGTGTTTTTAAGGCACATGGCGTAGGATGATCAGGAAGAATGGCAATAGCAACTTCATCATCAATTTTTTCAGTTTCTTCGAGAATATATTTAACAACGCGGCTGTCGAGATATTCAATGGTTTTAGTTTTAAGTTCTGCATTGCCTTCGTGGCCTGCCTCATCGCTGGCTTCAATGTGCAGGTAAACCAAATCGTTTTCTCTAAGCGCACAGACTGCCGCTTTTGCCTTACCTTCGTAATTGGTATTGTACAAACCGGTAGCGCCTTCTACATGAATAACTTTCATTCCGGCATAAGTACCGATTCCCTGAATTAAATCGACAGCAGAAATTACAGCCGACTTTTTAATTCCGTACATTTCATTAAGTGTTGGCATTGCCGGTTTATAGCCTGGCGACCAGGGCCAGATGCTATTACCGGAATCTTTACCTGCAGATTTTCTATTCAGATTTACCGGATGATTACCGAGTAATTCCTGCGATTTCAGAATTAAATTGTTTAGTAAGTCAACCGTAGCTTTTGCATTTTCTGTTTTTGCCTTAATCATCACTTCGCGAAAAGGCATCCCGGGAACATCGTGCGGCGGGGTACACTGCATATTTTTCACGCCATTTTTGATAACTAAAAGATGGCGGTACGAAACGCCGGCATAAAATCTTATTGTTTCGTTTCCCAGTTTTTCATTCAAAAAATGAATTAGTTCCGATGCTTCTTCGTTTGAAATGTGCCCGGCAGAATGGTTTTTTATTTTTTCATTTTCAATTGTAATAATATTGCAGCGCATAGCTAAGTCGTAGGGCATTAGTTCAATACCCATACTTGCGGCTTCGAGCACGCCTCTGCCTTCGAAAACCTTTTCAACATCGTAGCCCAAAACAGCCATATTTGCAATTTCACTACCCGGATGCATTGAATCGGGAATTGTTTTTAACATGCCTGACTGTCCGTTTTTTGCCAACCAGTCGATATGTGGTTTTTTCGCCATTTGAAGCGGTGTTTTTCCTCCATAATTTACAATGGGTTCATCCGACATTCCATCGCCGAGAATTATAATATATTTCATTTGTGTACAATTTGTTTTTTAATGGTGGTATCCGTAACATTAACATACTGCATATTTTTGTTTACGGATTTAATTATATGTTTTTAAGATTTGGTACTCTAAAATTTGCTGCGTTACGATTAGAGCACAAACCCAATTCTGGCATTGGCCGCAGGCTCAAGTTTAAAATCGTTGGCCCACAAATTTAGTCCTGTGTTTATTTCGAATATCCATTTACTGTTCAATACTCTGCGCAGCCCCCAGGATGGAGAAAATACAATTGCATTTTCACGTATCTTCATATTTTCGGAGGCCATTCCCCACGGAATATAGTACCGCGCCTGCACAGACAGGAAATTAGCTGAATTATTAGCTGTTTTTTTGCCTTCTACAAATCGTTTTTCAAGGTTGTAGTAATAACGCGATTCTAAACCGACAGTAGGGCAGATCAGATAATCAAATTTTGTGTAGCTACCGGACATTTTAGTCCACAAAATTCCGGCGGCTAATCCTCCTCTTCCTGTTACGGTGAATTTCTTATCGAGCGGATGTTCATAAACGTATTCCAACCCTAAAACGTTGAGTGAAATTGACTGGTTGGATTCGGCGGCCTGTGCCTGAATTTCTTCGCAAAATGGAAGAAATAACAAACAGAAAAGGAACAATAGTAAGAATAATCTTTTCATACTCATAATTAATTTAGATATTACATAGAAACTGTATAAATTATGTAAAACCATTCATCATACAGAGTCTGTTCTACCTGCAAAATATTATACCGCAGTTACGGTTTTCCTCGAAATAGTTTCAATAATTTTCGTTTCCAGTTCGTAGGCCAGTTCGGGGTTATCGGTAATAAGGTTCCGGACTGATTCGCGCCCCTGTCCTAATTTTGTGTCGCCATAACTAAACCACGAACCGCTTTTTTTTATGATGTTGTAATTTACGCCCAAATCAATTATTTCACCTGATTTTGAGATGCCTTCACCATAAAGAATATCGAATTCGGCTTTACGGAATGGCGGAGCAACTTTATTTTTAACAACTTTAACTCTTATGTTATTGCCCTGTACTTCTTCCCCGTCTTTTATCTGACCAATTTTCCTGATATCTAAACGTACCGATGCATAAAATTTTAGAGCATTCCCACCGGTTGTTGTTTCAGGACTACCAAACATAACACCTATTTTTTCGCGTAGCTGATTTATAAAAATACAACATGTTTTAGTTTTACTGATGTTACCGGTAAGTTTTCGTAAAGCCTGCGACATGAGCCGTGCCTGCAATCCCATTTTTGAATCGCCCATTTCACCCTCAAGTTCAGCTTTCGGTGTTAATGCAGCTACTGAATCAATTACTATTATGTCTATCGCTCCGGAACGTATAAGATTATCGGCAATTTCGAGTGCTTGTTCGCCGCTATCGGGTTGAGAGATTAACAATTCGTCGATATTTACTCCCAATTTTTTTGCATAGTAAGGGTCGAAAGCATGTTCGGCGTCAACAATTGCTGCAATACCTCCTGTTTTCTGGGCTTCGGCAATGGCATGAATTGCCAGCGTGGTTTTACCTGACGATTCAGGGCCGAAAATTTCAATAACCCTTCCTTTGGGGTATCCTCCAACACCCAATGCCACATCAAGGGCAATTGACCCTGATGGAATGGCAGGTATATCTTCTATCGCTTTGTCGCCCATACGCATTATGGAACCTTTTCCGTAGCTTTTTTCAATTTTATCCATGGTAAGCTGAAGAGCTTTCAGCTTTTCTTTGTTCATTTGGCTTTTTTCCTCTGCTGTCATATCCTGTTTTGGCTAATTGTTTATATTTCTAAAACACAAATATACATTACTTGAATGAAAAAAATTGCTCAAATATTATAAACTGTTTTGAATTTACCTGATAAGTTTTTTTTGACTCCCTTACATGAACTGTTTCGCGATGGACAATAAACAACGAACAATTGACAGTTATATAACGCGCCGTCACTGCGAGGCACGAAACAGTCCATAAGAACAGCAACACTCCGGATTGCTTTCCGCTTCGCAAGCTCGCGGTTCGATGACGAAGCAACCCGTTGTCAATTATCAATTTTTTATGTTTCACTTGGACTTGG
>JAITWJ010000010.1 GCA_031285325.1 Bacteroidales bacterium
TTCAGGGGTAAACAATTGTCAACTGTCCATTGTAAATTCATCCCGCCGCCGTTGCTCCGCTCCCCGCTGATGATAAAAACGGCCTTAAACCTCTTGCGACAGTTTCGCAACAACGAAAAAGACGAATTTACCCTTTGCGACAATGTCGCAAACACGAAAAAGACGAATTTGCCTCTTGCGACAGTTTCGCAAATACAGAAAAGACGATTTTACCTCTTGCGACAATGTCGCAAACACGAAAATGACGATTTTACCCCTTGCGACAGTTTCGCAAACACGAAAATGACTAATTTACCGGTAACAATAAAATCTAAAACCAATGAAACGGGTAAAAATCAATCTGCGCAACCTGTAAAACGCCGAACATTTCGAGTTTCACGCCGGCGTTCCGGCGTGCGGACAACCACCGCAAAGCAGTTCAAGGAAGAATTAAAAAGAAACTTATCAATTCAAAACAGTTTCTTACACTCGCATGTACGCATCTTACACTGCCGTTTTTATATCTTGCATGTTCGGTTGTACGTCTTTCTATGCTGTTTCCCCCGCATGTTCCGGCTTCAAGCAACACTCCTTCATCCGAAGGGTTATTTAATATTCCGTATAACACAAATGAGCATAAGTAAAGATTCATAATAAAACTACAATTCAGTTGAATTTTAAAATAAATATTGATTCATTTTAGTTCGAAAAACAAACTATTTCGTACAGGCTCTTAGCATGTTTGGATTAAGCAACAATTTATTATAAATTTGAAACTGATAAATATTACAGACAGATGTTGCTAAACTCAATAATTTCATTGATAAATACTAAGAAGATTTATCAGATACAATTGCACAGCGAATATCCCATCGAATTGCAAAACAAAACACTTTTAAGTTTAATTAAAAGTGCCAGGCATACCGAATGGGGCAAAAACCATAATTTTGTTGAAATTTCGTCTGTGAAAGATTTTCAGCAGGCTGTTCCACTGCAAACATACGAAGAAATAAAACCATTTGTGAATCGTTTACGCCAAGGAGAGAAAAACATTCTTTGGCCCGGAGCAGTAAAATGGTTTGCAAAATCGTCAGGTACCACAAGCGACAAAAGTAAATTTATCCCAATAACGAAAGAAGCTCTGGAAGACTGTCATATGCGTGGTCCCCGCGATGTTTTGGCATTGTATCTGAAAAATTATCCCGACACAAAGGTTATAAGCGGAAAAACCCTTACACTTGGTGGCAGCCACCGTATAAACAACGTTAATAACAATTCTTATTACGGTGATTTATCGGCAATCCTTATTGAAAATATGCCATTTTGGACAGATTTTATCAGGATTCCACCCGCAGAAATAGTCTTAATCGAAGAATTTGAAAAAAAAATAGAAAATATCATAGAAGTAACACTCGGCCAAAACGTTACTTCTTTCGCAGGTGTTCCATCGTGGTACTTGGTTTTAATGAAACGTGTGCTTGAAAAAACAGGTAAGAAAAATATACTGGAAGTATGGCCCAATATAGAAGTTTTCATACACGGCGGGGTAAATTTTGAACCCTACCGCGAACAGTATAAAAAACTATTCCCTTCAGATAAAATGCACTATATGGAAACATACAATGCATCGGAAGGGTTTTTCGGAATACAGGACAACCCTCACCGCGATGATATGATGCTGATGTTGGACTACGGTGTTTATTATGAATTTATTCCTATGTCGGACTGGGGAAAAGAAAATCCAAATGTTTTAACACTCGACGAAGTTGAACTTAACGAAAATTACTCACTCGTAATTTCAACCAATGCAGGGCTGTGGCGGTACATTATAGGCGACACAATAAAATTTACCTGCAAATACCCATTCAGATTTAAAATTACAGGGCGTACAAAACATTTTATAAACGCTTTTGGTGAAGAAGTTATTATTGATAATGCAATAAATGCACTTGCAATTGCCTGTAACCAGACACAAGCAATTGTAGGTGAATTTACCGCAGGGCCAATTTTTATGGGCGACAACCAAAAAGGTGCACATCAATGGATTATTGAGTTTGAGAAAGAACCCGAAGACATTGAAAATTTTACTGCAATACTCGACAACTCGCTGCAAACATTAAATTCCGATTACGAGGCAAAACGCTATAAAAACATCACACTTGAAAAACTTCATGTAATTACCGTTCCCCAAGGAACATTCTATAATTGGATGAAAAAAAGAGGGAAAGTTGGCGGACAGAATAAAATTCCGCGATTGTCTAACGATAGGCAATATCTTGACGAACTTTTAAATTTACTGCAAAATTAAATTAAATTTTATACTTTAGGGTTTTCTAAAAAATAACAACCATGCACATAGCAGTAGCAGGAAATATAGGCGCTGGGAAAACAACCCTAAGTGAATTACTGGCAAAACATTACAAATGGATACCTCATTACGAAGATGTAGATGAAAATCCGTACCTTAATGATTTTTATAACGACATGCAACGGTGGTCATTCAACTTGCAGATATATTTTTTGAACTCGCGATTCAGGCAAATTATCGAGATACGAAAATTTAAAAAAACCGTTATCCAGGATCGTACTATTTACGAGGATGCGGAAATTTTTGCATCAAACCTGCACAGTATGGGATTAATGAGTACTCGCGATTTTAAAAACTACAAAACACTGTTCGACCATATGGTTAGTCTTATTAAACCGCTCGATTTACTTATTTACTTACGGGCAGCAGTGCCAACACTGGTAACCCAAATTGAAAAACGTGGGCGTGAATACGAGAAATCAATCAGGCTTGATTATCTAAAACAACTGAATGACCGATATGAAAACTGGATTAGAGACTATAATATGGGAAAATCACTGATTATTAATGTTGACAACCTCGATTTTACAACCAACCCTGAAGATTTAAGTTTTATTATAGATAAAATAGATGCGCAAATTAATGGATTATTCTAACCTATAAATACGAAATAAGTTGTTTAATTTCTTCCCATGAAGAATCAGAAAGGTTTGCGCCCAATACTTCAACAACTTTACCTGCAACCAATGAAGCAATTTTGCCGCATTTTTCAATGCTGTACCCCTTTGTAAGCCCGTACAGGAAACCGGCTGCGTAACTGTCGCCCGCTCCAGTTGTGTCTATGTCTATGGCTTCTATGCTATCTATTTTATATTTTGCATCACCACGTTTTACAAGAGAACCTTTCTTTCCTGTTTTAACTACTGCAATTTCGCACATAGTGGCAATCTCATCCAAAGCTTCATCAGGTGATTTCCCTGTTAAAACTGCGGCTTCTTCTTCATTTGCAAAAACAATATCTGCCGAAGTAACTATCAATTCTTTCAAAAATGCAACATTTGCTTCAACCACATTATAACTGGCCATATCAATAGCTGTAATAAGTCCTTTGTTTTTTGCAATTTCAAATATGGTTTTAATAAGCTTATGATTTTGTACAAGATAGCCTTCGGCATACAGATACATATATTGGTCAAAAAGTGAAGGATTAAAATCGGAAATATATAAATCGGAGGCAGCTCCTAAATAGGTTGCCATAGTGCGTTCCGAATCAGGGCTGATTAACCCAATAACTCGACCAGTATCTTTTTTACTTAATTTAATATGTGTTCTAATTCCTTTATTTTCAAATTCCGATTTAAAAATCCTACCTAATTCATCGTTTCCGGTTTTACCTATATAGCCGCAATTCCCTCCCAGACTTGCCAGTGAACGCATTGTATTTGCCGCCGATCCTCCGGTTGTAATTTGTCTCTTGTTTTTGGCTGTTGCATTGTATATTTTCTGTGATAAGTCTGCATTAACAAGGGTCATACTGCCGCGAGGCAAACCAAATTCTTCAAGTATAGAATCATTATCCAATTGTGTAATAATATCAATCAGTGCATTTCCAACTCCAAGTACCAAAGGCATTTTATCAGTGTATCCCATAATATTTTGTTTTTGCATAATTTTTGTAAAAATATTTTTTCTTTTCGGAAAAGCTATTACTTTTGTAGCGCCTTTGAAATATAAGGAATATCTTCCCTAGTAGCTCAGTCGGTTAGAGCGGCGGACTGTTAATCCGTAGGTCGTAGGTTCAAGTCCTACCTGGGGAGCTGGTGTATGTTCTGTGTTTCTTGTTTTTGTGGGGCTTTTAGCAAACAGTTTTTTTGTTAAATGAGTGGTGCTTTGGATTGAGAATAACAGTAACCGCGCGTAATACGTAAATACTAAATTGCAAATAAGCTGCATGCGTTTGCCGTAGTTACTTCGGCAACTTTATCAATAGGAATTTTATATATTTCAGCAACTTTGTGCGCCACATAAATAATATATGAACTCTCGTTTCTTTTTCCTCTTTTAGGTACTGGAGTAAGATATGGTGCGTCTGTTTCCAATACTATGTTTTTTAGATCTATTTTTTCAATTACGTTAGCTAAACTATTTTGTTTGAATGTAATAACACCACCAACACCAATTAAAAAACCTAAATTGATTATTTTTTTTGCATCTTCGAGATTTCCTGAAAAACAATGAAAAATTCCATTAAGGCTGCCACCCTGTTCTTCTTTCACGATATTACATACTATATCTAACGAATTTCGTGTATGAATTACAACCGGTATATTTTTTGATTTTGCTATTTTAAGCTGAATGCGAAATGCATCTTGCTGCTGCTTATAAAATGTCTGATCCCAGTATAAATCTATTCCTATTTCACCAACTCCGTAAAATTTTCTTTTGTCGAACCAATATTCAACAATTTCAAGTTCTTTTTTATAGTTTTCATTAACCGATGTAGGATGTAATCCCATTAAAGGGAAACACAAATGCGGATATGCACCTGACAGGTCTAAAAGATGTTTTACACTGCTCGAATCGATATTTGGGAGGATTATTTTGTTTATATTATTGTTGTAAGCATTCTGGATAATATTGTCAATATCATTAGAGAAATCTTCTAAATAAATATGAGCGTGAGTATCAATCAACATCTTATGTTAAATTTTGACGAAGTGTAAAAGAATTTAAAACTGTTTTTATTTGTTAAGCGTAATTTATATCACAGTTCTTATCGGGTAAATTTTAGCATTTCGTAATAATAGAAAAACCCTAAAACTTTTCTTTAAATATTAATATTCTGAGATTTATATAATTTTAATACTTGTTTATTTTATAATCATAATAAGATTCTTCTTGTTATGCGATAAGAAATGTCAAAAAAATAATATGAACAGGTTTATTGTAACAATAATTTCAGCAATGTTGGTAATCATTGCTTTGCAGGTTGTGCAAAGAATATGATAATTTTCATACAATAGAAAGCATTAATTACTAAACACTTACTGTTGCCAAAATATCACTGAAAGCTTGTAAAAATTCATCAGCTTCGGAAGTTGTCAGACACAACGGCGGTAATAGTCTAATAACATTCTGCCCCGAAACTCCCGTGAAAATTCCGTATTCAATAAGCAAATTCCGAATTTCTTTAACCGGCTGTTTAAACTCAAGGCCAATCATAAGCCCTTTACCTCTTATTTCAAAACCGGCGTTAAGTTCAGACAATTTTTCAATCAGGTAATTTCCTGTTTTTTCGGCATTTTGAACCAGAGTTTCCTCTTTCATAACATCTATAACAGCAATAGCTGCGGCACATGCAAGATGATTTCCTCCAAAAGTAGTTCCCAGCATTCCGTGCCAGGCTTCAATTTCAGGATGAATTAAAACACCGCCTATTGGAAAACCATTACCCATTCCTTTTGCTGTGGTTATAATATCAGGCTGAATATTAAAATATTGATGTGCGAAAAATTTTCCACTGCGTCCGTAACCCGACTGAATTTCGTCTAAAATAAGCAGGCATTTGTATTTCTTTGCCATAAAACTTAATTCTTCTATAAAATGCTGTTCAGGAATGCGGATTCCACCAACTCCTTGTATTCCTTCGACAATTATTGCGGCAACACCGCCTTTTTCTAACTCGTTTTTAACTGTCTCGATGTCATTGAACGGCAAAATAACAGCATTGTCGGTTTCGTTTACAGGCGCTACAATTTTCGGATTATCGGTTAATGCAACAACTGCCGAAGTGCGCCCGTGAAAACTTTTGGAGAAACTTATAAATTTCTTTTTCCCTGTAACAAACGAAGCAAGTTTTATGGCATTCTCATTAGCTTCGGCTCCAGAATTACATAGAAACAACTGGTAATCGTTATATCCCGAAATTTCACCCAATTTGTCAACCAGTTCTTGTTGAAGTGGATTTTGAACAGAGTTTGAATAAAAACCAATTTGAGAGAGTTGTTTGATAATTTTATCAATATAATACTGGTGGCTGTGTCCGATGGAAATCACTGCATGGCCGCCATATAAATCAAGATACTTTTTCCCTTCAGAATCCCAAACATAACACCCCTTTGCTTTAACTGGGGTTATATTGAAAAGTGGATAAACATCAAAAAGTTTCATATAGTTACTTAATTTGTAAAGGAGAAAACCGAAATTTTCCCTGTTTAATTCTACATTAAATTTAAAATACCACCGGCTTTAAATTTAAACCGGTATTTTCAGCAAGCCCTAACATAAGGTTCATATTCTGAACTGCCTGCCCTGAAGCGCCTTTTATCAAATTATCGATTAAACTTATAATCACTAATTTATTATTGTGTTTTTCAAGGTAAATTACCGTTTTGTTGGTATTCACCACTTGTTTCATTCCCGGATTTACTTTGGAAATAAACACAAAAGGATGTTCGTTGTAAAACTCATAAAACAAATTATTTGCATCATCAATTGAATTATCGAAACTGGTATATGATACAACAAAAATTCCGCGCGTGTGATTGCCACGAACAGGAACGAAATTTAACCTACCGGCAAACGAAGGCTGTAATTGTTTTAAACTTTGCAATATTTCGCCTTCGTGCTGATGTTCCATAATTTTATAGGCCGAAAGATTATTGTTTCGCCAACTGAAATGCGATGTTTCAGTGGGTTTTTGTCCTGCACCTGTTGATCCTGTTATAGCTTGAACATGAACTTCGTCTTTTAGCAAACCATTTGCCGCAAGTGGTAAAAGTGCCAACTGAATACCTGTTGCAAAACAACCCGGATTTGCAATATATTTTGCCGATTTTATTTCTTCACGATTTAGTTCTGGTAACCCGTAAACAAAACTGTTGCCTTCTCTTTTCAATCTGAAATCGTGGCTTAAATCAATTACTTTAAGCGAATAGGGAAGTTTATGAGTTTCCATAAATTCTTTTGATTTGCCATGTCCCATGCAAAGAAAAATAATATCCACTTCTGAAAAAGGCATTTCGGCGGTAAATTTTAAATTAGTGTCGCCTAACAAATCAACATGTACATCGGTAACCAAGTTCCCCGCATTGCTTGAACTTTGAACAAATACAATCTCAGCTTGTGTATGATTAATTAAAATACGTATTAATTCGCCGGCGGTATAACCTGCTCCTCCTATGATTCCTATTTTAACCATCAATTTATATTTTTTTATTGACTGAATTATAAATTTTCAGTGAATTTGACAGGATTTTGGTAAATCCTTTTACGTCATCGCCTGTCCAGGCTGTTGCAGTTTCACCATAATGAGCAAAACCTGAATTCATCAAATCGTGTTCCGATTCAATTCCCTGTAATTCGAAACTGTACGGTTTAAGTTTGACAAAAACTTTACCTGTAACATTTTCTTGTGTCGATTCAAGGAATATTTCCATATTTCGCATAACTGGTTCATGGTAAAGTGCTTCGTGCAAAAACATGCCATACCAGTTGGACAATTGTTCTTTCCAGTAAATCTGCCATTTGGTGAGAGTATGCTTTTCGAGCAAATGGTGCGCTTTAATAGTCAGCATCGGGGCGGCAGCTTCAAACCCAACACGCCCTTTTATGCCTATAATCGTATCGCCCACATGAATATCGCGACCAATAGCGAATTTTGAAGTAATTTCGTTCAAAGCTCGTATTATTTTTGGCCCGTTTTCAAACGATTTACCATCAATAGTTTTTAATTCGCCTTTTTCAAAACCCAATTCAATCATCTTTTCTTCATTCGTTTCCAATTGGCTTGGATAAGATTCGTCAGGAAGCCCTTTTGAAGAAGTCAGTGTTTCTTTGCCACCAACACTAGTTCCCCAAAGCCCTTGATTTATGGAATACTGCATTTTAATATAATCATCTTCCATACCATGTTTTTTCAGAAAGTCAATTTCTTCCTGACGGCTGAGTAATAAGTCGCGGATTGGTGTAACAATTTCGATTTCGGGAGCAAGTACCTGAAAAGTAAGATCGAAACGTACTTGGTCGTTGCCTGCTCCTGTACTTCCGTGTGCAATGTAACGTGCGCCGATTTCTTTTGCATAATTAATTGTGGCAATAGCTTGAAACACTCTCTCTGAACTTACCGAAATAGGGTAAGTGTTATTACGGAGAATATTCCCGAAAATCATGTAGCGGATACATTTGTTATAGTATTCTTCAGTTACATCAAGTGTTGCGTGTTTTACCGCACCCAAACGATATGCCTTTTCTTCAATATTTTTTAATTCTTCTTGCGAAAAACCTCCTGTATTTGCAATGGCAGTGTAAACATCGAACCCTTTTTCTTCCTTTAAATATTTCACGCAAAACGATGTGTCTAAACCGCCGCTAAATGCTAAAACGAGCTTTTTATTCATTATAATTTATTTTAGAAATAAGCGACTACCAATTAAGCTCAATTTTGTTAATGCCGAATTTGCTTTGTCACTTTTTTGTTATTAATTGCCGTTATTTTTTTACCCCTATAGGGTTTAATTTCTGAATAATATCGAGTAAATTGCGTTTACGGGTACTGGTAGTACCATTTGCCTTTACGTTATTTTCCCAAGCAGGATTGTACAGCATTCCTGTACAAAGGCATTTTGAGCGACTTGTTCGCATTAAAATATCGTAGTTAACACATCCTTTACAACCGTTCCAGAATTGGTCGTCGTTGGTAAGTTCCGAAAATGTAACAGGCCTGTAACCAAGTTCGTGGTTAATCTTCATAACGGCCAAACCTGTGGTTAATCCGAAAATTTTTGCGTCAGGGTATTTTTTTCGTGATAGTTCGAATGCTTTATGTTTTATCGACTTTGCCAAGCCATAACCTCGGTATTCGGGTAATACAATTAATCCGGAATTTGCAACAAACCCTTTGTTCCCCCATGTTTCAATATAACAAAATCCACAAAAATTTTCTCCGTCAATTGCAATAATCGCTTTACCTTCCGTAATCTTTGCCGTAAGATATTCATTCGACCGGCGTGCAATACCCGTACCGCGTTGTTTTGCTGCTGCATCAATAGCATCGTTTATCTCATCTACATATTTTATGTGTTTTTCGTTGGCTACTTCAACATTTATTTTCTTTAATTCATTCATTATAATAATTTTTGAAAATTATTAGATCTTACCTTTCAAATTAGGCATTATATTAATCAGTGCGTTTATTAAATCTATTTTCGCAATGCCATCCCTCAATATTATGAGAATTGTATCATCTCCGGCTATTGTGCCAATTATTTCCCAAATAACTGCCTTGTCAATAACAGTTGCAATACTGCTGGCATACCCCGGAAGTGTACGAATAACAGCCAAGTTTCCCGAAAATTGCAAATCTTTAAAACTTTCGGCAAGAGAATTTATCCTTGTTTTATCATCCTTGTTTTCCACTTTGTTGGTTTCGTGCATAACATACACGTAACCTTTTACCGGATGTGGAATTTTACCAACTTGCAGCGTTTTTAAATCACGCGACAAGGTAGCCTGAGTTAAGTTAAAACCATTTTGTTTCAACTTAGCTAATAATTCATCCTGGCTTTGCACATTGCCGTTCAAAATTATTTTCCTGATTATTGCAAGACGTTCGGTTTTAAGTTTCATTGTGAATAATAATTCATTTCGGTTGTAAAATTATGCATTTAAATTAAAAATGCCACAACAAATAGATAAATATTCTTATTTTTGCAACGAAAATTATTTTTGATAACATCATTTTAAGTTTCGATAACAAAGAATATATTAATAATTAACGAAAAAACAAATAATAACTTTAATTTTATGTAGCTGAACCAGTTGCAGGTTAAGTTGCGCGGGATTTTCTTACGTTACGTGTTTTTTCCGGTGCTTTGTGCCCAGTATTGTAACATTATGTTTTATGTTTAATCATTATTTTTCATGTTATCTAATATAATAAATTGTTAAAATGAGAAAAATATTCGTAACGTCTTTGTTGTTTATTTTTTGGGCTTGTAACAACAACAAAAATATTTCAATAGTCGATTCTTTTACAACAAAACAAGCGCTTACTCATAAAGTTTTTGAAGTCCAAAACGGCGCAAACGAACTGCTGAATCCTTATAGCATAGCAGTGTCGGGCAATACTATGACTACACATAATTTTAGAACACCTAATATTTTTACCACAATAGATATTGCAACAGGAAGAATTATAAAGCACTGGGGCACTATGGGGCAGGGGCCAAATGAATTTTTGGGACGGATAGATATGTATAATAACTACTTGGGAACAGGATTAAACATTTGGGATGACTATACACGCAAATTATATTTTTTTTCTAACAGCAATTTAGAGCACGATTCTATCTATTTTCAAAATATAGCCATTAATATAAAAGACGATGAATTGAATATTTATGACTCAGTAATACAATTAGATACCTTCGTCTTTTTCGCTTCAGGCGGTAATAATGACAAGCTGTTTACATTATTCGACACTAAAAACAACGAGACCAAGGGGCTTGGAGATTTTCCGCCTGAAGATAAAACCGAAATTAAAGATCTTCCGCCTCTTTTTAAAAAGATGGCTTATAATGGCAGGGTCAGATATAACAGTTCGTTAAAAAAACTTGTTTATGTATCTATTGCCAGCGAAATGTTCGAGATATATAATTTTGATGGCTCCGGAGTGGAACTGTCAAAGGGAAACTATTCCACAATACCCGAATATAAAGAAGTTGTTCGGGAAAATGGTAACAGAAGAGGTGTTGTAACTGCTATAATAAACGGAAGGGGTAACAATATGGCGGTAACTGTATCAGATGAAAATATCTTTATACTGTATCAAGATTATGAAAGGCTGGGAATGGAAAGCGAAATGGACTATAAACTATACGCCGATATTGTATTGGTTTTCGATTGGAATGGAGAACCGGTAAAGATATATGAGTTAGATAGTTATGTTTCATCAATTACTTACGATAAAACAAGAAACAGGCTTTGGGCTGTTCATAATAATCCTGACCCCGAAATTATTTATTTTGAGTTGTAGCAATATATAGAGAATGATAATGAACCAAAAAACAAATTTTAATATATCCATTTGGAAGAAACCCTTCATCTTTAGTGAATTTTTTATCTTTGGCACAAAAATGTTGAAAGTAAAACTTACACAGGAAAACGTTACACATATACATTACGAGCCGCATAAACAGCATCAATAAATGTAAAAAAGAATTACTATGACAGAAACCCGTATTAAAAAAGCAATCATTCTTGGTTCAGGAGCTTTGAAAATAGGTGAAGCCGGTGAATTTGATTACTCCGGTTCACAGGCCTTAAAAGCATTAAAAGAAGAAAACGTAGAAACTATTCTCATTAATCCGAATATTGCAACAATTCAAACATCTGAAAATATTGCTGATAAAATATATTTTCTTCCGGTAACCCCTTATTTTGTTGAAGAGGTTATAAAAAAAGAACAACCTCAGGGAATTTTACTCGCTTTTGGCGGACAAACCGCTCTTAACTGTGGAACAGAATTATATTTATCAGGAACTCTGGATAAATATGGAGTTAAAGTGTTAGGAACTTCGGTAGAGTCTATTATGATTACTGAAGATCGCGATTTGTTTGTAAAAAAACTAAATGAAATAAATGCAAAAACGCCTGTTTCAAAGGCAGTAGAAAATTACGATGATGCCCTTAAGGCGGCGCAACATATCGGATTCCCTGTAATGGTACGTTCTGCGTATGCACTTGGAGGTATGGGCTCGGGCATCTGCGAAAACAAAGAACAGTTTACGTCGTTGTGTGAAAATGCTTTAGCGTACTCCAAACAAATTTTGATAGAAGAATCATTAAAAGGGTGGAAAGAGATTGAATTTGAGGTTATTCGAGATAAAAACGACCATTGCTTTACTGTAGTTCCAATGGAAAATTTTGATCCGCTCGGTATTCACACCGGCGAAAGTATTGTAGTTGCGCCGATTATATCGCTTTCACAGGAACAGATAACATTTTTACAGGATATATCACAAAAAGTAGTTCGCCATATAGGGATTGTAGGAGAATGTAATATTCAATTTGCTTTTAATGCACAAACCAACGATTACCGCATAATTGAGATAAATGCGCGGTTAAGTCGTTCTTCTGCGTTGGCGTCTAAAGCATCGGGCTATCCTTTGGCATTTGTTGCCGCTAAACTTGCACTGGGTTATTCGCTCGACCAAATAGGTGAAATGGGAACGTCAAACTCTGCATATACAGCGCCTTCGGTCGATTATATGATAGTGAAAATTCCTCGTTGGGACTTAACCAAATTTACAAAGGTTAGTCGTCAAATAGGCTCTTCTATGAAGTCGGTAGGCGAAATAATGTCTATTGGGAAAACTTTTGAAGAGATTATCCAGAAAGGGCTTCGTATGATTGGACAAGGCATGCACGGTTTTGTGGGCAACAATGGTTTGTCGTTTGAAAATCTTGACGAAGAATTAGCTAATCCTACCGATTTGCGTATATTTGCCATTGCCAAAGCATTGGAAAAAGGTTATACCGTAGATCGAATATACGATTTAACTAAAATTGATAAATGGTTTCTGGTAAAACTGAAGAATATTGTAGATTACACAAAAGTACTCTCTAAATATAAAAAGATTGAAGAACTTCCTGTTGACGTGCTCAAAAAGGCAAAAGAGTTTGGATTCTCCGATTTTCAGATTGCACGTTATGTAGAAGATCCCTGTGGAAATCTCGAAAAAGAATCTCTCAGAGTACGCGATATGCGTAAAAAGAACGCTGTTATACCAGCTGTATGCCGTATAAATACTGTTGCTTCGAAAAATCCGGAACTAACCAATTACCTCTACATTACATACGGAGGCAAAGGTTATGCGGTCGATTATAACCGTAAAGACAATAAAACGGTTGTAGTGTTAGGCTCAGGAGCTTACCACATAGGTTCTTCTGTAGAGTTCGACTGGTGCTCTGTAAATGCCGTGCAAACTGCGCGTAAGTTAGGATATAAATCAGTAATGATCAACTATAATCCCGAAACCGTTTCTACCGATTACGATATATGCGATCAGTTATATTTCGATGAATTGAGTTTCGAACGAGTTATGGATGTAATAGAATTTGAAAATCCTTTCGGCGTTGTAGTTTCAATGGGTGGGCAAATATCAAATAACCTTGCAATGAAACTGCACAGGCAAAATGTTCCTGTTTTGGGAACCTCGCCTGTAAAAATTGATAATGCAGAGAACCGTGAAAAATTTTCTTCACTGCTCGACAAATTACATGTAGATCAGCCGCGCTGGGCACGGCTTTCTACCATCGAAGAAATTCACAAATTTGTAGAAGAAGTGGGTTATCCGGTACTTATACGCCCATCGTATGTGCTTTCGGGAGCTGCCATGAATGTGGTTTCCAATTCCGACCAGCTTGGCCATTTCCTCGAAATGGCAGCCAATGTTTCTAAAGAACACCCGGTTGTGGTAACCGAATTTATTGAACAGGCCAAAGAAATTGAAGTTGACGCAGTAGCCAACAAAGGCGAAATTATAGCTTACGCTATTTCAGAACACGTTGAATTTGCCGGAGTTCATTCGGGCGATGCAACCATTGTTTTTCCGCCGCAAAAACTCTATATTGAAACCATTCGCAGAATTAAAAAAATTGCCCGTGAAATTGCCAGAGGACTTGAAATTACAGGCCCATTCAACATGCAATTTCTTGCCAAAGACAACGACATAAAAGTTATTGAATGTAACCTGCGTGCTTCAAGGAGTTTCCCGTTTGTTTCAAAAGTAATGAAACTTAATCTGATTGATATTGCCACGAAAGTAATACTGGGTATAGATGTTCAAAAACCCGACAAGTCGCTTTTTGAACTTGATTATGTTGGTGTAAAAGCTCCGCAGTTTTCGTTCGCACGTTTACTGAATGCCGATCCTGTGCTGGGTGTAGATATGGCATCGACCGGCGAAGTAGGTTGTATTGGCGAAACATATTACGAAGCAATTCTAAAATCAATGCTTTCGGTGGGTTATAATTTCCCTAAGAAGAATGTATTGATTTCGTCAGGGCCTTCGCGCGGGAAAGTAGAATTGCTGAAAAGCGCCAGAATGTTAAAGGAAAAAGGATACAACATTTTTGCCACCGAAGGCACTCAACGCTATTTTGCCGACAACGGAGTTGAAAGTATTCTGTTGCACTGGCCAGACGAAGAAGACCGCCATCCTAACACAATTGAATATATAAAAGAGAAAAAACTTGATTTGGTTATAAACATCCCAAAAAACCATACAAAAAGAGAATTGAAAAACGGGTATAAAATACGGAGAAGTTCTATCGACTTTAATGTGCCCTTAATTACAAATGCCCGTGTAGCAAGCGCCTTTATTCATGCAATTTGTAAATATAAAATTGAAGACATAACCATAAAAAGGTGGGATGAATACTAACTCACAGCCCTTTACGCTTTCTTCCTGTTAAGTATTTAAGTATGCAAAGGTTATAATAACACCCTTATTTCAACTAAATAAGGTTATGGCGCATTGCGTAAGTGGTGAATGCGGCGGTACCTTTTATGCCGAGTTTTGACGATATTCTTTGGCGATAGGTCATAACAGTATGGGGCGACAGGTGAATATTGTCGGCAATTTCCTTGTTGTTCATTCCTTTGGCAACTGCAATTATAATATCTTTTTCGCGTTCGGTAATCGGCGTATCGCACCCGTTACGGGCTGCTGAAGTATTGAAGATAGCTTTAAGCTGTTGTGCTGTCTGTTCCAGGCTGCTGTAAATGTGCAGTACTCCGTCGAAAGAGGCGGTCGTTTCCGGAAGAATTTGTTCGATGGTGAGCGCAACCAACAGGGTTTCCGTATGATTGGGGAACAATTTACGGACGTTTACGTATTGGGAATAACCTATTACAGCCGTATCTATCAGTATCATATCTAACTCCCGCGGCACTTGTTTGTGAAACAAATCGAGGTCGAGATATACGCCCGCCACACAAAACTCAGGGGCGTACCGCTCTATTAAGGTTTGAACCCCTAGCCCAAGAGCGGGCGACGGCTCTATTATGGCGACCGTGCCACCCCGCATAACCGATTCTTCGCATGATTTCATGCGGTAAATGTAATTAAATATATGCATTATGTATTATTTTTAAGACATTTTCATCCGAAAGCGCATATAAAAATCACTAAAAACAGGACTTGCAGGGCAATAATACGTGGTGTATTTTTGTAATATTAATAGTTTTCGTTAATACAATATTTTTTAAAGTTGTGCCCGACACGAATCAGGGTTTAGAAATATGAAAAAAATATTAATAACAATTAGTTTGTCAGTGTTCTGTATTTTATTTTCCACCGCAATTTTTGCACAGGAAAGCAAAACAGAATTCGGTATAAAAGCCGGTATTAATTTAATGGATGACAATATATTTTCAAACATATATCCAGGAATACATGCAGGCGTATTTGCCGAATACACATTTAATAATTTTGTTGGTATTCAAAGCGAACTTCTTTACTCAATGCTGGGGTCGAAGTCATCAATTTTTTCAGGCTATGGCGATGGTTCTGAAATTATTAAAAGTACTTATAAAACCGGCTATATTGTTCTTCCTGTACTTGCAAAACTGTATGTGGTAAAAAAATTGAGCATCGACCTTGGGCCGCAGTTCGGATACATTATTTCGTCAAGATATAAAACTAAAATAACAAATGAAGAATTGTTGAATGAATTGAGGAATGACGGCATAATAATTGGCGACAGGAATGATTACGACGAAATTGACGATAAGTTCAACGTTTCGTTTGCCGCAGGGCTTTCTTACAAAATAGGCAACCGGTTTTCTGTTTCTGGTCGCTATAACCTTGCCCTTACAAAATTTCACATGAATGGTTTTGGGTTCAAAGAAAATGCTGTTCAGTTTAGCATTGGCTACAGGCTGAAGTAGTGTTTATGCAAAATATATTTAAACCGTAAGTTGTTTTTTACGAAAGCCCTTTAAGTTAAAATTGCTTAAAGGGCTTTCGTTTTGAGAATTAACGCCAATTACTTTTTAAAATAGGGCAGCGCTGTGGGCATGGCTTCCTGTATTCTTTGTATTCTTGTAGCATCGGAGGGGTGAGTGCTCATAAACTCCGGAGGTTTCTGCCCCGTGTTTGATGCCATTCTTTCCCAAAATGCAACTGCGGTTCGGGGGTCGTATCCGGCCATTGCCATAAATATTAATCCCATTTTGTCGGCTTCCAGTTCATGCTCGCGCGAGAATGGGAGCATAACGCCATATTGTGCGCCAAGCCCGTAAACGGTGTTAAAAACGGTTTGAGTTTGTTCCGGTTTGCTTTTAAGAACTTCGCCTAAAGCTATGCTGCCGAATTGTGTAATCATTTGCTGGCTCATTCTTTCGCTTCCGTGCCTCGCAACGGCGTGGGCAATTTCGTGGCTTAATACTACTGCAAGCCCGTCTTTATCTTTTGTATAGGGCAGAATGCCGGTATATACTACAACTTTACCTCCGGGCATACACCATGCATTTGGAGTTGCATCGTCGTTAACGAGATTAAATTCCCACTGGTAGCCTTCGAGCCTCGACGACATGTTGTTGTCGGAAAAATATTTGTTAACGGCGGCTGATATGTTTTTTCCTACTTCCTGCACAAGCGCCGCGTTTGCCTGATTTGTCGATAAACGGTTTTCTTTCAAAAAAGTTGAATAATTGGTGAGCGACATTGATATAATTTCAGATTCTGAAACGAGGCTCAACTGTTTGCGGCCTGTAAGCGGCACTGTGCTGCACGAATTAACCAGGGCAACGGTTCCGAGTAAGGCAATGAGTATTTTTACAGGGTTTTTCATGTTTGTTTGAGTTGTGTTATGAAAATGCGAATCATGGTTTTAACCTTTAATCAGCATTCTCGAAAAACAGATAATCAATTAATTAAAGTAGTTTTATTGCGAATCCGCGGGGCACGGCAACCTTAGTAGAAGAAAAAATTTAAACCTTAACAAAAAACCATTCCCGTTCACTGATTGCCGTATTTTATATCCCCGCGGATTTGTAATAAATAATTTTATATTTTCTCTTTTGTTTTCGCGGTGAAAAGAGGCAGGTATCAGCGCCAGCCACCAACAGGCCGGACGCCAATACGAACCACCAAGTTTAAATCAAGTCAAAAATTAAATTTAGGTTTAAGACACCGTAAAGGTATATGTGTATTTTTTGATTTCCAAATTATTTCCGGTTATTTTTAATTGACAGTTACCCCTGCCCCCTGAAGGGGAAGCAGTTTCGCGATAAAGTCCCTTCAGGTGATTTAGAGGTTGAACGGAGTTGTGCAAAAAAAATAGCGCCGGCGCCGGAAACAATGTACCGGACACCAACGCTAACAATATTAATCTTCTTAAAATTTAATTAAGACACAGCAAAGGTATGCAATTAATTTGCAATTACAATTGTCTGAACCGAGATTTATATTATTTTAATAATTGCCGTTATTATATTTTACCACAAATAACACAAAGCTTACGCAAAGTTCACAAAGAAAATCATGCCAATCTTCTAATCCTCTAAATCATGATTCAAGACATCAATTATCAATTATTCATTGTCAATTATTAATTATCCATTGTACGTTACTGCTTTAGACAGCGGACGGCGAGGCCGTATTGTACATCAACCGGCAGGTAGTACGAGCGTACGTAGGTACTGGCATTTTCCATGTAGTACCCATGGTCAGCGTCGTGCGCTGTACCGCTCCAGTAATTGTCCTCGATGTTCTGATCCGTCACGGTTCCTACACTACTGCTACGGAACCCCGTAGCGGGTATGAATGAGCTCATGTTGCCGGCAGCAACGGTGGGGAATATGCTGCCGTTTGCGCCGTTTACGTTTGTCCAGTGTGCCGAAAAGCCGTTGACATTGGCGCTCTGGCCGGTGAAAGTATGCAGCTCTACAACGGTTGGCAGGCGCCACTCGCCGTTGTCGATGTCGGCATGGGTTAGCGAACCGGCCGGGGTGTTCTTTATCTTGTTAAGGTCGAGCCCTACCAATCGGCATGGGTCGCCCTTGCCCGCCTTGACGTTGGCTACGGTGTGGTAGGCGTCGTTCACTGTCTGTGTGCTGTACGGAATGCTTGTCCAACTGCTCACTGCGACCGGACTCCATGCCACGTCGGCGGTGGTGAAAGTATCGCCGTTGGCAGCGGCTGGAAGCATAGTTACTTTGCCGTTGCCCGTGTAGATGCCCGTTACGCCGCCGAACTTGAAGAAAAGTCCCGCATCGTTGGGTTCGGTGGCGAAGACATACCCGGAGCCGTTCCACGTAATGCGGCGTGGTATAACGTATGTTATCTCCCCGAAATTAATAGTAATATTCTTGCTTTGCTGAGACGATGATTTGTCTGTAACGGTAATGGTAGCAGTGCCTCCGCTGCCAACCGCTGTTGGCGTACCCGAAATTAAGCCGGCTTGGCTTATAGAAATACCTTCCGGAAGTCCGCTTGCAGAAAATGTGTATGGTTTTATTCCGCCCGATGCCGCGCCTGCAACATCAATAGATATTGACGTGGTGATATTTGTAGCGGGAATGTCGTAGCTTGGGCTATCGGTAAATACCAACTCAGTAGGAGTTATCGAACCGTAGTTTACAGTAATATTCTTGCTCTGAGGAGACGATGATTTGTCTGTAACAGTAATAGTAGCAGTGCCTGCTGCTGCCTCCGCTGTTGGCGTACCCGAAATTACGCCGGCTGGGCTTATAGAAATACCTGCCGGCAGTCCGCTTGCAGAAAATGCGTACGGAGTTATTCCGCCCGTTACCGCACCTGCAACATTAACCGGAGTTATTGCCACACCGAATTTCATATCCGGAATGTTGTAGTTATCGTTATCGGTAAATACCAGCTCAGTAGGAGTTGCCGCGCCGTAGCTGACGGTAATATTCTTGCTCTGAGTGGACGATGATTTGTCTTTAACGTTTATGGTAGCCGTGCTTGCCGCTGCCTCCGTTGTTGGCGTACCCGAAATTACGCCTGCCGCGCTTATCGATAATCCCGCCGGAAGGCCGCTTGCGCTGAATGCGTATGGTGTTATTCCGCCCGTTACCGCGCCTGCAACATTAATCGGAGTTATTGCCACGCCAACCTTTATATCCGGAATGTTGTAGTTGTCGTTATCGATAAATACCAGCTCAGTAGGAGTTATCGCGCTGAAACCAATAGTAATATTACTGCTCTTCTGAGGCGATGAACTGTCTTTAATAGTGATTGTAGCCGTACCTGCCGCTGCCTCCGCTGTTGGAGTACCCGAAATTACGCCTGCCGCGCTTATTGAGATTCCAGCCGGAAGTCCGCTTGCGCTGAATGCGTACGGAGTTGTTCCGCCCGTTACCGCGCCTGCAACGTCTATCGGAGTTATCGCCGTGCCGACCGTTATAGCCGGAATGTTGTAGTTATCGTTGTCGGTAAATACCAGCGCGGCAGGAGCTATCGCACCGAAATCAATAGTAATATTACTGCTCTTCGATGCAGCGTCGGTTACCGTTATTGTAGCCGTACCTGGCGCTGCCGGCGCTGTTGGCGTACCCGAAATTACGCCTGCCTCGCTTATCGATACTCCAGCCGGAAGGCCGTTTGCGCTGAATGTGTACGGGGGTGTTCCTCCTTCTGCCGCGTCTGCAACATTAATCGGAGTTATTGCCGTGCCTGCCGTCATTGCAGGAATGTCGAAACTTGCGTTGTCGGTAAAGGCCGGTGGCGGAACCGTAGTTACCGCCCCGAAATTGATGTCAACGGTTACGCTTTTGGCGGGTTCGGATGAATCGGTAATGGTAATGGTTGCCGTGCCGCTTTCTGACGTACCAACAGGCGTGCCTGATATAACGCCAGTTGAAGGGTCGATAACCAACCCTTCGGGAAGTCCTGTTGCCTCGTAATAGTAGGGAGGCTTGCCGCCTGTTATCGCTTCAGACAGGTCGATGTCGGCGATGGCCGTGCCTTGCGTCATGGCCGGAATGTTGTACTCCCCGTTATCGTTAAAGGTAGGCTCAGCGGGAGCTACCGCCCCGAAATTGATAATAATTTTACTGCTCTGCGAAGCAGCGTCTGTTACGGTTATTGTAGCCGTGCCTGCCGCTGCCTCCGCTGTTGGCGTACCCGAAATTACGCCTGCCGCGCTTATTGAGATTCCTGCCGGCAGGCCGCTTGCGCTGAATGCGTACGGGGTTGCTCCACCCGATGCCGCGCCTGCAACATTAACCGGAGCTATTGCCGTGCCGACTGTCATGGCCGGAATGTCGAAACTTGCGTTGTCGATAAAGGCCGGCGGCGGCGTAACCGTAGTCGCCCCAAAGTCGATGTCAACGGTTACGCTTTGGGCGGGTTCGGATGAATCGGTAATGGTAACGGTTGCCGTGCCGCTTTCTGACGTACCAACAGGCGTGCCTGATATAACGCCCGTTGATGGGTCGATAACGATGCCCTCCGGAAAGCCTGTTGCAGTGTAAGCGTATGGGGCAACGCCGCCTGTTACCGCTTTAGAGATGTCGATGCCGGCGATGGCCATACCTGCCGTCATGGCCGGAATGTCGTACTTCTCGTTCTCTTCATCTACTACAGTCAGAGATTCTTCAACAGCCTTAACGGTTACGGTGCAGGCGGCGGTTTTTAAACCGTCTTCGGCAGTTACGGTGATTATGGCTGTGCCCGCTTTAACGGCGGTTACTTTACCTTCGGCGTCAACTGTGGCGATATCGGGTTTGTCCGATTTCCACGTAATTTTTTTGTTCCCGGCTTCGGCGGGGGTAACGGCAGCCGTCAGAGTTTCTGACGTTCCTTCAGTAAGAGACAGGGTTGATTTGTTTAGAGATACACCGGTAACATGTACCGTGTCTGGGTTTTTGTCGCAGGTAACAAATAATACTGTTATAGCAAGTACAATTGTTAATAATCTTTTCATTTGTTAATGTTTTTATTATAATAGACAGTGGTTAGTTATCATTTATTAATTGTTTGGGTTGTATGACTAAAAAGTTAACGTCAGCGCCGGTAACAATGTACCGTACACTAATACTAATTAAAACTTTAAACTCACTTTCAAAAAAATCACCGCAAATGTATTTATATGTTTTTTAATTTCCAAATTTTCCTCTAATACTCTGACAATATTTACTATTTACAATAGTCCACTGTTAATTACTCAGGCTGAGAGGGGCAAAAAAAATAGCGCCGGTACCGGCAACTATGTACAGTACACTGACGCTAACAATTAAATATTTATCTCATATAAAACACTGTGAAAATACGTGTGTGTGTTATAACTTCCAAATTATTTTCAGGATAATTATTAATTAACAGTTAATAAAGCGAGGCGACGGTGGTTTGGGTTAAAAATAGCGCCCGGTATCCCGCCGGGCGCTAACAAGTATAATCCTTAATATCATGATACAAAACCATGAACACAGCAAATATATGCATCTGTTTTTGTATTTCCAAATTATTTGATGATTATTTTTAGTTGACAATTACCCCCCGCACCCTAAAGGGGGAATAGTTTCGCGATAAAGTCCCCTTCAGGATATTTAGGGGTTGAACAGTGGTGTGCAAAAAAAATTAGCGCCGGCGCCGGAAACTATGTACCGGACACCAACGCTAACCACATTTTTAAAATTTTTCTTTATGAAAATCACTGTAAAGATACGTATGTGTTTTATAACTTCCAAATTATTTTCAGGATAATTATTAATTAACAGTTAAGTCATAAATTAAGAGAGAGGATGCCTGCTGTCTTTGCGAGGGCAACGCCCGAAGCAATCCAGATGTTTTTCTGGACTGTTTCGCAAGCTCGCAGTGACGGTACGCTATATAATTGTCAGTTGTCCATTGTCAATTTTTTATGTTTCACTTGGACTTGGTATTGACCAGGTATTGACCGGGTATGGCCTTGGCCTCATCAGGGAGTAAATGTACGGCGGCTAATAATGATTTAAAAATTAGGTGCATGTTGCGCTTTTTTAATTGACAGTTAACAATTGACAGTTGACAGTTCACAATTAAAAGAGAGGCTGAATCGTGATTTGTATGATTTTAATGATTGCCGTTATTATATTTTACCACAAAGAACACAAGGTTTACGCAAAGTTCACAAAGAAAATCCTGCCGGTCTTTTAATCTTGTAAATCGTGGTTCAGGCATCACTGTCAACTGTTAATGACATTGTTGCAACGTAAACAAAACAAGTAAAAATAAAGGGCTTATTGATTTATCTTTGTATTAGCAAAACCAAAGATTAGATACATGAGTACCACATCAATAAACCCGGCCAAAA